>NZ_JAGHQY010000003.1:0-491885 GCF_017744035.1 Shimia sp. R11_0 | reverse complement strand
GCACCGAAATCGGCCCCATCGCCAGCCCGGATCTGATCCAATGGGCGCCGGGCCTGCCCAAAACCCGCTCCGGCAAAATCATGCGCCGCATCCTGCGCAAAATCGCAGAAAACGACTACGCCGCCCTCGGCGACACATCAACACTCGCAGATCCAACCGTCGTCGATGATCTCATCGAAAATCGTATGAATCGCTGACTGTTCCCCGAACTCGGGTGGCCTCAAACCACCCGGGATCACTCCCTGTCGGGCCAGCCTTGCGCTGGCCCTTTTTTTGCGCGCAATCACGGTCACACCGAAAACATTGACGCTAGGTTAACCTCAGGCAAACCTGAATTGAACCATCATTCAGCGCAACCTAAGATTGTCACATGAAACACGCGGACCGTCCTCTTCTCGGCATCTTTCTGATGCTGTGCTTCTGTCTGTTGGCACCGCTTGGCGATGCCACAGCCAAACTGCTGTCTGATGTTCTCCCCGTGGGGCAATTGCTTCTGGTGCGGTTTGGCGTTCAGGCGCTGATCCTGATCCCAATTGTCACCTTGACAGATCGGGACTGGCGGATGCCACCGCGCGTGTTGTGGCTCGTGCTCTGGCGCACATTGCTGCATATCGGGGGCATTGGCTGCATGTTCATTGCGCTGCGGCACCTGCCATTGGCCGATGCCATTGCCATCGCCTTTGTCATGCCTTTCATCATGCTGCTTCTGGGCCATTACATTTTGGGCGAAGAAGTTGGCATG
Organism: Shimia sp. R11_0; assembly: GCF_017744035.1. Taxonomy (NCBI): domain Bacteria; kingdom Pseudomonadati; phylum Pseudomonadota; class Alphaproteobacteria; order Rhodobacterales; family Roseobacteraceae; genus Shimia; species Shimia sp. R11_0. The sequence continues at coordinate 491,143 of NZ_JAGHQY010000003.1, read as the reverse complement.
CGGCGGCTCATGGCCTGCGTTGTCGGGTTTCTGGGCACCCTTCTGATCATTCAACCCAGTTTTCTGGCTGTGGGCCTGCCCGCTATCTTGCCGGTCATCGTGGCTGTCATCTTTGCCCTTTTTATGCTGGTCACCCGCCAGATTGCAAAGGAGGTGGACCCAATCACTCTGCAAGCCAGCAGTGGCGTGATTGCAAGCCTGCTGCTATTGCCCACCCTGGCGATTGGCACGGAACTTGGTCTTGAAGAACTTTCGACAAACCTGCCAGATCCAAGCACTTGGGGTTTGTTGCTTCTGATTGGCGTCATCGGCACAATCGGCCACCTGTTCATGACATGGTCCCTGCGCTACGCCCCCTCAACCACATTGGCCTCCATCCAATATGTTGAAATCCCGCTCGCCGCCGTTGTGGGCTGGATGATTTTTGGGGAGTGGCCCAATCTTATGGCGACAGCAGGCATTGGCATCACCATGGCCGCAGGGCTCTATGTGATCCTCAGAGAGCGGGCCATTCTTCAGGCGTCTCCAGAAGCTGCCTGACCAGCGCACCGAGCCAGGCGCGTGGCAGGATCAGCAACATGCCCGGGGCCTCAAAGCGCAGCGTCACCGGCCCCAGTGCGGCATTGGACGTGCCGATCATCCCATCTGGTGCAAACGCAATATCATTGATGGGCCATTGCAAGCCGCTGGACTGCCCAACAACAGGCACCATAGGAAACAGCGACACCCGCGTGCCTTTGGTAAGGTCCAGCTGCAAACGCGGCGGTGCCAGACAGACAATATCTTCTGCCCCGATTAAGATCACCCGTTGCCCGGGATGGCGCAGAAGGGTGCTGAAACAGGCAAGCTCATGATCCAGTCGTCCGCCCGAAAACCCAACCCCAAGCACCAAAGGGGCCTGCAGATGGCGCAGCGCCTTGTCAAAATCCGTGGTATCTTGCTCCGCCACAGGACACAGCTGATCCGGGGTCAATTGCGCCCGCAGAGACGCCGGCAGAGAATCCAAATCACCGATCACCCGCTCTGGTGCATGCCCCATGTCCAGACAATGCTGCGCGCCGCCATCCGCCGCCACAATCCGCGGTGCCAGGGCCGTCGCCATGTCAAAGGCCTCTCGGTTCAACGGTCCCGCGCCGACCACCGTGATTGGTTCCAAACAGTGAACAATCGCCGTCATAACTTCCGGTTTTCCCCCGCTCCAGAGCCGCCCGCCACATTTTCGCCCAGAAATGATACGCTGATCATCACAGAATCGGTCACGTTTCGTCTTTCCTCTAGTGGTAGTTTGATCGCTGAGTAGTGCAAAGGACCTTCAGAAGATGGTTACGAATAACAAAGTGCTTACGGTTTCTTACGGGACGTTCTCCTGCACCCTTGAAGGGTTTGAGGAATCGTTTGATACCATGAAAGCGATCGCGGAGTATTTCCGGGATCTGGCCGCAGACGACCGTTACTTTGGCGCGGAACCTCCGACGCCCGATGCCGAAATGCTGGCCCGTATCGCCGAAAAGGAAATCGCGCGCCGCGTCAGCGCCCGTCTGGACCATGGTGCCATTGTGCTCAGCGCATCCGACCCTGAATCAGAGTCGCAAGCCAGCCCGCAAGCCGATGCCGCGGCCCAAACCCCTGCCGCTCAAGCCTCTGCTGCGCCAAGCCCCGTGCAAACACGTAGCGCCCCCCCCGTTGTCACGGCGCCTCAGCCTGAAGCAGAAGCCGCAACAGCCTCTGTGACGCAAGACGCACCTTCTGAAACGCCTCAGGATACTCAGAGCGCAGAACAACCGGCAGAGACGATCAGCACAGACGAACTGGCAGAAACTCCAGAGCTCCCTGAACAGAACATCGCTGAGGACATCCCCGCAGAAATCGCTGAGGACGCCATCGAGGACGCGCCCGCCGCCGAAATGCCTGTCACCGACCTGTCCGAAGCAGTGCTTGAAGAGGCCCCCACTGAGGAGGAAACCTCTCTGAGTGAGGCAACCCTCGAGACTGAGCTTGATACAGACATGGGCATCGCCGACAGCGTTCTGACGGCAGTCGCTGAGGATAGCGTTGCCGAGGACGCGCCTGTTGCAGAGGTGGAAGCCAGCCCAGCACCCGAGAATGCCATCTCAGAGGCGCCAGACGTTGCCCTTGATCTGGACAGCATCGCCGCTGCAGTTTCTGCTGTCGACGCCCTGAGTGACGACCAACTGGCCAGCGATGATGCAGCCGTTCCCTCTGATCTCTTGGTACTCGAAGACACCATTGAGGACGGCGAAGATCCTTTTGCAGAACCCAGCCCCGTTGCCGAAGAAGACGTTGCAGAAACAGCTCTGGATTGGGAAGACGACGCCCCCGAGTATGAAGAAAACTCGATTGCCGCCAAGCTGGAACGCATCCGCGCTGTTGTGGCACGCGTGGAAACCACGCCCGAAGACACACTCTCCAGCGAGGATGGTCAGCCAGAACTGCGCACCGAAGACCTGTCCCTGACAGAGGCCCCTTCTCACGCATCTGACGATCTGACGGAAACGCACGAAGATACTGACGTTGCCCCTCAGGAGGCCTCCGACGTGATCACCCCGGTCAAACCCAAAGTCCGCCCGTTGCGCGCCCGTGTTGTGCGCATGAAAAAGGCGGATTTTGAAGAGGCCGTGGCCGCAGGCACGCTCGAAGCCGAAGCTGTTGAGACCGCGCCAACAGATCAGCCCGCGCCTTCCGCAGACGCCAGCAGCCTGACCCCGGAAGATGAGGCAGACCTGCTCGCCGAACTGGCGCAGGTTGAGGCCGAACTGAAAGTGTCAGATGACACGGAGACCGACGCCACCGCAGCAGACAATATGTTTGCGGAAGACGAAAACGATACGGCAGAAACACAAGCCCCCACCGCGTCAAAAGCAACCGCCCGCCCCGAACCGGATCTGTCCCGCCTCATGGCCAAGGCAGACACGGAAATGGAAGAGCCTGCTGGCAAAGGACGCCGCAGTGCCATCGCACATCTGCGTGCCGCTGTTGCAGCCACTCGCGCCGAAAAACGCGCAGGCAAAGCGGGTAAGAGCAAGGATGACACCATCGCCTACCGCGATGATCTGGCCAGCGTTGTGCGGGCTGTGCCCGGCGGCAAAAGCGCAGGCGCCGAACGCGCTGACAAGCCTGCCGTCGCTCCGTTGAAACTCGTGCCGTCGCAACGCGTCGACACACCCGAGGCTGCCGCCCCGGAACAATCCGCTCAATCGTCGGCTGAAGAGCCACAAAAGGCCCCGCGTCGCGTCCCTGTTCGTCCGCGCCGCGTGTCCTCTGACCAATTGGACCGCGCACAAATCGCGCGGCCCGCTGCCCCGGTCAGCTCTTCAAATGCCACGTTGAGCGGATTTTCCAAATACGCGGCCAGCATAGGAGCCACCCAGCTTCCCGAAAGCATCGAGGCGGCCGCCGCCTATCTGACCTATGTCGAAGGCCTCAAGCAATTTTCGCGCCCCATGCTGATGCGCATGTCCCGCGAAGTGAATATTCCGCAATTCACCCGCGAAATGGGCCTGCGCAGCTTTGGCCAATTGCTGCGCGAGAAGAAGATTGAAAAACTCGAAGGCGGGCGTTTCACCGCAAATGCCTCCATCAACTTCAAGCCAGAGGATCGCGAGGTCGGCTGACCTTCGCACCATATCTCATCTCTAAAGCCCGGTCCCCGTGACCGGGCTTTTTCTTTCCACAGTCACTTGAGCAAAAGCCTCGCCTTCAGTTTTTCATCCGGCAACGCACACATGTCAGATCGCCCAAACAACCGATAGCGATTGCGCGCTATCCGGCGATAGATCCAATCCTGAGCGGGCCCCGGCAAGGCCTTCAACGGCCAAAGCGCATGACCAATCCCCCCCACAAGCGCCCCCGCCCGGATCATCGCATCCAGAGAGGCATAGGCCCGCCCGTCATAGAGCAAAAGCCAGCTTTCCGGATCATCAGGCGACAGGTCATAATGCCCCAAAAGCGCGGTGCCCAGCGCGGTCTGCGCCGGGCAGATCTTGAATCGCTCCGCATGATCGAACCGTGCAATCATACGGGCCCCGAAACTACACAACGCGCAGTCCCCATCCATCACGGTCACCGGCCCGCTGTCGTCAAATGCAGGCACTGCCGGGTCATCCCGATAAGAAAATGGCGCACGCGCGGGGAGTTCTGCCAAAACCTGTTCCTCCAATGGATCAGAGACTGCCCAATCTCTCGGCGCCTGACAATGGGGCAAATCAACGCAAAACGGCGGCACATGAGATGCCGCCGTTTCATTATTTTATTTGATTTCAGCCTATTGCGGATCGTCATCAAAGCGCACTGGATCCGCATCCGGATCCGCCTGCCCGATGCCTTTGAACACCGATTTAAACGGCATGATCCAGACAATGCCCAACCCCACATAAAGCGCCAAAGTGCCCAAAAAGGAATTGGGCGCTATGGTTGTCGCAAGCACCGTTGCCACCAGAATGTAGATCGGCAGCCCCACCACCAGCACCAGCAATGCGACCCGGCGACGTGCTTTGTAACTCAATGCCATATCAGCCTCTCCTGTTTTGGGAGATTACGAGATCAATCCGCAAACGGATCGGTCACAAGAATGGTGTCTTCCCGCTCCGGGCTGGTGGACAAAAGTGCCACCGGACAGTCAATCAGCTCTTCCACCCGTTTGACATATTTGATCGCATTGGCCGGCAAATCGTTCCAGCTGCGCGCGCCTTCTGTGGTCTCGCTCCAGCCTGGCATCTCTTCATAGATCGGTGTGCAGCGCGCCTGCTGATCTGCCGCCGTTGGCAGATAGTCCAGCGTTTCACCATCCAGCTCATAGCCGACGCAGATTTTCAGCGTTTCAAAGCCGTCCAGCACGTCCAGCTTGGTCAGGCAGATGCCTTTGATGCCAGAGGTCGCACAGGTCTGACGCACCAGAGCGGCATCAAACCAACCACAGCGCCGCTGACGGCCCGTCGTGGTGCCAAATTCATGGCCACGGGTGCCAAGGCGCTCACCATCCGCATCTGGTGTGCCGTCTTCTTTCAGAAGCTCGGTTGGGAACGGACCTTCACCCACACGGGTGGTGTAAGCTTTCACAATGCCCAGCACATAGTCGATAGAACCGGGGCCAATGCCCACGCCGGTGGCCGCCTGGCCCGCGATCACATTGGAAGAGGTCACAAACGGATAAGTGCCAAAATCAATGTCCAGAAGCGCGCCTTGTGCGCCTTCAAACAGGATACGTTTGCCGGCTTTGCGCTTCTCATTCAGCACTTTCCAGACGGGTGCTGCATAAGGCAGAATGTCTTTGGCGATGTCTTTGAGCTGCGCAATGAGCGCATCGCGGTCAATCGGCTCCACACCCAGACCTTTGCGCAGCGGGTCATGGTGCTGCAGCGCACGGTCGACACGTGCTTCCAGCGTGGCCTCATCGGCGAGGTCTGCCACACGGATCGCACGGCGGCCCACTTTGTCTTCATAGGCCGGGCCGATGCCGCGCCCGGTGGTGCCAATCTTGGTGCCTTTGGAGGCCGCTTCTTCGCGCGCCCGATCCAACTCGCCGTGGAACGGCATGATCAGCGGGGTATTTTCCGCAATCATCAGCGTTTCAGGCGAAATTTCCACGCCCTGCTGACGCACTTGGCCAATCTCCGTGATCAGGTGCCATGGATCCAGCACCACACCGTTGCCAATCACCGACAGCTTGCCGCCACGCACAACGCCAGATGGCAGCGCGTGCAGCTTGTAGACTTTCCCGTCGATCACCAGAGTGTGGCCAGCGTTATGTCCCCCTTGGAAACGTGCGATGACATCGGCACGTTCGCTGAGCCAGTCAACGATCTTGCCTTTTCCCTCATCGCCCCACTGAGCGCCTACAACAACAACATTGGCCATATCCGGTCCTTTGCAGAGAGTTCAAACCCGCGCCCTTTTAGCGATGTTGTGCGAACGGTGAAACCGCAAACTTCTCAAATTTGTGACGCACGGCAGGAATTTCCCGCCTGCTCCCCTCACAGGGCTGGTCTCCCGCATGTACATGCCAAGGTTTTTCAGACCAAAACTGGTGATAAACCACACTTTTAAGGTGAGTTAGAAAGTGGTAAATCACACGCGCAAGCTGCGATGTAAAATAGAGTGAACCGCTCCTAGCAAGGCAGAAACAGCCTTTTTTGCATCCACAGAGAATGCACCCGCAACACCAACTCATTCAAGATCCAATTCTGAAGACGACAGTACAATGAAATATAACTTCACGATCGCGGCCTTGCTTTGCGCAACCGCGCTTTCTGCATGCGGTGGCGGCGGTTCAAGTTCGGACGCAACTCCTTTCACTGAGATCAGCGACCTTCCCGAAAGCGGAAGCGTTGCGCTTCAGGGAGAAGCCGTCACGATGAACTATCGCCGCAATACAGTGACCGGGCGTTTGACTTTTGAAGATCCAAATCGGCCAACAGACAGCACACTTACCGCGACCTTTAGAAACGGTGAGCAAGTCGCCACGCGCGCAACGGCCGGAAGCTCTGGCTTCAACATCGACACGCGCGATGATGGCACAAGCAGTGTCAGCCAACACATTGCAGTTTTGAGCAGCAGCAGCGATAGATCCGTTGCAATATTTGCCAACCCGGAAACCGCAGGGCTGGATCACACCAGCTACGGCACCTGGCTCGATGGTGACACCAACACACGCGGATCGGTCGCAGCCGGATCTTACGGGTCACGAACAGCCGCAGCAGACGTACCGACATCTGGCACTGCAACCTACAACGGCAAGGGTGTGGGCATGGCCACTGTGGGTGACGGTGATCTTTATGGAACAGAGTTTGACGTGACGCTCTCCACCACAGACTTCAACACTATCGCCATCTCAAGCAACAACACACTGGCAACAAATTTGATCGACGGCGGCACCAGCCGTTTAAGTTCACTCGACTTCAACGGCACAGGAACGATCACGGACTCTGGCTTTAGTGCCAACCTGACGTCCGGTAGCGGTACGGGCAGCACTCAAGGCAACTTTTATGGCCCCAACGCCGAAGAAGTGGGCGGCACCTTCAGTGTCTCTGGCTCAACGGTTACCCATATCGGCGCCTATGGCGCATCGCAGCCCTAAGCAAACTCAGTGAGACAGCTTCACCGGCTGACCATGCGGCGTGGACAGATAGGCCTCTGTCCACGCCTTTTTCATCTGCGTCAAAACGGTTGCTTCGGCCAATTTCATCTCAATCAGCAGCGCTTCCAGAGTCTCCAGCCAAGCGTTGAAGTAATCCTCCCCGCCATCAAGCTCCTTGGCCAGACCATGCGCTTTCAGTGTGGCACCAAACCGCGCAGCCCAGTCCGCCCACTCAAAATGCCCTGCCTCATTCAACGCCACCGTCAGCGCGAAGACCTGCGCATGCCAGGGGGCCTCAAAGGCGGGATCCGGCCTGTCGCCACACCACGTCATTCTGCTGGCTCCAGATAACTCTCCCACAAATCCAGCACGACCTCATCACGCGGATCTGCTTCCGCGCCCCAAAGCTCCCGCGCTGAAAACCGCACCGCATAAAGCGGCTCTGCCGCCTCCCCCTGAAAATGCGCGTTGCTGTCAGGAAACACATGTGCGCCATGCTGCAGGATCACCTCGCCTTTGGCCCCGCTGGCATAGTCTGGCAGGCGCGTATGCCCGCCCGGCACCTTCACATTGCGCGCAGGCCGCCGGGTCTGCACTTTTGCACCCACCGCAAACTGCGGCGCAGCGGCCTCGCGCGTATAAGGGCTGCCATTCATCAAAGCCTCCGTGACCGCGCCGGGCTTCGCCGCCCGCTCCGCCACAGGAGACATCCCCTCCGCCTGCCCGCTCGCAAGCTCCGCCTCCGTCAAAACGCCACGCGCCACCATCAAATCCGCAAGGCCGCCCATCCATTTTTCATAATAGGAATACCGCATGTAATCCTCCGGGCGCAGAAGCTCCCGCGCATGGCGGGAGGCATCAATGTTCCACTGCCCCAGAAACCCACAGGCCACATTCAATGCGAGCGCCCGCTTGTGCCACTCCTTGGCCTCTGCAAAATCATAGCCATCCGTCGGGTCCACCGCCCCCGTACCCAGACGCCCGCCCATATCGTGGATCCGGCTCATGTCTGCGCATCCTTCGCCAGCGCGGTGCCAATCATACTGTCGCGTGTGATCAGCGCTGCCAGCGCCGCCTCGCTAAGGCCTTCCGTGCCCGCAGGCCGCTGCGGCACCACCAGATAGCGCACCTCCGCCGTACTGTCCCACACCCGCACCTTCTGGCCCTCTGGCAAGGTCAGGCCAAACTCTTCCAGCACCTTGCGCGGCTCTCGCACCGCCCGCGCACGATAGGCATCGGATTTGTACCAGCCCGGCGGAATACCCAAAAGCGGCCACGGGTAACAGCTGCACAGGGTACAAACGACCATATTGTGGGTCTCCTCGGTGTTCTCAACAAACACCATATGCTCCCCCTGCCGCCCATAAAGCCCCATATCGCGTAACACCGGCATCGGATCGCGCAGCATCACCGCATGAAACTCCGGGTCCGTCCACATCTTGGCCACCACCTTGGCCCCATTCTGGGGACCAATCTTGTTCTGATAGAGATCAATGATCTCATCTAGGGCGGCCGGATCCACCAAGCCTTTGTCCGTCAACAATGTTTCCAGTGCCTTCACCCGCAAAGCAGGGTCGGAGGGCAAATGTGAATGCGGGTGGTCGTGATCATGTGGCATGGGGCAACCCTGCCAGAAGCCTCCATACCCGTCTATCACCAAAACGTCGCCCTCATCGCGCCAGATCTCCCCCGAAAGCGCCAGAGCCGGCCAACTTCACGAAACCACCTTGCCCCCCGCGCCAAACTTGCCTACATACGCCGCTAACAAATCCGAACGCTCGCTTTACAGGTCCCAATGGAAAACGTTGTCCTCATCATCCATCTTCTTCTTGCTCTGGCGCTGATTGGCGTCGTTCTGATGCAGCGTTCTGAGGGCGGTGGCCTTGGCATGGGTGGCGGCGGCGGTGCCGTCTCCGGTCGTGCAGCCGCAAGCGCGCTGACCCGCGTGACATGGATTTTGGCAGCGGCCTTCATCTGTACTTCTATCGCGCTGACCGTGATTGCGGCCAAAAACTCTTCTTCCAGCTCGGTCTTTGATCGCCTCGGCACCACCGCCCCTGCGGCAGAAGAAACCGCCCCAACTCTGCCGGGCGCAGGCGACTCTCTGCTGCCCCCATCTGAGGGTGACAACGCCCCTCTGGTGCCACGCGCAGACTGATAAACGCGTTCATCGCAGATCAAAGTGGCCCTTCCGGGGCCACTTGTTTTTTGCCCAAACCGGGCATCCACCACAGCTTGAGGCATGACAATCACCCGCAACAGCATCTTGCGGTCTGGTTGCCTTTTTGCTGCGAATCCTATATGACTTAAGTCCCGTGATGCTGGGTCAAATTTGGGACCATTTCCAAGGGCCCGGGCGCTGCTACATCGACACACACCTTCGACACGAGGGTCCACAATCACGGGGGACGCCAGAGGCATGGCTCGCTACATTTTCATCACGGGTGGGGTTGTTTCTTCGCTGGGCAAAGGTCTTGCTTCAGCGGCATTGGGAGCCTTGCTGCAGGCACGTGGCTACACTGTCCGACTGCGCAAGCTTGATCCTTACCTGAACGTCGATCCGGGCACCATGTCGCCTTTTGAACATGGCGAAGTCTTCGTGACCGACGATGGCGCGGAAACCGATCTGGATCTGGGCCACTATGAGCGCTTCACCGGCGTGCCCGCCCGCATGACCGATTCAGTCTCTTCCGGCCGCATCTATTCCAACGTGCTGGAGAAAGAGCGCCGCGGCGACTATCTGGGCAAAACCATTCAGGTCGTGCCCCATGTCACAAATGAAATCAAAGACTTCCTGCATGTGGGCGACGATGAGGTCGACTTCATGCTCTGCGAAATCGGCGGCACCGTGGGCGACATCGAAGGTCTGCCCTTCTTTGAAGCCATCCGCCAGTTCGCCCATGACAAACCTCGTGGCGATGTGATCTTCATGCACCTCACCCTGCTGCCCTATCTCGCAGCTTCCGGCGAGCTCAAGACCAAACCCACCCAGCACTCTGTGAAAGAGCTGCAATCCATCGGCATCGCACCCGACATTCTGGTCTGCCGCTCCGAGCAGCCGATCCCGGAAAAAGAGCGTCAGAAAATCGCTCTGTTCTGCAACGTGCGTAAAGAACATGTTGTGGCCGCCTATGATCTGAAATCCATCTATGAAGCCCCGCTGGCCTACCATCGCGAAGGTCTTGACCAGGCGGTTCTGGATGCCTTTGGCATCGCCCCGGCCCCACGTCCTGATCTCTCTGTCTGGGAAGACGTGAACGACCGTCTGCACAACACCGACGGTCAGGTGAATGTGGCCATCGTTGGCAAATACACCCAGCTCGAAGACGCCTATAAGTCGATCAAAGAAGCGCTCACCCACGGCGGCATGGCCAACCGTGTGAAAGTGAAGGTCAGCTGGGTTGACGCCGAGGTCTTTGACAAAGGTGACGCTGCGCCGCATCTGGAAGGCTATGACGCCATTCTGGTGCCCGGCGGCTTTGGCGAGCGCGGCACCGAAGGCAAGATCAAAGCGGCGCAATATGCGCGTGAGCACAAGATCCCCTATCTTGGCATCTGTCTGGGCATGCAAATGGCCGTGATCGAAGCGGCCCGCAACAAAGCCGGCATCACAGATGCGGGCTCCGAAGAGTTTGATCACGAAGCTGGCGAAACCCGCTTTGAGCCGGTGGTCTATCACCTCAAGGAATGGGTACAGGGCAACGCCAAGGTCACCCGCAAGGCGACGGATGCCAAAGGCGGCACCATGCGCCTTGGCGCCTATGACGCAGCCCTGACCGAAGGCTCCAAAGTGGCCGAAGTCTACGGCAGCGCCGCCATCGAAGAGCGTCACCGTCACCGCTATGAGGTCGACATCAAATACCGTGAACAGCTTGAAGCCTGCGGGTTGCGCTTCTCCGGTATGAGCCCCGATGGCCGTCTGCCCGAAATTGTGGAATGGGAAGATCACCCATGGTTCATCGGCGTGCAGTTCCACCCGGAACTCAAATCCAAGCCGTTTGATCCGCACCCGCTGTTCCGCGATTTCGTGCGCGCCGCCAAAGACAACTCGCGGCTGGTCTGACACAATACATCATTCTCTCAAAAGGCGCGGCAGTCACACCGCGCCTTTTGCATGTCGCCTGCTTCCTCTTGATACAAATATCCCGCGGGTGTGGGGGCTGGCCCCCACTGCACAGCCCCCCCTGCAAAGCCCCCACACCGCGCAGGGCAACGGCCCGCGCACGCCGCACATAGGTTTCATCCGCTCCCAATTTTGCACCGACGCTTTACCGCCGGGATACCGACGCAATACCGACACGGATTTTTTTGGTTAATGCCGCCGTTGCGCAATTGCATTTGACCCCTCCGCCCCCGCGCTTTACCACCGGTGCCACAAGACAAAGGGACACAGCCATGATCTACACATCGGCGCAGGAATGGCGGGACGCCAGCCAGAAAAAACTGCTGCTTTTTGGAATGTCAGGTCTTGGGAAAACTCATCTTTCCAATGCGTTACGTGACAGTGGCGCATGGTTTCACTACTCTGTAGACTACCGCATTGGCACCCGCTACATGGGCGAATACATCGCCGATAACGCCAAGCGCGAGGCCATGAAAGTTCCCTTTTTGCGCGACCTTCTCATGTCGGATTCGATCTACATCGCCTCCAACATCACCTTCAACAATCTCGCCCCGCTCTCCACCTATCTCGGCAAGCCCGGCAACCCCGAACAGGGTGGCCTGGCCTTTGCCGATTACATGCAGCGCCAAGAGCAGCATCGCACTGCAGAGATTGCCGCATTGATGGATACCAAACCCTTTATTGACCGTGCGCAGACCCTTTATGGCTATGACCATTTTGTCTGCGATACCGGCGGGTCCATCTGTGAGGTGGTAGATCCCTCAGACCCAGAGGATCCTCTGCTCACCATGCTGTCACAGAACACCCTGATGGTCTGGCTGAAAGGCTCTGACGCCCATACAGAAGAGCTGGTGCGCCGTTTTGATCGCGCCCCCAAGCCTATGTATTATCAGCCAGAATTCCTGATACAGGCATGGTCAGACTATCTTGGCGAAACCGGCCATGTCGAAAGCTCGGTCGATCCGGACACCTTTGTGCGCTGGACCTATGCCCGCGCCCTTGCCCACCGCCAACCGCGCTATGAAGCCATGGCAAAATGGGGTCTGACGCTGCCCGCCGAACGTGTTGCCGCCGTTGCTTCCGCCTCTGATGTCATCGACGTGATCGCAACGGCCCTTGAGGATCACGCCTCAGCCGCCTAACTATGGCCCCTACCATAAAACACCAGAGAGACTGACATGCCTATCAAGATCCCCGCCGACCTGCCCGCCTTTGACGTGCTCAAGCACGAAGGCGTCATGGTCATGGCCGCGGATCAAGCCGCGCGTCAGGACATCCGCCCCATGCGGATTGGTCTGCTCAATCTGATGCCCAAGAAGATCCAGACGGAAAATCAATTCGCCCGTCTGATCGGTGCCACCCCGTTGCAGCTTGAGCTCTCGCTCATTCGCATGACAGAGCACAAAACCCGCAACACAGCCGCAGAACATATGGCTGAATTCTACCGGCCTTTTCAGGATATTAAGGCCAGCGGAGAAAAGTTTGACGGGCTGATCATCACCGGTGCTCCCATTGAGCATATGCCCTTTGAAGAGGTCACCTATTGGGATGAGCTCTGCGAAGTCTTTGACTGGACCCGCACGCATGTGCACTCCACTTTTGGGGTCTGCTGGGGGGGCATGGCGATGATCAACTACTTCCATGGCGTGCAGAAACATATCCTTGATCACAAGGCATTTGGCTGTTTCCGACACCAGAACCTCGCCCACACCTCGCCTTTCCTGCGCGGCTTTTCTGATGACTGCGTGATTCCGGTGAGCCGCTGGACAGAAATTCGCCAAGACGAAATAGACACCCGCCCTGAGCTGCGCACCCTCCTGCACAGCGAAGAGGTCGGCCCCTGTCTTGTAGAAAACCCAAAGACGCGAGACCTATTTATTTTCAATCACTTCGAATACGACAGTGACACATTGAAACAGGAATATGATCGCGACGTTGCCGAAGGCACGCGAATCAACGTGCCGGATAACTATTATCCAGACAACAACCCGGCCAACCCTCCGCAGAACCGTTGGCGCAGCCACGCACATCTGCTTTATGGCAACTGGATTTCTGAGATCTATCAAACCACGCCGTTTGACATGTCTCGCATTGGCCACGAAATCACCGACCTGCGCGCCTGACGCCTTCTCAGGGATGCGATGTAACGTAAGTTAACACCGCGCATTGCATCACCATCCGCTGCAGCCCATAGTGGGGAAAAGGGAGATGTTTCATGGGCTTGCCATTTGACGGTGCCATCAGCCGCTATTTTGATGAAGATGCGCCCAAAGAGATCCGCACTGCCATCATGGATGCGGGCAAGAAGGATATCCTGTCAGACAGCTACCCTCACAAGGATCGGCTAGAACGCAAAGCCTATGAAGCTGCGCTTGAAGCCCTGCAAATCGAATTGGTCAAGATGCAGCACTGGGCCAAGCAAAGCGGTGCACGCATCGCCATGGTGTTTGAAGGCCGTGACGCCGCTGGCAAAGGCGGCACCATCAAGCGGTTTCGCGAAAACCTCAATCCGCGCGGTGCCCGCGTGGTCGCCCTGTCAAAGCCAACAGACGCCGAACAGAGCCAATGGTACTTTCAACGCTATATTAATCACCTCCCCTCTGGCGGGGAGATCGTTTTCTATGATCGCAGCTGGTACAATCGCGGTGTTGTGGAACAGGTTTTTGGCTTCACCGAAGACGCAGACAGAGAGCGGTTTTTCCGCCAGGTGCCCGGATTTGAACAGGCACTTGTGAACGATGGCGTCTATCTCTTCAAATTCTGGCTCAACGTTGGCCGCGCCGAACAGCTGCGTCGTTTTCTGGCCCGCGAAAAAGATCCGCTCAAACAGTGGAAGCTGAGCTGGATTGACGTCGAAGGCCTCAAACGCTGGGACGCCTACACACAAGCCATCGACGAAACTCTGACCCGCAGCCACAGCGCGCTCGCCCCCTGGACCGTGATCCGCTCTGACGACAAACGACGCGCGCGTCTGAGCGCCATTCGCACTGTGCTACAGGCCCTGCCCTACGACGGCAAAGATACCGTCGCACTGGGCGAGATTGACCCCTTGATCTGCGGCGGACCGGATATCTGGAATGCCTAAACGTGGCTATCATCACGGCAACCTGCGTCAGGCGCTGGTGGAGGCGGCTCTGAGCCTGATTGAGGCCAAAGGCCCCACGGGCTTTACCCTGTCTGAGGCTGCCAAAACCGCAGGGGTGACCCCAGCGGCGGTCTATCGCCACTTTGAGGGGCGCGAAGATCTCATCGCAGAAGCAGCGCGCCAAGGCTATGAAATCTTCGCAGATCTCATGCAGTTTGCCTTTGACAAAGGCCAACCATCGGCCTTGGCCTCTTTTGAAGCCACCGGACGCGCCTATCTCGCCTTTGCCCGCAAATACCCCGGTCATTACATCGCGATGTTTGAAAGTGGCATTTCTGTCAACCGCACACCAGAACTGGCCGCTGTGGCAAGCCGCGCGCGTGGCGTTATGGAACACGCCGCTGCGGAACTCTCCAAACACATCCCCCCCGAAAAACGCCCTCCGGCGAGCATGTTCTCCGCCCATGTCTGGGCCATGAGCCACGGCGTTGTTGAACTCTATGCCCGCAACTCCCCCGGCACCCAAAGCCCCTTCGCCCCAGAGGATCTGCTTGAGAGCGGGATCGGGGTCTATCTGCGTGGTCTTGGCCTGATTGATGCGGACACATAGCCATGAGATCCCCTGTCGCGCTCATGATTACACTCTGCCTTGGGCTCATCGCCTGTGGAGAGAACCAATATAATGAAGTGACTTTGATGCCCTCGCCAGTCGCTTTCACAAGCGGCGCCCTGGATCCTTTCCATGGCCATGGCGAAAAAGAACTAATTGGGCATACCACCCTTTTTTATGCCACAGATCGCGCTCCTGCGACGCCGGATGACGCCAGCGACTTCTATGCCAATCGACGCGGCCATCTGCTGAGGGTGGGCGTGGCGACCGTCAATATGACCCCTCGCATCAAAAGTTGGGCAGAGTTCAAAGACATCACGCTGGCGGAGAACCGCGAGATTGAGCGCACCTTGAGCGTGACGGCCGTTGAGGAACTCGGGCCACTGCCCGTCACCTCGCCCAATCCCTTGATCACGCCGCCCCCTGCGGACACGCTCGCACGGGTACATCGTGACTTTCGGGACAGCATCAATCGCCAATTAGCTGCCTCAGGCGGTCAAGATGCGGTGATCTATGTGCATGGCTACAACGTGGATTTCGAATATCCCACGCTGATCTCACAGGAGTTGCAGCACTTTCTGGGCTACAAAGGGGCCTTCATCAGCTACAACTGGGCCGCAACACCGCGCCGTACGGCTTATTTCAAAGATCTGGAAACGGCCAATGCCACACGCAAAAACCTACGTGTTTTGATCGAATTCCTGGCCCAGGAAACGGATGTGCGTCGCATTCATCTGATTGGATATAGCGCCGGTTCGCGCTTGGCATTTGAGGCCACATATCAATTGGCCCTCAAACATAAATCCAATCCGTCCAACGCCAAATTGGGTCAGGTGATCCTGGTAGGCAGCGATCTGGACCGCACCTATTTTGCCGAAGCGATCGGGGACGGGCTGCTGGATATCATGGATCATCTCTCCATTTACATGTCGAGCAGCGATTCCGCATTGGGCATGTCGCGTCTTGTTTTTGGGCGCCACCGCCTTGGACAGATCGGCGACAACAGCGAAGAGTCGCGCGCGCTTGAGCATCGCTTGATTGACGTCCCGAAGGTCAGCCTGATTGATGTGACCGACGCACCGGGTGCCGCGCTTGGCAATGGCCATTGGTATTTCCGCTCATCCCCTTGGACAAGCAGCGACATTTTCCTCTCTCTGCTCAAAGGCTCACCGCCTGCCAAACGTGGCTTGGAACGCACGCCAGACTCAGCAGTATGGCATTTTCCCAAAGACTACCCGGATCGGATTTTACGTCTGAGTTCAGGCATGTGATCCGCAAGCTCGCTGCCTGTGGCGCAAGCGCCTAAGGGTGGTGGCGATTTGACGCGACCTCTGGCACATTTTGCAAGTTGATGCCCCCGCGCTGCTTGCCTATCTAAGGCGGCAGGAGCCAACTGCTTATGTTTGCGCATCTGTGGACAGCCGGAAACCGGAAAGCGCATGTTTTTGAATGCGTGAGTTGTATCTGAGAACCATAAAATGACACTCAAACTGAACCGCCGCGAAGTGATCCTCGCCGGAGCCGCCCTTTTGCTTGCACAGCCTGCTTTGGGTCAGGCAACCCTCGACATTGAAATGCTCAACAAAGATCCCGACGACAAAAAGCGTCGTATGATCTTCAAACCTCTGATTCAGGTTGTGCAACCCGGCGATACCGTCCGCTTCGTCTCCGTCGATAAGGGCCACAATACACAAACCCTAGAGGGCATGCTGCCAGAGGGCGCCGAGGCGTGGAAAAGCAAGATCAGCAAAGATTTTGAAGTCACGCTCACCACTCCGGGGTTTTACGGCTATAAATGCACACCCCACGTCAGCATGGGCATGGCTGGCCTGATCATCGTTCAGGGCGAAGGTATGATGGACAACTACGAAGCCGCCAAAGCGGTGAAGCACAAGAGCCGTATGCAAAAAGTCTGGGATGCGATCTGGGAACAGGTTGAGGCGGAAGGTCTGGCCAACAGCTGATCTTTACCATAAGACCACACAAAGGGGCGTCCTCGCGCCCCTTTTGTCTTTAATCACCCCTGCCAGATGATCTTGCCACATCTGTTGCCAACAACCTCATAATCAATCCCCTCTTCCTTCACAAATTCAAAGAAGGCTTCGAACGCACCATCCCAGCTGTTGTTGTCGGCAACGTCATCCACAAGAATAATGGCCCCTGCGTTGAGATAACCCCGCATATTCCGCAAAGCTTTTAATGTGGGCTGATAGAGGTCGACATCCAAGAAAACAAAGTCGATGCCACCTTCGATTTCAGCAAAGTCAAAATCCGCCACATCACACTGTATCGCTTTGACAAAGTCATATTCAGAGAAGTTGCGCTTCCAGGTTTCAAAATCATTATAGGAAAACCCGGCAAGCTCCCCTCTGGATTTGCCGCGGTTTTGGATTTCATAATCCACATCTTCCGCAGTGAAGGAGGAAAACGTGTCCAAGCAATAGAAGGCAACATCGAGCCTGTTTTTCTCAATATGCTCGGCAATGAAGCGTGTTGTCATACCTCGGGCGACACCGATCTCAAGAAGATTGAGAGGGTGCCCCCGCTTGCTCAAGGCAACAATGCTGGAAATAATTTCCGCCAATTGCTCCGGCTCAATATTGTAGGAATACTTGGGCGCACCAAAATTTGTGTGCCGAAAGGCAAGCTTCTTAATAAACTCTTTAATCATCTATTTTTCCAGAATAGGAGCTCAGCCCCTGCTGTCGGTCGCTGGTTATACTAGGCGCGCCCATTGGGAACACAAGCCGCATCGGACGCAGGCACCCAATCGCCATCTAACACCAACCCTCCAAATCTCGATGACACCTCTCAGCGCACACAGATCACAGCGCTATATTTACAAACAAAAAGGGCCCGCAAATCTGCGAGCCCTTTCTTTTTGGTTTGCTTGTCCAGCGATTAACGCTTGGAGAACTGGAACGAACGACGCGCTTTGCGCTTACCGTATTTTTTACGTTCCACAACGCGGCTGTCGCGTGTCAGGAAGCCAGCGGCTTTCAGAGGTGCGCGCAGGGAGGGTTCATAAAGCTGCAGAGCTTTAGAAATACCGTGCTTCACCGCACCGGCCTGACCGGTCAGACCGCCACCTTTCACGGTGGCATATACGTCGAATTCACCTTCTACGCCGGCAACCTGAAAAGGCTGGCGCAGGATCAGCTGCAGAACCGGACGTGCAAAATACTTGTCCTGGTCTTTGCCGTTCACGATGACCTTGCCGGAACCCGGCTTGATCCAAACGCGGGCAACAGCGTCTTTACGTTTACCGGTCGCATAGGAGCGGCCCAGTTCGTCGCGCACTGGCTCACGAGGAGCCGCAACTTCTACAACAGCTTCTTCACCGGCTACGGCGTTCAGCTCTTCAAGCGAGTTGATTTGATCAGCCATGGGTTAGCTCCGGGTGTTCTTGCTGTTCATGGACTTCACGTCCAGCACTTCAGGGGCCTGTGCTTCATGCGGATGCTCTGCACCAGCGTAAACGCGCAGGTTGGTCATCTGCTTGCGGGACAGGCGGTTGCCAGGCAGCATGCGCTGAACCGCTTTGGTCACAACACGCTCTGGGTGCTCGCCTTCCAGGATCTGCTCAGCAGTACGGGACTTGATGCCGCCTGGGTGGCCAGTGTGCCAGTAGTAGGTCTTGTCAGAGCGCTTCTTACCGGTCAGCTGGATTTTATCCGCGTTGATCACGATGACGTTGTCACCCATGTCCATGTGCGGAGTGAAGGATGCCTTGTGCTTGCCGCGCAGGCGCATGGCGACGATCGAAGCGAGACGGCCCAGCACCACGCCTTCGGCGTCGATGATGATCCATTTCTTCTCGATGTCTGCCGGAGTAGCAGAGAAGGTTTTCATGTCAGGTCTTCCATGATTGGTTGACAGATGCGCCAATGGCTGACGCATCAAAATGCGATGGCGGGGTTATAAAGCAGCCACACACAGCGTCAAGCGTCGAAAACCCAAATAAATCAAGCAAAAACAACATCCTAAAAAATAGGTATTATTTTACCCCATTAATTTTCATTCCACAGCGGCGGTTTCGCGAGCAACTCAGACACAATCTCAAGCGCGGCCTGCAAATCCGCGACAGGCAACTCAGGTGCGAGCGCAATACGCACGGCATTGGGCGCCTGCCCGTCGGGCAAAGCATACTCATCAGCGGACTTGATCCGTATCCCACGCGCATCGCAAGCGCGCACAAAGGTTGAGCCCCGCCAGCCCTGAGGCAGCTTAAGCCAGACAAAAGGCACATCGCAACGCCAGCGGATATCCCAGCTTCCCAAGATGTTGACCGCGACACGCACACGTTTTTCGATGGCGGCAATCACCTTCTGACGGATGGCGGCGGCTTCGCCGCTCAAAATCAATTCCGCACAGATATCAAGCATCGGCTGTGGCACGCCATAACAGTTGGATTGCATCACATGTCGCGCCATCTGCGCGCGCCCTTCCGGTGGCACCAGAAACCCAAACCGCAAGGCAGAGGAGACCGCTTTCGTGAGTGATCCCAGATACCAAGCGCGATCCGGGCACAACATCCGATACGAAGGTGTTTCAGAGGCATTCAAACCGTAGCAATCATCCTCAATGATTTGCAGGTTGTAGCGCCGGGCAAGTTCGGCAATCTCCTGCCGGCGCACCAAAGGCGTATGAACGGTTGTTGGACTGTGGGCCTGCGCAGAGGTCACCAGAACCTGCGCGCCATGTCGCCGCAAAGCCTCCTCCAGGCGATCAGGACGCAAACCATCCTGATCAATCCCTACGCCAATCACATCCGCGCGCAGCAACCGACAGGCATGTCGCACCCCCGGAAAGGTCACCTCCTCCGTCAACACAACCGGAGAAGAGCCATGCAAACAGCACTGCATTGCAATCATAGAGGCATTCTGCGCACCAAGGGTCAGAACCACATCATCTATGGAAAGTCGCGCGGCGATGTCATGGCCGATCCAATTCACCACAGCCTGCCGCGCCACCAAATCGGTCACCGAATCCGGGCACAGCAAATAAGAGGGCTCCGCGGCCAGAACCCGCGCCATGGCACCATGAATTGCCTTGTCCTGCCCCACGTCCGGCACACGCACCGCACGCAAATCGACATCTTCGCTCTGTGACAGAGTGACAAGAGGCTCTGGGCCTAGCATGGGTTCCAGACGCCCATCCGCCACAAAGGTCCCGCGCCCCACCGTTGTTTCAAGCAGCCCTTCTTCTACTGCCAACTTGTAAGCACGAGCAACAGTTCCCGGTGTGATGCCCAACTGCCAGGCCAAATCCCGCACAGGCGGCAGCTTCTCTCCAACAGCCAAATGACCGCTTCGGACAGCACAGCGAAGAGATTGTACCAATACAAGGTATTTTGGATCAGTACAATTTTCAAAATCTGGCGGCCATATTGTACCAGTCACAATGTTTTCCTCGCAATTGTACCCACCCGAAGCTACACAGGCACTGTAACAAACTTGAGGATTGTATCAATACAATATTGGAGATGACCATGACAATGACCACAGCACATCTTGAAAGCCTGTCCCTGCACGCCACCACCAACCGTCTTCCGGTTGCGGCACGTCTGGCACTGTCTTTTGCGGCAACGGTCACACTATGGGATCAACGCAGCCGTACACGCCGCGAACTCTCCAGACTCGACGCTGCTCAGTTGCAAGATATTGGTATGACGCTCTCAGAAGCGCGCGCTGAAGCCCGCAAAAAGATGTGGCAAATCTGATCCCCGTCAGTTTTTGCCTCTTCCACTGGGTCGGGATTTTCCCGACCCCTTTTTACGTGCGGCCTTAACGTCGCTGAAGATCCCATAACAAACCGCCACTGATCACCGAAGGCCCCGGCGCAGAGGCAAGCCCGCCAGCCCGCAGCGCCTGCGACACCCAGGAATTGCAAGTTTGAAACAGATGATACTTCCCACGCCCGTCATAGAATGCGCTGACGCCATACAGCCCCGGCCCCAGTTGGTCTGGCGACACTGCAGAGCGCTCCACAAATTTCAACACATCTGACAGCGCTTGGTCAGACAGCTTCAGCGCCACATGATCTGAAGCTGCAAAGACCTCCACAGGAGATCCCCGCCCCGTCGCGATATGCAAAACGCTCAGCGAAGGCATCAATAAAGCCCGCGCTCCTATCGAGAGGGTCACATCGTCAAACGTCGGAACTTCGAAATAAAATCCTGCGTCCCCCCAACCGAACTCAAACCAGTCCGCATCTGGAAATTGTACCAACCACGCCTCGGCCGATCCCTCACCAAACCGTTCCAATCCCTCTCTGGGTATAACAAGCCCCGCGTGATATCCGTGATCAAACACCCAAACCGGGGTGCCGCCAACAGGATCCAGCGGCACCCCCTGCTCAAATGCAAAAAACCGGCTGGCACCCGCAAGCATCACGACCCACAGACACCAGCGTAGAATCTTCATGACTTGGGCGGGATCGCGTAGGTCATATTCGCACGCGCCACCGGCATGTCCTCGCCCTCCGAATAAATCAGAATATGGCTCACGGACAGGTTCCGTCCCAGTTTCAAAAGCGTGGCCTTGGCGATCAAATCACGACCCGAAACCGGCTTACGCATAAAATCCAATGAACAGTTGGTGGTCACCGTCAGGGCTTCGCGACCAATGCAGGCCAATGTCGCAACATAGGCCGCAACATCTGCCAGCGTGAACATCGTGGGCCCCGATACCGTCCCGCCGGGGCGCAAATGCTGCTCGGAAATCCGCATCCGCATCACCGTGTTGACCCCATCCAGATGCTCAACAACAAAGGCGTCTTTCACCTGCGGAAACACGTCATCCAGAAACGCGTTCATTTCCTCCGCGCTCATAACTGCTTGCATGCTTTTCCTCCCTCTCCTCTCCCGCTAACGTTGCGGCATTACTTAGGGAGGGCAAGATGACAATTTTGGAACGTCGCGACACAAATGCAGTGGCACATCTCACAATGAATGCGCCGGAGCGGCTCAATGCTCTGTCTGATGAAATGCTGGCTGCGCTTCAAACGGCCCTGGCGGAGATCGCGCAAGATAATACGGTGCGCGCCGTGGTGCTGTCTGGCACGGGCAAAGCCTTCTGCGCCGGTCATGACCTCAAACAGATGACCGCGGGGCGTCAGAACGAAGACGGGGGCAAAGCCTATTTCAAAGATCTGTTCACCCGCTGCGCCACGATGATGCAAAGCATTCAAAAACTGCCACAGCCCGTGATTGCCCAGGTACATGGCATTGCCACGGCGGCTGGCTGTCAACTGGTGGCCACCTGCGATATGGCCGTGGCCGCTGAGGGCACCCGCTTTGGCGTGAATGGTGTGAACATCGGCCTCTTCTGCTCCACGCCCATGGTGGCGCTCAGCCGCAACATTGGCCGCAAACATGCTATGGAAATGCTCACCACTGGCCAGTTCATCACCGCAGAGCGCGCCGAAGCACTGGGGCTGATCAACCGCGTGGTCCCCGAAGCAGATCTCGCCGCCACCACTACAGCACTTGCAGAAACCGTGGCCTCCAAACTGGGGCTGGCGGTCAAGATTGGCAAAGAAGCCTTTTATGAGCAGCTCCAGAAACCTCTGGCCGAGGCGTATGACTACACTGGCGACGTGATGGTCGAAAACATGCTTTGGCGCGAAACCGAAGCAGGCATTGCCGCCTTTCTTAACAAAGAAACCCCCACTTGGGACCAATAGAGCACGCTTCCCCCCTTCCCAAACCGCAGCCCCTCGCCTATGTCCGCCTGCATGACACAGACATTGCATATCATTGGCGGCGGTATGGCCGGCTCCGAGGCCGCATGGCAGGCCGCGAACATGGGCGTTCAGGTGGTGATCCACGAGATGCGCCCAAAGGTGGAAACCTTTGCCCATCGCACCGGGCATCTGGCGGAGATGGTCTGTTCCAACTCCTTCCGCTCTGACGATGATGAGCAAAACGCCGTGGGCCTGCTGCATTGGGAAATGCGCGCGGCGGACGGGCTGATCATGGCCAAAGCCGATGAACACCGTCTTCCCGCTGGGGGCGCACTTGCGGTGGACCGTGATCCATTTGCCGAATCTGTGACAGAGGCGCTGATGGCGCACCCCAATGTCACGGTTGAATACTGCGAGATCACCGAACTGCCCAGCGACGGCCACTGGATCATCGCCACAGGCCCGCTGACCTCCACCGCGCTTGGCGCGGCCATTCAGGCCGAAACCGGCGCGGACCGTCTGGCGTTCTTTGATGCCATTGCCCCGATTGTCTATGCCGAGAGCATCGACATGGATGTGGCCTGGCTACAGTCGCGCTATGACAAAGGCGAGACCGAAGAAGAGCGCAAAGCCTACCTCAACTGTCCAATGACGAAGGACCAATATGAGGCCTTCATCGACGCGCTGTTGGCGGCCGACAAAACAGAATTCCACGAAGGCGAGACTGCGGGCTATTTTGATGGCTGTCTGCCAATTGAGGTGATGGCCGAGCGCGGCCGCGAGACCCTGCGTTTTGGCCCCATGAAACCAGTGGGCCTGACCAATGTGCACAAGCCCGATGACAAACCCTATGCAGTGGTACAACTGCGCCGCGATAACGCATTGGGAACACTCTATAATATCGTCGGCTTCCAGACCAAGATGAAATACGGCGCGCAGACCGATGTGTTCAAAATGATCCCCGGCCTGGAGAACGCTTCGTTCGCACGTCTTGGCGGCATTCACCGCAACACCTTCATCAATTCGCCCACCCTTCTGGACGACCAGATGCGCCTGAAATCCCGCCCCAACATCCGTTTTGCTGGGCAGGTTACGGGTGTTGAAGGTTATGTGGAAAGCGCGGCCATGGGTCTGCTGGCGGGCCGCCTTGCCGCCGCTGAGATCTTGGGGACCGCACTGGAGACTGCCCCGCAAAACACCGCCATGGGCGCGCTTGTGCATCACATCACCGGCGGGGCCGAAGCCAAAACCTTCCAGCCCATGAACGTGAACTTCGGGCTGTTCCATCCGGTTGAGGGGCTCAAAGGCGGTCGTCGCGGGCGTAAAGACCGCTACAAAGCCTACACAGACCGAGCCAAATCCGACTGGCAGGCATGGCTGGATGCTCAGACCAAGGTGGACGCCTAACGCGCTTCACCTTAGGATGGCGCAAACTTAAAAGCGGTTCCTCAACGTGACATTCATCACGCGCTTTGCGCCCTCTCCAACTGGCCCTCTGCACCTCGGGCATGCCTATTCTGCCCTTCTGGCGCATGACATGGCACGTGACGCAGCTGGCCAGTTTCTCCTGAGGATTGATGATCTGGACCAGTCCCGCGCGCGCCCGGGATGGGAAGAGCAGATCTATGAGGATCTGCACTGGCTCGGGATCACCTGGAATGGCGCGGTGCGCAAACAATCCGCCCATTTTGACGCCTATCGCGCCACTCTGGATCAGCTGCGCAATATGGGGCTGACCTATGAGTGTACCTGCACAAGGCGCGACATCGAAGCTGCGGCAAATGCCCCGCAGGAAGGCGTGCCGCAATTTGGCCCTGACGGCCGCGTCTATCCGGGCACCTGCCGCCACGCCCACCATATGGCGCAAGACGCCACCTGCACGCGCCTCAATATGGAAAAAGCCTGTGCGATCGCCTTGCCTCTGACCTTCACAGAGAGCGGCCCGCTGCACGCTGGCGATCATACCCTCAACGCAGAGACCCTCATGACACATGTCGGAGATGTCGTTCTGTCGCGGCGCAATATGGCCGCATCCTATCATCTCTCGGTGGTGCTTGATGATGCTGCCACACAGGTCAGTCATGTCATTCGCGGCGCAGACCTCTTTGAGGCCACCGCCATCCATGTGCTGTTACAGGCCCTGCTCAAGCTGCCGACGCCGCACTACCATCACCATGATTTGATCCGCGATGCCGCAGGCAAACGTCTTGCGAAACGCGACGACGCCCGCGCGATTGCCAAATATCGCGCAGAGGGCGCCAGCCCTGCCGATATCCGCGCCATGGTCGGGCTTTAATCCGCCATCGGTGTCATAAGCTCGACATTTTCCCCATCGCGCACCGCCGTGTAAAAACAGGTGCGCCGGTTGGTGTGACAGGCCGCGCCGGTCTGCCTGATCAGAACCAAAATACAATCCTGATCACAGTCATAGCGGAAATCGACCAGTTCCTGCACATGCCCGGAGGTCTCCCCCTTGATCCAGAAAGACTGACGCGACCGGCTCCAATAGGTCACGCGCTTGGTTTCCAAGGTACGCTCCACCGCCTCGACATTCATCCAGGCCATCATCAGAACTTCGCCACTCTCGCTGTCCTGCGCAATGGCCGGGATAAGCCCCGCGTCATTATATTTCAGCGCTTTTGCATCAAAGCCCATACCATCGTCCCTCTTTGCATCCGGTATTTTCCTCTCTATCTACAAAAGCAGCAACAAAGGAAACCTCCATGTCCGGCGAAACCGACCTGATCAAGCTCTACTCTGGCCAGATCTTGCAGCTTGCAGCTGCAATCCCGCATACGGATCGTCTGCCCACCCCGGATGCCAGCGTCAAAAAACGCTCCCCCCTTTGCGGCAGCACCGTCACCGTGGACATTGCGCTCAAAGATGGTGTGATTGCGCAGTTTGGGCAGGATGTGAAAGCCTGCGCCCTGGGACAGGCAGCGGCCTCTGTGGTGGGAGCCAATGCCATTGGCCGCTCCAAAGAGGAGATTTGCGCAGCGCGCGACGCACTCAAAGCGATGCTGAAGGAAGACGGGCCAACGCCCCCTGCCCCCTTTGAAGGTCTGGAAGTTCTGCGCCCGGCGCGGGATTATAAAAACCGTCACGCCTCCATCCTGTTGGCGCTGGACGCACTGGCAGAAGCCTTTGAACAGATCAAACAGTCTGACTGCGCCTAACAGCCACCTCATTACAGGTCTTCCAAACGCGCCGCGCTCCGGCGCGTTTTTTGTGCCAACACCGAAGGCAAATAAAAAAACCGCCGCACTCCCAAAAGGGAGGCGGCGGCAAGATCACATGTAATTGCGTGGGACCCACGCCATTCAACAGCGGGGGAAGGCAGACCCCCTCAAGGACTATGAACAGGCAGTGTCAGTCAGGACGCATCAAATGGGGACAGATGCGCGAACGACGCGGCACAAACACATGTGATAGAGGCATTCCTCAAAGGCTTGTATAGGCGCCCTACACAAAGCCCGGCACATGCAGTGCCAAAATCAACATCACAAAAAGAGCGATCCCCCCAACAGCATCCTGCCAAAGCGTATCACCGGAATTGCGGACAACTTGTTTGATCTGCTGCATCATGGGGCGTCTCCCTAGCTCACCTTTGTTGCCACTTTGTTCTCACACACTCCGATTCGAGTAAAGAACTTTGTGAGAACATTTGAGAACAAAACGGAACTTATGGACTTAACCCACTGTAATCAAACGGATTGCCTGATCCTGTTCCATAAGCCAAAGCAGAACACGCGCCGCCTTGCCGCGTGCGCTTTCCAGTGTTGGATCATCATGCAAGAGTTTGCGCGCATCACTTTGCGCAATCGCCATCAGCCCCGCCTGCGTTTCCACATCCGCAATGCGAAACCGCGGCAGGCCAGATTGCGCCGTACCAATCAGATCCCCGGCCCCCCGCATCTGCAAATCGGTCTCTGCAATCACGAAACCATCTTCGCTTTCCCGCAACACCTTAAGCCGCTTCTCTCCGCTGTCATTCAGCGGTGCCTGATACATCAACAGGCATGTTGACGCTTCCGAGCCACGCCCCACACGCCCGCGCAATTGGTGCAACTGCGCCAGCCCAAACACTTCGGCCCGCTCAATCACCATGATCGTGGCATTGGGCACATTAACGCCAACCTCAATCACCGTGGTCGCCACAAGCACCTGCGTCTTTCCGGCCTGAAAATCCGCCATGGCCGCGTCTTTTTCTTCAGGTGGCATCTGACCATGCACAAGCCCCACCACGCCTTCGCCAAGCTCCGCGCGCAGCGCCTTAAAGCGCACATCCGCCGCCGTATAGTCGACCCGTTCGCTTTCCTCGACCAAAGGGCAGACCCAATAGGCCTGCTTGCCCTCTGCAACAGCCTTGCGCAGATGCGCCACCACCTCATCAATGCGCGCGGTGGAGACCAGCGCGGTTGTGATCGGCTGACGTCCGGGCGGCTTCTCATCCAGCACCGAGACATCCATATCCCCATATTGGGCAAGCGCGAGGCTGCGCGGAATCGGCGTGGCGGTCATCACCAGCACATCCGCGCCCTCCCCTTTCTTGCCCAGCTCCAGCCGTTGACGCACCCCAAAGCGGTGTTGTTCATCGATGATGGCCAGCCTCAAATCAGCAAACTGCACATCCTCCTGAAACACCGCGTGGGTGCCCACCAGAATATGAATATCCCCCCGCGCCAGCGCGGCCAGCTTGGACCGGCGCTCCTTACCCTTGTCGCGCCCTGTCAGGATTTCCAGCACCACACCGGCGCTCTCTGCCAAAGGCTGCAAGCCCTCCATATGCTGGCGTGCCAGAATTTCGGTCGGGGCCATCATCACCCCCTGCCCGCCCGCTTCCACCGCCACGAGCAACGCCATAAACGCCACCAGCGTCTTGCCCGCGCCCACATCGCCCTGCAGCAGACGATTCATGCGCGTGGAGAGCGCCATATCCGCCGCAATCGCCTCAATCGCCCGTTCCTGCGCCCCGGTGGGCGCATAGGGCAAAGATGCACGCACCTTGGCTTGCAGCCGTCCGGTCTGCTGCGAAATCACACCCTTGGCCTTCTGCAGCTGGCTGCGTGCCAATGCGAGAGTGATCTGATGCGCCAGAAACTCATCATAGGCCAAACGCTCCCGCGCGGCACTATTTGGAGAGACCTCCTCCATGCTTTGGGGCAGATGCACCGCGGCCATGGCCGCCGCCCAAGAGGGCCATTTGGCCTGATCTTTCTGGGAAGGATCGATCCATTCCTCAAGCTCCGGCGCACGGTCCAATGCAGAGCGCACCGCCTTTACCATGGTCTTCTGAGAGACCCCATGTGTCAGCGGATAGACCGGTTCAAACGCCGGGATCTCCTCTGCCTCATCCGGGCCCACCACGTATTCCGGATGCACCATCTGAGCGACACCATCAAACAGCTCAACCTTGCCTGAGACCACACGCCGCGCCCCTTCCGGCAGGATCTTTTTGAGATAGTCCCCCCGCGCATGAAAGAACACGATCTGAAACGAGGTCTGCGTGTCCTGCACCGTGATCCGATAGGCGCCGCCGCGATTGCGCGGCGGGCGATGTGCCCCCACCAGCACCTGAACCGTCACCACCCCGGGCAGCTCCGCCTCCTGCACCGATAGCTTTGGCGCGCGGTCGATTCCGGAAT
Organism: Shimia sp. R11_0; assembly: GCF_017744035.1. NCBI lineage: Bacteria > Pseudomonadati > Pseudomonadota > Alphaproteobacteria > Rhodobacterales > Roseobacteraceae > Shimia > Shimia sp. R11_0. The sequence goes on along the minus strand of NZ_JAGHQY010000003.1, from coordinate 462,901 downwards.
AGGGCAGCAAAAACAGCAAATCGCGCGGTTTCTCCACGTCGATTTGCTCAAGGTGCTGCGCCGTTTTTGGCCCAACACCCTCCAGTTTGGTCACATCCGCAAACAGCGGAAACAGAATTTCCGGCCGTCCGCTCATAGCCCCTCAATCAACGCCAGCCAGCCGTCTTCATCAAGCGTCTCAATGCCCAGCTCTGCGGCCTTGGTCGCCTTGCTGCCTGCACCGGGGCCTGCCACCAGAAGATCGGTTTTCTTGGAAACAGATCCAGACACTTTGGCCCCCAGCCCCTCGGCACGCACCTTAGCTTCATCACGCGTCATTTTCACGAGCTTCCCGGTAAACACCACCGTCTTACCCGCAACCGGGCTCGCCTGACTGGGCGCTTCTGGCGGAATGATCTCAAGCTCATTCATCAACCGCGCAATCGCCGCGCGCTCATCAGCGTTGGCAAAGGCATCCGTCAGCGACAGCGCCACCGCCGCGCCAATGCCATCAATCCCGGTCAGATCATTCCAAACGCTCTTGGCCACCACATCAACATCACATGTCGCCATGGCCGCCTCGCGGCTTTCCTTGATCTTGGCGCGACGCCCTGCTTGCTGCGCCGCAATGCGCTCACGCTCCTCTGCGGCATCTGCCGCACGATGAGCAAGCGCCGCAGGGCGGGCCTTATCCGCCGCCTCAACCAGCTTCTCCCAAGTGAGAAAATGCAACGCCAGATCCTTCGCCGCACTCTCTCCAATATGGCGAATACCAAGACTGAACAGCGCGCGTGCAAAGCCGATTTTGCGTTTGTCGTTGATCGCTGCAAACAGATTGGCGGCGCTCTGATCACCCCAGCCTTTCCGGTTTTTCAGCCGGTTGAGATTGGCACCATCGCGGCGCTCCAACGTGAAAATATCCGCAGGCTCCTTGATCGCAAGATCCGGATCCTCATAGAACATCTCAATCTGTTTTGCGCCCAGACCGTCGATATCAAAGGCCTTACGCGCCACAAAATGTTTCAACTTTTCAGTTGCTTGCGCAGCACAAATCATCCCGCCTGTACAATAGCGCACGGCGTCGCCTTCTTCGCGCACGGCGGCGGATCCACAGACCGGGCAAAGATCAGGAAATACATAAGGCTGCGCGCCATCTGGCCGTTTGGACAAATCCACATCCGCCACTTTGGGGATCACATCCCCCGCGCGGTAGACCTGCACCCAATCACCCGCGCGAATGTCTTTGCCATCGCGAATATCCGCGCCTTTGCTGTCGCGACCGGCAATGTAATCTTCATTGTGCAGCGTCGCATTGGAAACGACCACGCCGCCCACCGTCACCGGCGCAAGCCGTGCCACCGGGCTCAGCGCGCCAGTGCGCCCGACCTGAATGTCGATGGCTTCAAGACGGGTCCAGGCCAGCTCGGCCGGAAATTTATGCGCCACGGCCCAACGCGGCGTGGTGGAGCGAAACCCAAGCCGCCCCTGCAACGCCAGATCGTTGACCTTATAGACCACGCCATCAATGTCATACCCAAGTGTCGCGCGCCGCGCTTCAATCAGACGATACTGCGCAATCAGCTCCGCTGGAGAGGCGCAGACTTTGGTGAAATCATTGATCACAAAGCCAAAGCCCTGCAGCCGCGAAATCGCCTCCATCTGTGTCTGCGCCAAGGGCTCTGACAAAGCCCCCCAGGCATAGGCAAAGAATTTTAGCGGGCGTTCTCTGGTGATCTGCGCATCCAGTTGGCGCAAACTGCCCGCAGCCGCATTGCGCGGGTTGGCAAACACTGTCCGTGGTTTCTTGCCCGCCGCTTCCAGCTCCGCGTTTTCCGCAATGATCCGGGCGTTGAGCGCCTCAAAATCGGCGTGGCTCATATAGACTTCGCCCCGCACCTCAAGCACCGCAGGGGCATTCTCTATACGCTGGGGGATATCCGCAATGGTGCGCGCATTGGCTGTCACGTCTTCGCCCGTGGCCCCATCCCCGCGTGTGGCCGCATAGACCATTTCTCCATTTTCATAACGAATAGAGAGACTTAAACCATCAATCTTAGGTTCCGCAGTATAGGAAACCGTGCCTTTACCCACGCCAAGGTATTTGCAGATGCGCTCATCAAAATCGGCAACATCCTGATCCTCAAACGCGTTGCCAAGGCTCAACATCGCCACTTCATGGGTGATCTTGCCAAAGCCCTCCGCCGGGGCCGCGCCCACTTGTTCGCTGGGGCTATCTGCGCGTTTCAGCTCAGGAAACCGGCTTTCGATCTCGCTATTACGTCGTTTCAGTTGGTCATAATCTGCATCTGAAAGCTTTGGCGCATCGGCCCCATGATAGTCGCGATTCGCCTCGCTCAGCACAGCAGAAAGGCGCGCCAATTCCTCGCGCGCCTGTTGCAAAGTCATTTCTGTGACGGCGATCTCGTCTGTCACGGTCGTCTCCCTATCTTACCCTCCCAAGTGATAGGGGTGACAGAAGGTGACGTCCAGAGCCGCCGCGCGGTTTCAGGCGCGCATCGCCACGGGATCATCCGTTGCCGTAGTCGGCTCCGGATCGCGCAGCACATAGCCACGGCCCCAAACGGTCTCGATGTAGTTTTCACCCGCTGTGGCTTCGCTCAGCTTTTTGCGCAGCTTGCAGATAAACACGTCAATGATCTTCAGCTCTGGCTCATCCATGCCACCATAGAGATGGTTCAGGAACATCTCTTTGGTCAGGGTCGTCCCCTTGCGCAGGCTCAAAAGCTCCAGCATCTGATATTCTTTGCCGGTGAGATGCACAGGCTTGCCTTCCACCTCAACGGTTTTGGCATCCAGATTGACCGAAATACGGCCGGTTTTGATCACAGATTGCGAGTGGCCTTTGGAGCGGCGGATGATCGCATGGATCCGCGCCACCAGCTCTTCGCGGTGGAACGGTTTGGTCAGATAGTCATCCGCACCATAGCCAAAGCCTTTCAGCTTGCTTTCGGTGTCATCTGCCCCAGACAAGATAAGGATCGGCGTATCAATCCGAGATGTGCGCAACTGGCGCAGCACTTCATGGCCCGTCATGTCAGGCAGGCCCAGATCCAAGAGGATCAAATCGTAATCATAAAGCTTTGCAAGGTCGATGCCTTCTTCGCCAAGATCCGTAGCGTACACATTGAGATTGGCATGTGTCAGCATCATTTCGATGCTTTTTGATGTTGTTGGATCGTCTTCGACCAGCAGCACTCTCATGTCGACTTCCTTACTTCTGGGAGGTTTCAGGTATTAACCTTAACGAATAAAGGTTAACGCGCCGTTACCAATTTAGGAAGGTTAATAAGAAAAATCAGGTTTGCCGGAATTTCTGAACAGCCGTCGCCTTCAATGCCTCCTGACCGTGGGTCGAAACAGCAGTCACCCATTCGTTGAATTCATCTTCGCTAAGGCTATAGGTTTCAAGGGCTTCGCGCTGAGTGATCAACCCATAGGCTACACCACGCACAACCGCAGCCTTACGTGAGGCCACCCAGCGTTTGGTATTGGCAGGCGGCAGATCGGCGCGGGTCATCACCTGTCCATCAGACAGCGTAACACACCTTGGCCCTTCGACTTTTTTCAAAAACATGCAGTTCGTCCTCATGAATGAAAAAATTTTCGTCTATGGGACTTAACGAGGCCCTAAAGCGGCCCTTGAGAGTGTCTAAGATTTTCCTATATTCTCGACGACTTCTGATCCGGAGAGACTCACCATGGCGCTTGACAGCGACACGCCCCTCAATTCGCTTGGTTTTGCCAAGCCCCCATCCGAAACCCGCGTGGTTGTGGCCATGTCAGGCGGCGTGGACAGCTCCGTTGTCGCGGCCAAACTTGCGGATGAAGGCTATGATGTGGTTGGCGTGACGCTCCAGCTGTATGATCATGGTGCTGCGCTGGCCAAAAAAGGGGCCTGCTGTGCGGGCATCGACATTCATGACGCCCGCAGGGTTGCGGAGGAAAAAGGCTTTCCACACTACGTCCTTGATTATGAAAATATTTTTCAGGATGCCGTGATTGATGAATTTGCCGACAGCTATCTGGGCGGGGCCACGCCCGTGCCCTGTATCCGTTGCAATGAGCGCGTGAAATTCAAGGATCTTCTGGAGACAGCCAAAGATCTGGATGCTGATTGCATGGCCACCGGCCACTACATTCAGCGCAAGGTTGGCGACAAGGGGGCCGAGTTGCATTCCGCCGCCGATGCGCGCCGGGATCAGAGCTACTTTCTGTTCTCCACAACTCCGGAACAGCTCGATTATCTGCGATTCCCTCTGGGCCATCTGCCCAACAAAGAGGCCACCCGCGCACTGGCCGCAGAGTATGGATTGGCCGTGGCAGACAAGCCCGACAGTCAGGATATCTGCTTTGTCCCCAACGGTGACTACGCCAGCGTGATCGAAAAACTGCGCCCCGGCGCGGCAGATCCGGGTGAAATCGTTGACCATGAAGGCATCGTGCGGGGCACCCACAATGGGGTGATTCACTACACCATCGGCCAACGACGGGGTCTTGGCATTGGAGGTCTGTCCCAACCGCTCTATGTGGTCAAACTCGACGTGGACAAGAAACAGGTCATCGTCGGCCCCAAAGAAATGCTCGCCACGCGCAAAATCCCGGTGCGCGAAATCAACTGGCTTGGGGATGAGCCATTTGACAGCCGGGAAGAATGGCATGTGGCCGTGAAAGTGCGCTCCACACGCCCGCCACGTGACGCCATCATTCGCCCCCTTGGCCCAGACACGGCCGAAGTAGAGTTGCTGACCCCGGAAGAAGGCGTGTCACCAGGTCAGGCATGTGTGTTCTATGACACCGACAGCTCCCGCATCTTTGGAGGCGGCTGGATCTGGCGCGGCTATTAAAGCGCGTCGGTGGTGGTGTTCAACACAATATAGAACCCCACCGCGATCATTACGTATGGGGCGAACCATTCAAGCCGCCCCATACGACGCACGCGCTCCGGTGCGAGCCGGGCAAGCATGGCCCCCACCCCAGAAATCAGCAACGCGGACATCGCCGCCCCTGCAAGGACAGGCGCGGTAAATATCTGACGCGAATCGGCCAGCAGCGGGGTGAATACGGCAAATGTGTCAAACGACACACTTAAAAACAGCATGACAACCGCAACCAGTTGTCGCCGCATAGGCTCCGATGGCGTGAGATCTTCCTGTAAGGCCGCCTTCTGGCGCCTCACCAGCGCCAGACCACCAACCGCCATGGGAATCAAACCGAGATATCCGACATAAGCCGCAAGCCCGATCTCCAGCCCTTCAGACAGCAGAAAGGCCGCCGCCAAAACGACGCCTTGCGCGATCAGATACCCAAAAACCGCCCGGATGCGGCCAATGGTCAGGGTCACACCAACCAGAATTGCCAGATTATCCAGATTGGTCGCCACATGAGCCAGCGCTGCAGAGACCGCCAGCCCGATCCAGTCGATCATGCTTTCAACCCATCCAGCACAGCCCGCGCGGCCCGCAGCCCCGGTGCCTCATGACCGCGCCCAAGCCGCTGCATGGTCAGCGCCATCGCCGCACGCTGCGCCTCTGGGCTTTGCAACACGCGCAACAGCGCAGGGGCAATATCCTCTGCCTTGAACGCAGGCCCCAGATACTCTTCCACGGTGCGCGTCTCTGACACCAGATTGACCAGCGTCACCGTATCAATCAACGCCATGCGGCTCATGATCTGCCAGCTTAACCAGCTCATGTCATAGGCCACCACCATCGGCGTGTCACAAGCCGCGAGTTCCAGCGACACGGTGCCCGACGCCGCAAGCGCCACATCTGCCGCAGCAAAGGCCGCCCGCTTGCGCGCCATCCCTGCATCCACATCCAGATCACGCGGATCCAGAACAATGGGCGCATGCGCCCACGTGGCAACCGTTTCCTTCACCAAATCGGCCACGGGGGCGGCAGCTGGCAAAACAACCTGTAAATCAGGCACATCCTGCTTCAATCGTGCGACCACATCGCCAAACGCTGGCGTCAGCCGTGACACCTCGCCCCGGCGCGATCCCGGCAAAGCCACCAGCAAAGGCGCATCTCCAATGCCAAAGTCTGCGCGAAACGCCTGCACTTCCGCGCTTGTGGCCACAGGCTCAGTCACTACGGGGTGGCCCACAAAATCACAGCGCAGGCCAACCGCCTCCATATAAGGCGGTTCAAAAGGCAAAAGCGCCAAAACCTGATCCACAGACTTTGCCATCTTCTCTGCCCGCTTGGGACGCCAGGCCCACACTGACGGGGCAACGTAATGCACCGCGCGAATGTCGGCCTTAGCCCGCACCTCCCGCGCCACCCGCAAACAGAAATCAGGACTGTCAATCGTGATCAGCACATCCGGTTGCCAGGCCAGCACAGCCTCCACCGTTTCATGCATGCGTCGCAGCAGATGCCGGTATTTTGGCAGCACCTCGGCAATGCCCATGACGCTCAATTCGTCCATGGGGAACAGGCTTTCAAGCCCCTGTTGCGCCATCAGCGGGCCACCAACGCCCGCAAATTCCACATCAGGGAGAAGCTGACGCAGTCCCTCCATCAGCGCGCCGCCAAGCCGGTCGCCCGACATCTCGCCTGCGACCAGAAACACCTTCATCAGATCACCCGCCCCAGCAGGAACAGCCCCGTTTCTTGCAACGCTGCCAAGGTTTTATCGCGTTCAAGGATCATCACCCGATTGGCAGACAGCACAATGCCCGCCACCCCGGCTTTGGCCGCCGCATAAACCGTGTTTGGCCCAATCGCAGGCATGTCCACGCGCAGATCCTGCCCACGTTTCGGAGCCTTCAGAAACACACCTTTGTCGCGGCGCAACGCCTCTGGTGTCTCAGAGACAAACCGCAGCAAGGCATCCGTGCCTTGTAATGTCTCAATCCCAAGACACAGCCCCGCCGCGACAACGGCCCCCTGCCCCAGATCCAGAGGCGAAAGCGCCAAAAGAATATCGGCGGCCTTGCTGGCATCCGTAAGCGCCTGTGCGCTCGGTTCTGGCCCCGCAATCAGCCCTTCTTGGGCACAGAGCCCTTCCAAAAGCTCATGCGCACCGACAACGGCAATGCCCTGCTCTTCAAAAATCGCAATGACCAACCGCAGCAACGCATCATCGCCATCCTGCAGCGCAGGCAGCAAGCGTGGCGCAATCGCCATCATCCCCGCATCAAAATTGGCAGGGTTCAGTGCCGGGCGTCCAAGCCCGCCCGCCATCACAAGGCGCGTCACGCCCTGTGATTTCAACGCCTCAAACAGCCCACCCAGCTTCTCGATACTATGAATCTCAACGGGCCCGACAACATCATGGTCAACGCCCTCAAGCCCGATCCGCAAAGCATCAGGATGCGCCGCACAGAGCGCCACAGGCAACTGACCGCCGCCACATAGGATTGCAAGTCTGCTCATATCAGCCGTTTCGCTCCGTCTCAGCGTGGTGTCAGGAAAGACCGATCCGTGTGACCGGAGATGAAAGCGACCATTTCCTGCACATATGTGCTGTCACTTTCCTCACCAAGGCGTTTGGCACGTTCCTGAAAAGCGCCCTCCCCCTGCGCCAGCATTTGAAACGCCGCCCGCAGCTCAGAGATATCCGCCCGAGGCACTCCACGGCGTTTGAGCCCCACAAGGTTAAGTCCATCAAGCTCCCCACGCGGCCCCTGCACCAGACCATAGGGAATGACGTCATTTGTCACCATGCTAACGGCCCCAATGATCGCACCGCGACCAATACGCACCCATTGGTGGATACCGCACAGCCCGCCGATGATCACATCATCCTCAATCACGCAATGCCCAGCCACCGCAGCCGAATTCACAACGATCACCCGATCACCAATCTGTGCATCATGGGCAATGTGGCAGCCAGCCATGAACAGCCCGTCGTTGCCCACCCGTGTGACACCACCGCCGCCTTCTGTGCCCGTGTTCATGGTGACATGCTCACGAATGCGGTTGCGCTCACCGATCACCAGCTGGCTGTCTTCGCCGCCAAACTTCAGGTCCTGTGGCACTTCGCCAATCACGGAAAAACTGAACACCTCGGTCTCTGCGCCGATTTCCGTGTGACCGCTCACCACCACATGGCTCTTAAGCTGGACACCACGGTGCAGCACAACATTGGGGCCCACAACACAAAACGGTCCGATGATGCAATCATCGGCAATCTGTGCGCCTTCTTCGACCACAGCAGAAGCATGCACCTGCGCGTTTGGAGAAATTGCCATACGCCTTACTCCTTAGGCAGATCCATCATGGCCGTGAAGTCCACTTCACAGGCAACATCGCCCTCAACGGTGGCGACACCGGAGAACTTCCAGACCTTGCCTCCTGGTTTACCGCGCGTGGTTGTGACCTTCATTTCCAGCACATCACCAGGCACCACCATGCGGCGGAATTTGCACTTGTCGATGCCCATGAAATACACCAGCAGCTCTTTGTCTGCCATATCAAGGGCAACCCCCACCATCACGGCCGAAGTTTGCGCCATAGCTTCGACGATCGTCACGCCGGGCATAATTGGTTTCTTGGGAAAGTGCCCCTGAAAATGGGGTTCGTTCATCGTGACGTTTTTGATGCCAGTTGCGGAGGCATAGCCGTCAATATCAACAACTTTATCAACCAACAGGAACGGATACCGATGCGGAATGATACGTTGAATCAGATCAATATCAGCACTTTTCAGATCTTCGGACATGATGCGCTCCTGCTGCCTTTGTCTTGTTTGCAATAGCCCTAACAATACACGCGGCTGGGGGCAAGCATGGCCCACCTATCCGCGGGGACAGAAACCAAGGTCGCGGTTCCAAGAACTGATCTCAAAAGAAATGAGAAACCGCTCTCTTACTGATCTGCCTGCTCCTCAGCCGGCGCCACAGCGCCATCGCCCAACACAAGGTTGAGACGCTCAATGGCGAAAGGGGTAATGTCTACGGCCGGATCAAACATCAACACAGCACGACGCTCCATCACAATGCTGGCGCCTGCCTCCTGCATCAATGCGGTCAAAATCGGGCTTGCGGCACGTACAAATGCGTCTTCTTCGCGCTTGCGCTTCTGTTCGATGTTGACGGATTTTGCATCCTGCTGATTGCGGATTTGCACAACCCGCGCATCAAAGGCTTCAGCAATCGCGCGAAAAGCTTTCGCATCCATCGTCGCACGCTGTTCAGTCAGAACGCGTTCTTCTTCAGTCAGCTTAGCCTGAATCTGTCGGTTTTCTGCAAGTAAGACCGATTCTTCTGCCGCCAATTCCTGTGCCACACGTTTCCCAAAAGAGGACTGCGCAAACAGCTGTTCACTGTCGACAACCAAAATTTCAGACTGCGGCAGCCCCGAAGCGGCCTCACTTGTCCCCTGAGCATGCGTGAGCGGCGCTGAAAACAGCGCCGCTGATAGAAGACAAGCTGCCAGAACCGCGCGCATCTTTACTTAAAATTGCGCGCTGATGGTGAAGTCAAAAGTCTGTTCACGATCAAACTCTTCTTTCTGCAACGCTCGGGTAAAGTTGAACCGCAAGGGCCCAATCGGCGTGTCCCAGAAGATCGACGCCCCAATCACATGGCGTAATGAGAATTCATCGTAGAGCACATTTGCAGATGTTTGATCCAGCCCCCAGAGCGAGCCCACATCGTAAAACAAACCGCCTGTAATGCCCAACTCCTCTGGTAGCCCCAGCGGGAATTCGGCCTCAAAGCGAGCCACCGCAAAGTAATTGCCGCCCAACGCGTCATCCTGGACACCAGATTGAACTTCCCGCGGGCCAACACCATAAGGCTCAAAGCCTCGGATATTCCGGCTTGTTACGATAAAACGGTCATCAATGCGGCTGTCATTGTTCGGAGAATACAAGGCACCGCCTTCCAGTGTCGCCCGCAAAGTGATTTCTTCATGCCAGACGCGTGCTTCAGCAACCGCACGGGCATTTGTTTTCACGAAGGTATAGTCCCCGCCCAATCCGCCAAAGTCTTGGCCAAACTCGAACAAATAACCGCGTGTCGGGTCAAGCCCGGAGCGTCGCGTATCATAGCGATAGGTATACCCCACGGAGCTTTTGAGAATTCTGCCACGGGCAGCTTCCGCATCAATGATAGATCCAGCAACCGCGCTTTCGTCACTAACTTCGATTTCAGAGCGTGCCAGGGTGTAACGCAGGCGAAGGCTGGAATGCTCGCCCAACTGGAAGCCAATGGACGGTTCAAAGTTCGCAACAGAGTTTGTGAAACGCGCTTCGCTCGGATCAAAATCCTGATACTCAATCCGGAAACCGGCAGAAAGGTTCCGCCCTAAGAAGGCAGGCTCATTGAAGGAGAAGCTGTAGTCTTTGATATCTGCTGACGTCGAAAACGACAGCCCCAGAGACTGGCCCCGCCCCAAGAAATTGGACTCCCGGAACTGAACGGCAATACCAAGGCCATCATTGGTCGAGAATGTACCGCCAAGGGCCAGAGAGCCTGTTGGCTGCTCTTCGACATCCACGTCAACGATCACCTGACTTGGTGTGCTGCCCTCACGTGCATTGACCTCGGCGCTCGCAAAAAAGCCAAGCGCACGAATGCGTTCCGCACTTTCGCGAATTTCACGCGGGTTGAACGGATCGCCTTCCACAATGCGGAACTGATGGCGGATCACCTTGTCCTGCGTGGTAGTGTTGCCTTCCACATCGATGCGCTCCACGAAAACCTTCGGGCCTTTGGTGATCGCAAAATCCACATCCAGTGTCAGATCCCGATCATTGCGGGTGATCCGAGGATCAACACGCAGGAAGTCCTGACCTTGTTTCAACGCCAGACGTTCCATCCGAGAAATCGAGTTCTCAATCAGTGTTGGCGAGTAAACCACCCCTGACTCCAGCTTCAGCGGCTCAAGAAACAGGGCTGCATCGACACCATCTACATCGCTGGAAGCTGTAATTTCCCCGAATTTAAATTGCTGACCCTCTTCGATATTGAACGTCACGAAGTAACCATCACGCTCGCGGGCCAGTTCCGCATTCACACTCAGAGTGCGGAAATCCACGTACCCGCGGGACAGATAGAAATCGCGGAGCACTTGTTTATCAAACTCGATGCGATCATTCACAAAGGTGTCCTGCTGGAAGAAGGTGCGCAACAAGCCTGCTTGCTTCGTATTCAACACGCGCCGCAAGCGACTATCGCTGAAGTTCTGGTTACCAACAAAACCGATGCGTTCGATTTCAACAATATCGCCTTCGAAGACCTCAAAAATCAGGTCAGCACGGTTGTCACTGCGCCGAATAACGCGCGGCGTCACGCGTGCTGCCAGACGCCCTGACTCTGCATAAGCCTGCGTAATCCGAGCAGCATCACGCTCTGCTGTCGCCGGGTTAAGAACACGACGGGACTGGGATTCCAGCAGTTGTGTCAGGTTCTCATCTTTTAGGCGACGGTTGCCTTCAAAGCTGATGCGGTTGATCGTCGGGTACTCAACCACTTTGATCACCAGCGTATTGCCACGTGGCTGAACTTCGACTTCCTCAAACAGCCCGCTGTCCAGAACCCGCTGATAAGCCGCATTCACCTGCCCTGCCGTGACAGGTGTGCCACGCGCAATGCCCGCGTAGTTCACAATGGCCGTAGAATCGATACGCTGGTTGCCATCCACTTGAATGCTGTTGAAATTATAGGTCTGAGCCAGGCCTGGCAGAGCCATGAACACGCCAAAAATTACAACAAAAAAACCAGTCAGGAGGCGCAGTTTACGCACCTCGCTTCCGTCTTTGGTGATCACCAAAGCGCTAGATTGTTTGGTCATTCCCAAACTCCGCAGTACATCCCTGTTGGAACGTGACTAACGGGAATGCTTCACATTGTCAAAAGAGCTTTACGTGAGAAACGCAAGACTTCGCCAACTGGAAGGATGCGCAAAGTATTGCGGCGCTTTGCGAAGGCCGCCACAGGATATGGTGGGAGATAGGTGCGTCCTCTCCAGAGACCTCGCGCGACCTTACACCAGCCAACTGCTAATATAGGCGCCCAGCATGAGCCCAATCACAATCGCGGATGGGAAAAACAAACGCTCCCAATTGAGGTCAATCAAAAGCCCCAAAGCGCGATATCCATCTTCGATCGTATGCATGGCAAAAGCCTCATCTCTTTACGTATTAGCAAAGAGTTTACCGACCGAATTGGGCGAAATTTGGGCGCGCTGTCACAAAGCGCGCCCGCCTATCTCTTAGGGGCAGAAAAGATCGTTGGTCAGACCAAAGAGCATCATGCCCAAAACAACCACCAAACCAATGGTCATCAGAACTTGCAACACGCGATCAGAGGGCGCACGACCGGTCACAGCCTCATAGCTGTAAAACATCAGATGCCCCCCATCCAGCATGGGGATCGGGAACAGGTTCAAAAGACCAATCGCTGTGGACAGCACCGCAATGAACCAGATGAAATTTTCGGTTCCCTGACTCGCCATCGCGGCGGAGGTCTGCGCAATGCCAACAGGGCCAGACAAGTTACAACTGCTGATGCCCCCGGTGACAATGTGATAAAGACCACTCAGCGATCCTTCCATAATCCGCAGGGTCTGGCGTGCACCGGCATGTACCGCCTCACCAAAACCCAGCGTCTCGGTGGCGGGCTCAAAGGCAATACCGCCCAGAATGCCAATCCGCCAATTGGTGACAAAACCACCTTCATTGTTGGGCTCATCTACACGACGCGGTGTCAGATCAAACTGCTGTGTTTCTCCATCGCGATAGACCGTCAAGGCAACCGTTTTGCCCTCGCCGCCTTCAACCACATCTTTGAGCTGAGAAAAGGCGACAATCGGCTGCCCGTCTATGGCTGTGAACACATCCCCCGCCTCAAGGCCCGCATTATAGGCCGCAGACCGCGGTGCTAGGGATTTGACAAGCGCAGGATAAAGATACGGCCCTGTCACATCAATCACATCGCCACCGCGCTGCACCGTGTAGGTCAACGGGTCTGCCTTGGGGAGATCAGTGCTAAACGCATCAAAGGCCTCTGGATCGTCAAACGACGGCAAAGCCGTGCCCTCAATCGCCTGCACCACATCCCCTTCGCGCAACTCATAGGGCGCATTGGGCATGTCCCAAACCTCTCCCACAATCAGCTTTTCGCCAACCTGACCGTTGGTCATCATAACCGCTGAGAAGATGAGGATAGACAGGATAAAGTTGAAAACGGGGCCCGCCGCCACCGTTGCGGAGCGCGCCCAGAGAGGGGCGCCATGCATGGTGTGGCGCAATTCGCTTTCATCCATCGCAGCCATCGCCGCGCCGTCCTTGCCAGAGGCCGCGTTGGCATCCCCTTTGAATTTGACAAACCCGCCCATTGGGATGGCCGCGATCTGCCAACGTGTGCCGCGTTTGTCGACGCGCGACCACAGCACCGGTCCAAAGCCAATGCTAAATACATCCGCCCCAATGCCGCACCAGCGACCAACGATGTAGTGGCCATACTCGTGAATGGCCACGATGATCGACAGGGCCACCACAAACCAAAGCACCGTGAAGGCCCCATTTCCGAAACTCGGAATCAGCGTCGAAATATCCAAACTCTACGTCCTCTTTCTGGGGCGCTATGCCACTTTCTCGCTCTCAACAGCCGCCACACTCAGCCATTTCTCTGGCCGACATGGTCGGTTTTGCATCCCGTATCAAGGCGCATTTCGGCGAACTTAAGGCGATGTGATGAGAAAATACGGCCAGCCCAAAAGGCTGACCACAAGGTCAGGTTGCTGGCAGGCCCAGCACTGCGCCCATCAGCAAAACCAACAGAGCCGCGCCCATCATAGCGTCAAACCGATCCAGCAAACCGCCATGGCCGGGGATCAGATTGGAGCTGTCCTTGATGCCAGTCCGGCGCTTGATCGCGCTTTCCGCCGCATCTCCCATCTGGGACGCAAAGGAGGTCAATATGCTAATCACAATTAGTGCAGTGCCGCCAAACGCCAAGCCCACCAAAGCCGCAGCCACCCAGCCTGCAACGGTGCCAGACCAGGTCTTCTTGGGGCTGACTTTGGGCCAGAATTTCGGACCGCCCAGAATGCGCCCCGCAAAGTAACCGGCCACATCCGTCGCCACCACCACAGACACCAGCCAGATCAGCCAATAGGCACCGCGCACGTCTCGCAACACGATCAACCCATAGCAAGCAAACATCAACCCAATGGCATAAGCGCCATAAATCAAACGATCTTTCTTGATCTGGCTCGCCCCTGCAAACCCCACAGCGGCCAAAACCGGCGCAAGCGCCGTTCCGGGCAGGAAATGGGTGGCAAACATGGCGCCGCTGGCAATCACCCCCATCAGAACCGCGCCGCGCATCTCGCCGCCATTCATCATTCTGGTCAATTCCCAGACCATGACGCCACAGATCAGCACCACCAGTTCGTGAAACAACACGCCGCCCTGCCAGATGGCCACGCCACCCACCAAAAGCATGACAACCGCCGAGGCCATCCGCGCCGGCAGATCCCCCCAGCGTCCTGCCGTCTTCTCCTGTGCCCCGCTCACGCGCTTACCGCTCCAAACCGGCGATCCCGTCGCGAATAGGCATCCACAAGCTTGCGGAACTCTTCCTTGGAAAAGTCAGGCCAGAGCGTGTCGATAAATTCATATTCCGCATAGGCCGACTGCCACAGCAAGAAGTTGGAGATCCGCGCCTCACCGCTGGTGCGCACCACCAGATCAGGGTCTGGCAACACACAGGTATCCAGATATTTCGGCAGCGTCTCCTCGTTCACATCCTCAGGCTTCAGTTTGCCCGCTGCCACATCCTGTGCCAGACGCTGGGTGGCCCGTGCCACCTCATCACGCCCACCATAGTTCAGCGCGATGGTCAGATTCACACCTGTATTTTCCTTGGTCAGCTCTTCCAGCTCATCCATCAGCGCGCGCAGCTTTGCATCCAGCCCCGGACGATCCCCAATGAACCGCACCCGCACACCTTCCGCTTTCAGAGCCCGTGCTTCCTTACGGATATACTGACGGAATAGGCTCATAAGCCCGGCCACTTCCGCCTGTGTGCGTTTCCAGTTCTCGGTAGAGAACCCAAAAATGGTCAAATACTCGACCCCAAGAGGGCGACAAGCGCGCACAATCTCTTTGACGCGCTTGGCTCCTGCGTGGTGTCCAAACAGCCGCGGACGCCCGCGTGCCTGGGCCCAGCGGCCATTGCCATCCATGATAATGGCCACATGCCTCGGGCCAGTCGCGGGAATATCCTCGGCCATATCCTCAGACCTGCATAATTTCGGACTGTTTGTTTTCCAGTGCGCTGTCCACGTTCTTGATAAACGTGTCGGTCATCTCCTGAACTTCGCCTTCCCACAGCTTCTGATCATCTTCGGACATGCCGTCGTTTTTGGCTTTCTTGATCTGATCCATACCATCACGACGGACATTGCGGATCGCCACCCGGGCATGTTCCGCATACTGCGCGGCAACACGGGCCAGCTCGGTGCGACGTTCTTCGTTCAGCTCTGGAATCGGCAGCATCACGATGGTGCCGTTGGTCTGTGGGTTGATGCCCAGACCGGAATTCATGATCGCCTTCTCAACCGCATTCACCAGCGACTTGTCCCAGACGTTCACGGTCACCATGCGCGGTTCCGGTACGTTCACGGTGCCCACCTGATTGATCGGTGTCTTGGAGCCATAAGCGTCCACCATCACCGGCTCCAGCATCGTGGCCGAAGCCCGGCCCGTGCGCAGCGAGGCGAATTCGGTCTTGAGGGCCCCCATCGCGCCTTCCATGCGGCGGTTCAGGTCATCGGTATCGAGTTCAAAATCTTCAGACATTGCTGCTCTTTCAGTCTCTCATGTTCTGGTCACAAAGCTCATAGGCTATTGTTCACAAATTGTATAGCACCGCGCCGCTGCGGTGAAGGCTTACTGCCCCTACCCGCCCAATTGCCGCCCAACACATCTGAGCCCGCGCGGCTGCGCAAATGGCGCGCAAAATGTCGTTTCTCCAATCGACAATATTCTGACTATTTTTGTAGGTTTTAACAAAATCCACGTGTCAGGACACACCATGAGCCAATTCATCCCCACCGGGCTTGACGCCCACAAACCCGCAGAGATCACCCGCCTCATTCGGCTTTCCGGCATTGCCAAGGCCGAAATGTCTCTTATCCCGCTCATCACACTGTCCATTTTGGGCGGTGTCTTCATCTCTCTCGGCGCCTTATTTTACACACAGACCACTTCCGGTTTCACTGATCTGCATGGCGGGCTGAAACTCATGGGCGGAGTGGCCTTCTCGCTGGGCCTCATCCTTTGTGTGGTCGGAGGCGCAGAGCTTTTCACCGGCAACACCATGATTGTGATGGCCTATGTGGATGGACGAATCTCCTCACGCGCGCTGTTGCGCAACTGGGCCGTTGTCCTGCTTGGCAACGCGCTTGGCTGTTTCGCCATGCTCGCGCTTGTCTATGGGGCCGGTCTTTATGAGGGCGCACACGGCGCCCGCGCTGCTGCCATCACAAGCGGCAAACTCTCCCTTGGCCCGCTGGAGGCGTTCTGCCGCGGCATCCTGTGTAATGCCCTTGTATGTCTGGCCGTTTGGCTTGCCGTCTCTGCACGCTCAGCAATGGGGATGATCCTCTCCATTGTCTGGCCCGTCACAGCCTTCGTCGCCATCGGTCTGGAGCACTCCATTGCCAATCTCTACCTGATTCCAGCAGGCGCACTCTCAGGGGCAGAACTGACCACAGAGGGGTTTTTGCGCAATATCTTGCCCGTTCTCGCAGGCAACATCCTCGGCGGCGCAGGCGGCGTGGCTCTGGCCTACCGCCTCGCCTATGGCCGTGCCCCCCTCGAAGACGCCCCGGTCGCCGCCGCACCGAACTGATCCTGACACCCACAACAAAAAACGGAGGGCCCAGCCCTCCGTTTTTCATAAAATCTGATGGTGCTTACTCAGCGCACTTTGGTATAGGTGCCACGCCCCGCCAGAATGCCTTTAAACCCACCGGGCTCATCCAATGGGAAGACAATCAAAGGCAGGTTGTTGTCCCGCGCCAAGGCAATCGCACTGGCATCCATCACCTTCAGACGCTTGGCCAGCACCTCATCATAGGTAATCTCATCAAAGCGCACCGCATCATCATGCTCTGCCGGGTCCTTGTCATAGATGCCATCCACACCGTTCTTACCCATAAAGATCGCCTCACAGGCCATCTCATTGGCGCGCAGCGTGGCCGCCGTATCCGTTGTGAAATAAGGGTTGCCGGTGCCGGCGGCAAAAATACAGACACGTTTTTTCTCAAGGTGACGCACCGCGCGGCGGCGGATATAAGGTTCGGCCACCTCATCCATGCGGATCGCGCTGATCACACGGGTGAACACGCCCAGACCTTCCAGCGCGCTCTGCATCGCCAGCGCATTCATCACAGTGGCCAGCATGCCCATATAGTCTGCGGTGGTGCGCTCCATCCCCTGCGCCGCCCCGGAAAGGCCGCGAAAGACGTTGCCGCCCCCGATCACCATGCAAATTTCCACGCCCATATCATGGACGGTCTTCACCTCTTTGGCGATGCGTTCAATGGTGGGCGGATGCAGGCCGAATCCCTGATCTCCCATCAACGCCTCCCCCGAAATCTTGAGCATCACACGGTTAAAGGTGGCCTCGGCGGGGACGGCATCGTCGCTCATGTTGCACTCCATCTGCGCATCGTTTTAGGATTGCGCGCAAAATGTCGGAAAACGCCCGCAGGTTCAATGCGAGAGTTGCCCCCGGCGCAACAAACACGCAGAAATCGGAAATTCCCCCATGACAGCCTTGCCGCATATCGCTCCGGATCAGCCGGTCCTGATCGCAGGCCCCACGGCCAGCGGCAAAAGCGCACTCGCCCTGCGCATCGCAGAAGAACATGGCGGGGTGATCCTGAATGCCGATGCGATTCAGGTGTTTGACAACTGGCGTGTGCTCACCGCCCGCCCCCCTGCCGAAGACGAGGCCCGCGCGCCGCATCACCTCTACGGCCATATCCCCGGCGATGCGGACTACTCCGTGGGGCACTGGCTGCGCGACGTTGAACCCTTCCTGCAAAGTGGAATGCGCCCGATCATCGTGGGTGGCACCGGTCTCTACTTCACGGCGTTGACGCAGGGGCTGGCCGATATCCCGCCCACGCCGCCGGCATTGCGCGATGCTGCCAATGCCCGTGTGGCCGAGGAAGGCTACAAAGCCCTGCTCAATGAGCTGGATGCCAAAACCGCCGCGCGTATTGATTGCCAAAACCCCATGCGGGTGCAACGCGCATGGGAAGTGTTACAGGCCACAGGCCGCCCTCTTGCCGAGTGGCAGGATGACACGCCGCCGCCCCGTCTGGCGCTGTCAGACACCATGCCGATTGTGTTTGACGTGCCCAAAGACTGGCTCAACGCCCGCATCGCAAAACGGTTTGACCTGATGCTGCAAGAGGGCGCGCTCGCAGAAGCAGAGGCCAATCTTGCGACCTATGATCCGAGCCACCTCTCCGCCAAGGCAATTGGCGCACCCGAATTGATTGCCCATCTGCGCGGCACACTCTCTTTGGAAGAAGCACAGGAACGCGCCACGATTGCCACCCGTCAGTTCGCCAAACGTCAGCGCACGTGGTTTCGCTCAAAAATGCGCAATTGGCATAGCTACACTCCGTCTTAACCCTTTCCAGCTCGAAAATGGCAGTATTGATTTGTTCAGACATTTTTGAATAAATCCCCGCCAAATGCGTGACCGAAATTTACATATCCCGTCATTCATGGCGCGACCACAGGCCGGATTTGACACGCCACCATCCTTTTCCACGCCTCATGGCACGCAATCCCCCTCGCCCACAGAGGCACCCCAACCATCCTCACAAATACGGGTCATGACGCTGGCACAGCTGACCCAAGGCGCGCCTTGGGTTCTGGAAAAACTTCACCTGCGCGATCACCACCTGCTCCTGTGGACAACGCGCGGTCAGGGACGGTTGCTCCTGCATGGGCAGCGGCGCGGATTTGGGGCGCATAACGCGGTGTTTGTGCCCGCTGGCAAACTGCTTGCTTTTGAACTGGGCCTTCAGGTGCAGGGGCTGGCCACGCTCATTCCTGATGACGGCCATGTGCCTTTGCCCTCACAGCCCCAACACCTGCGCCTGCAAGACAGCAAAAGCCAAGCTGAACTGACCGCAACACTTGACGCTCTGCGCCGAGAGCTGGAGGAGCAGAGGCCCTTCATGGCCGAAGCCTTGACAGCACAGGCACGCCTAATGTCGGTGGCACTACGCCGCAGCATCGATGCCGCAGGCACAGCCCCCAAAGAGCGGGCCGCCGACCGCATCGTGCGCCGGTTCTGTGATTGTCTTGCCAAGGAGTTTGCCACGGGCAACCCAATGGCCTGGTATGCGGAACAACTGGACATCACCCCAACACATCTCACACGCGCCTGCCGACAAAGCGCGGGCATCACGGCGGCGGAAATGCTGTCTCAGGTGGTGCAACATCGCGCCCACAGCCTGCTGCGCGCAGGGAACTGGCCGATCAAGAAAATTGCCACATCACTGGGATTTGGCAGCGCGGCCTACTTCACACGGTTCTGCCAGAAACACTTTGGCGCCTCCCCCAGTCAGATCCGCAAAGCCATGCACAGCCCCTGACGTCAGCCGCCCATGATGATCCGCACATAATTGCGGGTCTCTTTATAAGGCGGCACGCCGCCATATTTCTCGACGGCACCGGGGCCCGCGTTATAGGCCGCCAAAGCCAACCGCCAGCTGCCAAATTTCAGATACTGCTGTTTGAGATAACGCGCGCCACCTTCAAGATTCTGGCGCGGATCCAGTGGATCCACACGCAACGCCCGTGCCGTCCCCGGCATCAGCTGCGCCAGCCCAAGCGCACCTGCGTGCGATTTGGCGGAGGCATTCCAATTGCTCTCCTGCTGCACAAGCTTAAGGAACAGGTCCACCGGAATACCATGCAAAAGCGCAGCTTCACGCGCCATGGCCAGATAGGGCCCTTTGTATTTGCCGTTGTAACTGCCATCGCCCCATTTTGAGGGCGTGTAAACCGGCCGCGGCTTCAAACGCACAGAGTTGCGATATTGTTCCGCTGCGCGTCCATCCAGCACTTTGGTCTGATTTTTAAACAGCCGCGCCTGCGATTTGGTCGACACCGACTGCGCTGACACCGGCCCACTCGCCAGACCACCTGCCACAGCTACGCCAATTAAAACTGCCAGTACCCTGCCCACCATATGTGGCTGCTCCACCCTGCTTTTGCCGCTTCTATATCAAATCACAGCAAATTTTCCAGACCACAGCAACGCCTCCGTCAGGTCATGGGCAAAATCCTGCACAAGCCAATGGTCCAAACAGGTCGGGATGAATACGGTTTTCCACAAGAATCCGCTTCCCATTCCCGTGATGCGGTGGTGTATGGTGACCCAAATCCACGAAAAGAATCCGCGGGAGACAAGGCGTATGGCCGGATCGGTGAACAAAGTAATTCTCATTGGCAATCTGGGGCGTGACCCCGAGGTGCGCTCCTTCCAGAACGGTGGCAAGGTCTGCAACCTGCGCATTGCCACATCTGAGACCTGGAAAGACCGCAACACCGGCGAGCGCCGGGAGCGCACCGAATGGCATTCCGTTGCGATTTTTCAGGAAGGGCTCGTGCGGATCGCCGAGCAATATCTGCGCAAAGGCTCCAAAGTCTATGTGGAAGGCAAGCTGCAAACCCGCAAATGGCAGGACCAATCCGGTCAGGATCGCTACTCCACCGAAGTGGTGCTGCAGGGGTTTGACGGCGTCCTGACCATGCTGGATGGCCGCTCCGGTGGCGAAGGCGGCGGTGGCGGCGGCTTTGGTGGCGGTGGCGGCGGCTACGATCAGGGCAGCGGCTATGGCGGCGGCTATGATCAAGGTGGCGGCGGTGGCGGCTTCGGTGGCGGCAATCAGGGCGGTGGCGCCCCCAGCCGCGACATGGACGACGAAATCCCGTTCTGATCGCTCACTGATAAATTCAAAAAGGGTCGGCACATGCCGGCCCTTTTATTTTGGCGGCATCGCCCTGAGGGCCTTACACAAACCACTCCGGTCCCATATGTTTCCTGAACAAATGAACAAGTGAGGACCTCCCGTGGCCGACACCCCAAGTTTTGACGCCCCTAACCTTGACGTGCCAAGTTTTGACCGCGCTCTGGAACACCGCCTGACCACCTATTGCGCCATCGACAGTCAGAGTGACGAGCATTCCGCCACCTCCCCCTCCACTGAAATTCAGTTAAACGTTGCCAAACATCTTATTGAAGAACTTAATAAAATTTGCGCAGTTGATGTGACACTCACGCCCTATGGTGCCGTTCTGGCAACGGTGCCTGCCACGGATCCCGCCGCGCCCACAATTGGCTTTTGCGCCCACATGGACACCGCCCCGCAGTTCAACGCCACCGACGTCAAACCACGTGTGATCCACAACTGGGACGGCACCGATATCACCTATCCCGACAACCCCGATCTCATTCTTTCCCCACAGACTTCCGCCTATCTGAGCGGTAAAGAGGGCGAAGACATCATCACCGCCTCAGGGCGCACGCTTCTGGGGGCGGATGACAAAGCCGGCATCGCCATCATCATGACACTGGCCGAGCACCTGCTCACGACGCCGGGCCTCAAACACGGTAAAATCCGTCTCGCCTTTACGCCGGATGAAGAAATCGGGCGCGGCGTACATGCAGATCTTCCTGCCGATTTTGGCGTGGATTTTGCCTATACGCTGGATGGCGGCCCACGTGGCACCATGGAATATGAAACCTTCTCTGCCGATGGGGCGGTGGTGACAATCACCGGCACCTCCGCGCACCCCGGCTATGCCAAAGACAAGCTGACCAACGCCCTGCATGTGGCTGCGCAAATCATCTCAGACCTCGATGAGAGCGGCACCACACCGGAAACCACTTCCGGTCGTGAAAGCTTCACCCATGTCTATGCGCAAGAAGGCGGCAGCAGCGAGACCACCCTGCGTTTCATCCTGCGCGCCTTTGAGATGGAGGATCTGGCGGAACAGACCACGCGCCTCAAAGCCGCCTGCGCCAAAGCCGAAGCCGATTTTCCCGGCTCCAAAGTCACCTGCGACATCACCAAGCAATACCGCAACATGCGCTATTGGCTGGAAAACGACATGACCCCGGTCGAACTGGCCCGCGAAGCCATCCGCACCGAAGGCTTTGATCCAAAATCCGTGCCCATCCGCGGCGGCACCGATGGCTCCCGCCTCACTGAACTGGGCGTGCCCTGCCCCAATCTCTATACTGGCATGATGGAAATCCACGGCCCGCTGGAATGGATATCTGTCCAAGACATGGCCAGCGCCACGCGCATGTGTCTCAATCTGGTGCAGATCGCTGCCAAATAACGTAACGGCGCCCAAGAGATCTCTTGGGCGCCGCAAACACGCACTTCAACTGTCTCAGCTATCGACGCTGAACCCGTAGGTTTCCGTGACATAGTCAATGTCTTTATCGCCACGCCCTGACAGGTTGATCAGGATGGACTTGCCCGGATTGCTGGCGGCTTCACGCATGGCAAAAGCCACCGCATGCGCGCTTTCCAGCGCCGGGATAATGCCCTCATGGCGGCTCAGCTTGTAAAAGGCATCAAGCGCCTCTTTGTCATTGGCTGCCGTGTAATTGGCCCGCCCGGTGCGATAAAGATGGGCATGCTCCGGGCCCACACCCGGATAATCCAGCCCTGACGCCACCGTATGCACCGGCGCAGGTTCTCCCGCCTCATCCTTCAACAGCATGGTGCGGAACCCATGGATGTCGCCATCTTCGCCAAAGGTGATGGTGGCAGCATGCTCGCCAAGCTTGGACGAGGTGCCCATCGGCTCCACCCCGTAAAGCGCCACATCCGCATCATCAATAAACCCGGCAAACATGCCCATGGCGTTGGATCCGCCACCGACACAGGCCGCCACCATATCAGGCAAATCGCCTGTCATTTCCAAAAACTGTTCGCGTGCCTCGATGCCAACAATATGCTGAAAATCACGTACCATTTTGGGGAAAGGATGCGGCCCCACCACAGACCCAATCGCAAAAAGCGCCGTATCCGCCTGCGGCACATAGCTTTCAAATGCGCTGTCCACAGCTTCCTTAAGTGACCGTCCGCCAAAACCCACCGGCACAACTTCGGCGCCCAGAAGTTTCATGCGGGTGACATTGGGCGCTTCCTTGGCAATGTCGATCTCCCCCATGTGGATCTCGCACTCCAGCCCGAAATAGGCCGCCGCCGTCGCAAGCGCCACACCATGCTGCCCCGCGCCGGTCTCTGCCATGAGCTTGGTCTTGCCCATATGCTTGGCCAAAAGACCCTCTGCCATACAGTGATTGAGCTTATGCGCACCGGTGTGGTTCAGATCTTCCCGCTTGGCATAAATCTGTGCTCCGCCACAGATTTCAGACAGGTTTTTCAGATGAGAAACAGGCGTCGGACGCCCCTGAAAGTGTTTGCGGATATAGCGCAAATCGCGAATGTAATCTGCGGATTTTGAAATCTTATCATAGGCTTCAGCAATCGCCTTGAAATGTGGCTCCAGCACCGGCGGCAATTGCGCGCCGCCATAGTCGCCAAAAAATCCGTCACGGGTTGGCGTCTCTTTCAAGTATGATGACATAAGCGGTGGTCCTTCCGTTATTCTTCCGGAAAGGACCCTGTCCGCTTTTCACAATCCTGTCATAGGACCGATTGCCGCGCCCGCAACTTTAGCGTGATCTCACAACGCCAGCGTAGCCGTCACCGCGCCGCCAGTTCTTCCTCAAGCAACTGGCGCACCACCTCCCGCGGCACATCGGCGGTCACAAAAGCCTCGCCAATGCCCCGTGCCAAAATGAAGCGCAGCTGCCCATCGACAACCTTCTTGTCCTGCCCCATCAAATCCAAAAGCGCATCGGCATCCGGCAAATCCCCCTCGATGTCTTTGAGATCCACCTTCATTCCCATGTCACGCAGATGCGCCCGCACCCGGCTGGGAGCCTCCTGCGCACAAAGTCCCAACCGCATCGACACCTCAAAGGCAAGCGCACAGCCAATGGCTACGCCTTCGCCATGCAGCAGGCGGTCGCCGTATCCCGTCGCCGCTTCCAGCGCATGGCAGAACGTATGCCCAAGATTCAAAAGCGCGCGATCGCCCTGCTCGGTTTCATCACGCATCACAATCTCGGCCTTCATCTCACAGGAGCGTTTGACGGCCGCAATCCGCGCGGCCTCATCCCCCGCCGCCAGCTTTGGCCCCTGCGCCTCAAGCCACTCAAAGAAGCCCGCATCCCCCAACATGCCGTATTTGACCACCTCACCATAACCCGCGAGAAAATCGCGCGGTGTGAGCGTGCCCAACACATCAATATCGGCCAGCACAAGACGCGGCTGATGAAAGGCACCCACAAGGTTCTTGCCCAACGGGCTGTTGATCCCGGTCTTGCCCCCGACGGAACTGTCCACCTGCGCCAGCAGACTGGTTGGGATTTGCACAAACCCCACGCCGCGCCGCAAAACCGCCGCCGCGAAACCGGTAAGATCGCCAATCACGCCACCGCCCAGCGCCACAACAAGGTCGTTGCGTTCGACACGCTGCGCCAGAAGCCACTCAACGGTCTGCTCCAGATACCGCCAGCTCTTGGTGCTTTCCCCGGCAGGCAGCACAAGCGCTTCCATGCCGATCCCTTCCGAAGCCAGCCCGGCCCGCAGCGTCTCCAGATGCAATGCGGCGACATTTTCATCGGTCACCACACAGACCTGTTTGCGCTTCAGCATCGGGCCAATCAAAGCCCCGGATAGGGCAAGAAGCCCCGGGCCGATGTGGATGTCATACTCGCGCCCCTTCAGGCCCACATGCACGGTTTCCATCATCGTCTCAGCCCTTTTCTTCCAAAACATCTGCGCGCCGCTCCAAAAGCGCCTGTGCAACACGATCTGCCATCTCTTCAATCGACAGCCCCGCCTCCGCAGGCACGGGCAAATCCGCCTGACTGTAAAGCGGCACCCGCGCCGCAAAAATCTCTTCCAGCGTCTGGCGTGGATTATCCGTGCGCAACAGCGGGCGCGTGTCCTTGTGCTTCACACGAGACCAAAGCAGATCCACATCCGCATCCAACCAAACAGCCACGCCACGCTCCGAAATCACAGCCCGGTTGCCTTCTGCAAGATAGGCACCACCGCCCGTGGACAGGATACAGCGCTCGTCCTCCAACAGCCGGGCAATCACCTGGCTTTCTTTCTGGCGAAAAAACGGCTCCCCATCGCGCGCAAAGATTTCAGCGATGCTCATATTGGCCGCTTTTTCAATCTCCGCATCGCTGTCGATGAAAGGAACATCCAGTTTTGCAGCCAAAGCCCGGCCCACCGCCGTCTTGCCCGCGCCCATCATGCCGACCAGCACAACGGTTTTCTTCAGGTTATAGCTCATGAAACGCCCGCAATCGGCCAAGCCTTGCTCAAAAGTTAGATTTTGGCATTGAATGACGTGATCTTGGCCAAAAGGCCAGTTATAAGTTGAAAAAAACGAGCAGGAAATCGAGGGTATTCATGGGCAAACTTTTCCGCGCCTTACTGGTTCTGTTGCTTCTCGCTGCGGTGGCATTGGTGGCTTACGCCTATCTCGGCCCGATTTTCGGCGCCGATTTCTCTGCCCCACAAAGCGAAGTCCGGGTGCCTGTCGAACTTCAGGGTGAATAAATGTCACGGGTGTTGCGGGCCAGTGCCCTGCTTATGATGACAACCAGCCCGCTTTGGGCGCAGGACGCCCCGCTCTCTGCCATCGACTGGCTGAACCCCACCCCCACAGTCACGCTGGACATCGGCCTGCCCTCTGGCGAAGTGCCTGTGTCCGAAGGCGTGGCCACGCCCGACATTTCCGTCTCCGCACTGGATGACAAAGGCAATGAGGCCGTTGGCCTGCTGCCTGCAAATGTCACCGGCCTGCCTCCGACCCTCTGGTCTCTGTCAGACGCCACAGATCTCAGCGCGCTTGTCGCCCATCAGCGCCCGGATGTTCTGCCTGCAATGCAGGCCCTGCTGTACACTCTTCTGCTCGCCGAAGCCGATGCCCCTCGCAGCGGGGGGCAGGATGATGAACTTTTGCTGGCCCGCATCGATAAGCTTGTGGAAATGGGTGCATTGGAGCAGGCCGCCGCTTTGCTGGAACGCGCAGGCGCCACAACGCCTGCGCTGTTTGCGCGCTGGTTTGATGTGACATTGCTCATGGGCGAGGAAAACCGCGCCTGTGACGCCTTGGTCAAAGCGCCTCATCTGGCCCCGGATTATGCCGCGCGCATTTTTTGTACGGCGCGCGCAGGTGATTGGCGCGCCGCCGCGCTCACGCTGGACACGGCCAAGGCGCTGGATCTGATCTCCGAAGAGCTGGACGCGCTTCTGCTGCGCTTTCTGGATCCCGAACTCTTTGAAGGAGAGCCGCTTCTGGTGGCAGCTGGGCCTGTCACCCCACTGAAGTTCCGCCTTTACGAAGCCATTGGCGAAAGCCAGAGCACAAATGGCCTGCCGCGTGCCTTTGCCCATGCTGATCTGCGTGACACCGCAGGCTGGAAGGCACAGCTGGACGCCGCCGAGCGCCTCGCGCGCACCTCGGCTCTGCATGAAAATCGCCTGCTGGGCATCTATTCTGATCGCAAACCCGCTGCGTCAGGCATGATCTGGGATCGTGTCGCCGCCCTGCAAGCCTTTGATGCGGCCCTCACAGCCAAAGACACCCGTCAGGTGGCTGATGCGCTACCGATGGCCTGGGCCGCGATGCAGCAGGTTCATCTCGAAGTGCCTTTTGCCCGCCTTTATGGGCCGCTTCTGCTGGAGTTGCCGCTTCAGGGGGTGACAGCCCGCCTGGCCCGCGACATTGCGCTGCTGTCCTCAGACTATGAAAAAGCCGCGCGTATGGGGCCGCGCGATTTCCTCTCTGGGCTCGCAATGGGCAGCCCGGCCCGCACGCCGACCGATCCGCTGCACCGCGCCATCGCCGATGCCTTTCATGGCGCCGGGGTGCCGCAAGAAATCTCCACCATGCTCGCACGCGGCCAATTGGGCGAAGGCATCCTGACCGCCATGTCGCTGATGGATGACGGTGCCGCAGGCAATCTTGTGGCTCTGACGGAGGCTCTGGCCACCTTCCGCGCCGTTGGCCTCGAGGACACCGCCCGCCGCGCTGCACTTCAGGTGGCGCTTCTGGACACCCGCGGCTGACCTCATGAAAAACGTTCAGTGGATCGTCACCTTTCTGGAAGCACAGGCCGCCGAACTGGGGGCATCCACCAACACGCAAGAGGCCTACGCCCGCGATCTGCGGGACTTTAATGACTGGGGCAAAGCCCGCGGCCTCTCCTTTGAGACTGTGGCGCGCGAAAATATCGAAGACTATCTGATCTTCTGTGAGGCGCAGGGGCTGGCGCAAGCGACGCGCGCGAGGCGACTCTCTGCCATCAAACAGCTTTACCGCTTTGCGTTTGAAGAAGGCTGGCGCAGCGAAAATCCCGCCATTCAAATCAAAGGCCCAGGTCGCGCCAAACGTCTGCCCAAGACACTTGAGGTCAAAGATGTCGATGCGCTGCTGAACGCCGCACGCAACCAAGGCCGCACGGAAAGCGACCGGCTGCGCAACACCTGCCTGATGGAACTGCTCTATGCCACTGGCATGCGGGTTACCGAATTGGTCAGCCTGCCGGTGTCCGCCGCCCGCGGCGATCCTCAAATGCTGCTGGTGATGGGCAAGGGCAGCAAAGAACGTATGGTTCCCTTGTCCCCACCAGCAAGAGACGCCCTCGCCGCCTGGCTGATCAGCCGAGACGAAGCGGAGGCCAATGCGCGCAGCAAAGGCAAACCTGCCTCAAAATTTCTGTTCCCAACACGCAGCAAGCAGGGCCACATCACCCGTCACCGTTTTTACGCGCTCATCAAAGAACTTGCCGTCGCCGGAGGTGTCAGCCCGGCGAAAGTGACACCACACACGTTGCGACACGCTTTTGCCACCCATCTTCTGGCCAATGGCGCGGACCTTCGGGTGATCCAAACCCTACTGGGCCATGCGGATCTGGCCACGACAGAGATTTACACCCATGTTCTGGACGAACGCCTGCGCGATCTGGTGACCAGCCATCATCCGCTGGCCAAAACTTCCGGGAAACCCTCCTGAGCAGCAGAGCGGCGATCTGCCAACGGCACCCGCAGCGCCTCTGGCAAAACATCTTCTGACGGCCAATACCCGTCACGCAGCGCCAGATGATAGCCCTGCGTCAGCCCCGCCTGTTGCATGTCTGAAACCGCAGCAGCCACATCATAGGCCAAATCACAGAAAGACACGGTGCCCTCGGTCATCAGCGCATATCGCGTTGCCTGTTTCCCATCATGAGGCGGCATGCCAATGACACCGGCATTGACCCAATGCACCCCACCAATCTGACGTGAAAAACATATGCCGGAATGCCCGGCCACAACCACATCCACCGCGCCAACCACCGCGCGCAGCGCCGCAATTTCCTCTTCAAAAACCACCTCAGGTGAAGTTTCCCAGATAAATCGCGCCACATCCGTCACACCGCCGTGGATCACCGCCACACGTTTTCCCGCCTGCGTAAACACCAAAATCTGAGGCAAATGCGCCATCCAGCGCCGCGCCTCATCATCGACCCGGGCATTGGCATGGGCATACCACTTCACCGACAACAGGTCACAGGCCGTGCCCGCGTCAAACCCACAGCCACAATCCAGCGCATGCGCTCCCAGTTGAATTTCACAATTGCCCGCCACCACAGAGGCCCCACTGTCGCGCAGCAGGGCGACGGTCTGCGCAGGCTGCGCGCAATAGGCCACAATATCGCCCGTGCAGATCAGATGGTCCCACGCAAGGCCAAGCCCATTTGCCTGCGCCAAAAGCGCCTCAGTCGCCTGCAGGTTGGAATAAGGCCCGCCAAACAAAAGCACCGTTCCCGGCAGCTCTCCCAGATCCTGAAACCTCATGACGCGTGCCTCCTTGCAAACGGGCCAGACCGATACACCTCTATCTGCCTAACCTCTGTGAGGTCCCAAGACCAGTCACATCGGGGTCATCGCAAATGCAACAGAAACGCCCCGTTTGCACCCCCACCCCTTGATCCCCCATCACACCACGCCCATAACAGATTTACCCATGCAAAAGAGGACCCTATGGCGCCCGTGACCCCCACGACCTTTGACACAGCCTTTATGATTACCGGTGGTGTGATCCTGTTTCTGCTGATGATGTCCGCCTTTTTCTCCGGTTCAGAAACCGCGCTCACGGCGGCCTCTCGCGGCAAGCTGCGCGCGCAGGCCGACAAAGGCAATCGGGGTGCCCAGCGGGCGCTGGACATCACGGAAGACAGCGAACGCCTGATTGGCTCTGTTCTGCTGGGCAACAACCTTGTGAACATTCTCGCCACCTCTCTGGCCACTGCGCTGTTCACCCGTGCCTTTGGCGAAAGCGGCGTGGCGCTGGCAACCTTGGTGATGACGCTCTTGGTGCTGATCTTTGCCGAAGTGCTGCCCAAGACCTATGCCATCACCCGTCCCGAAGATGCCGCCTCTGCGGCCGCCCGTCCCATCGGTCTGATTGTGACGATCTTTTCTCCCATGGTCTCGGCCGTGCGGGTGCTGGTGCGTGCGGTGCTGCGTCTCTTTGGCGTAGAGACGGATCCGGACAGTCAGGTGCTTGCCGTACGTGAAGAAATCGCTGGAGCCATCCAACTGGGCCATTCCGAAGGCATCGTGGAAAAAGAAGATCGCGATCGCATCCTTGGCGCATTGGATCTCTCTGATCGCACCGTCGAAGAAATCATGCTCCACCGCTCCGGCATTGAGATGATCAACGCCGACAATTCCCCCGGTGAGATCCTCAATCAATGTCTGGAAAGCAAACACACCCGCCTGCCTGTGTTTAAGGATGAACCGGAAAACATCATCGGTGTGGTACATGCCAAGGATTTGTTCCGCGCCATGTATCGCCGGGTGCGTGAGGCGGGCAACTCCACCGCCGACCGCATGACCGACATCGTGCTCGATGAGGTCGCCAAAGAACCCTATTTCGTGCCGGAAACCACTTCGCTTGACGATCAGATGCGCGAGTTCCTGCGCCGCCACGCCCATTTTGCGCTGGTGGTGGATGAATATGGCTCCCTTCAGGGGCTGATCACGCTGGAGGACATCCTCGAAGAGATCGTCGGCGAAATCACAGATGAGTTTGACGGCGGCAGCGATCAGCTGATCCGCAAATCCGAAGACGGGCAATTCCTGATCGAAGGGGCCATGACAATCCGCGATCTCAATCGCGCCACCGATTGGAACCTGCCCGATGAGGAAGCCAATACCATCGCTGGTCTGGTGATCCATGAGGCACAGATGATCCCAACCGTCGGACAGGTGTTTTCCTTCCACGGATTCCGCTTTGAGGTGACCGGGCGCGAGGCGAACCGGATCACCAACCTCAAGATCCGTCCACTCTAGGCTCTGGGCCCTGCTTCAAAATCAGGCAGGGGCCAGCCCCTCTGGCGCAGCAAGCTGCCCCATTCACCCCGGGATATTTGGGTCAAGAGGAAGCTATTGAAAAAACTTGTAAGTGTTAGCCCTAACCTTTGAAAAAAGCGCCGTTAGCGCTATCAAATAGCGTTTACTTTTGACCCCACCCTGCTATAGCTGCGACCAACTCATTTCGTCATATCAGGGACCCCTCCAAGATGAGCACAATCATTGACATTTTCGCCCGCGAAATCCTCGACAGCCGCGGCAATCCAACTGTTGAAGTCGACGTGATCCTCGAAGACGGCACCATGGGCCGTGCCGCTGTGCCGTCTGGCGCCTCCACCGGCGCGCATGAAGCCGTTGAAAAGCGCGATGGCGACGCATCCCGCTACCTGGGCAAAGGTGTGCTTGAAGCTGTCAACGCCGTGAATGGCGAAATCGCCGAAGCGCTCGTGGGCATGGATGTGACCGAGCAGGTCGCCATTGACAGCGCCATGATCGAACTGGACGGCACAGCAAACAAAGGCCGTCTGGGTGCAAATGCCATCCTCGGCGTGTCCCTCGCCGCTGCCAAAGCCGCCGCAGATCACACCGCGCAGCCGCTGTTCCGCTATGTGGGCGGCACCTCCGCGCGCGTTCTGCCGGTGCCAATGATGAACATCATCAACGGCGGCGAGCATGCCGACAACCCGATCGACATCCAAGAATTCATGATCATGCCGGTGAGCGCAGCGAACATTCGCGAAGCCATCCGCATGGGCGCCGAAGTCTTCCATGTGCTGAAGAAAGAGCTGTCTTCTGCGGGTTACAACACCGGTATCGGCGATGAGGGTGGCTTTGCCCCGGCGCTGGAAAGCACCCGCAAGGCGCTGGACTTCTGCATGAGCGCCATCGAGAAAGCAGGCTACAAACCGGGTGAAGACATCTATCTCGCACTCGACTGCGCCTCCACCGAATACTACGAGGGCGGCAAATATGAGATGAAGGGCGAAGGCAAATCGCTCACCTCTGCCGAGAACGCCGACTACCTCGCAGAACTGTGCAACGACTACCCGATCATCTCCATTGAGGACGGCATGGCCGAAGACGATTGGGACGGCTGGAAGCTTCTGACCGACAAAATCGGCGACAAAGTTCAGTTGGTGGGGGACGACCTCTTTGTAACCAATCCAACCCGTCTGGCAGACGGCATTGCCCAAGGCGTGGCCAACTCCATGCTGGTGAAAGTGAACCAGATCGGTTCGCTGACCGAGACGCTGAAAGCCGTCGATATGGCCCACCGCGCGCGTTACACCAACGTGATGTCCCACCGCTCCGGTGAGACCGAGGACGCCACCATCGCCGACCTCGCCGTGGCCACCAACTGTGGTCAGATCAAAACCGGCTCCCTGTCGCGCTCTGATCGCCTGGCCAAATACAACCAACTGATCCGCATCGAAGAGGCGCTCGGTGAAACCGCCGAATACGCGGGCCGCTCGATCCTGAAATAAGCCCGTAGGGCGCGCATTCACTGCGCACTGTCCAAGGCAAATTCACAGAAAGCCCTGCCATTGTGCGGGGCTTTCTTCTTTTAGCTGGCCGGTTCAGGAAACAGCTCGCCGCCTTCTACGCGAACATAGGCCATCGATAGAACTGACGCCGCTAAGGCACTGCTGAACAGACCAATGAACTCCACCAAAACGCTCCACGCTCCGTTAATCACTGTGAGCTCCTGAAACGTCTCCGGAAAACTGGGCGCAATCGAGTGGCTCTCCAAAAACATCAACAGGGCGAACAAGGCGGACGCAAACACCCCAGGCCCAAGGGCCAAGCGCCAAAGTACAAACCAAAAACTTCGCCGCCCCCGCTTAAGCGTTGCCGACAAGGAAATGGATTGCCGAAGCGTCGCTGCTGGCACCATCGTACCAATCAAAGCGATCAGAACACCCCAGAAGGGCACCACGACCAGAAAAACGAGTATGACCCATATTTCCGTGGAACCTCCAATAGCGACCCCGCCCAGAAACAGAAACGCGACAATGAGCATCGCAGCAATGCAAAACGTCAAAGGCACAGCATAGGCAACCCAGAACCGCCATGTCGGCTGTAGGTCTTTGCCAAAATTTCCAAATATGTTCGGAGACGCCCCTGTCAAAAGCGCCGCATGAAAAACAAAGACCAAGAAACCTTGGACTATAACACTGGCAGCGACGCCGGAGCTGCCTGAAAGCAGATCAACAGTTGCCAACCCAACGGAGGTTAGAAGTACAAACATCCAGTTTTGGCGAAAAAGAAGGAGTGCGTATTTGTACATTTAGATCTCCGAAACAGCCACAAGCCTCGGTGGCAAAATCAAAAGACCAGCAAAACATCATCTCCTCAACCATAAAGTGAATTGTTCAAGTATTTGAGTGACTACCATCGCCTCCTAAACCACCCGTAGGGTGCGCATTCACTGCGCACCGTAACAGAAGCAGAAAAGCTCCGCCTCCCAGCGGGCCTATCTTTCGGTTGAACATGACTGCCCCCGTCCCCGCCCCGGCCCTCGCGCTCCGCAACGTCATCCTTGCACCCAAAACCGCACAGCTTAGCGTGCCGACATGGAAATGACGTGGCACCATACCCCTCTCCCTGAGGGCACCGCAGCGGCCTGGCATGGGCCGACTTTGACACATCCCACACGACCAAAACTCGTGTTTCACCACGCCACTGCCGTGGGGCCACGCTGCTATGCACCGTATCTGAAAGCCTTGGCGCAGGATTACGACGTCATGGCGCTGGCCATGCGTCCGCTCTGGGCGGATGCGCCGCCCCCGGATCCAAAATGGGGCTGGGATCTCTTTGGCGATGACCTCATTCACTGGATCGAAGCCACACAGGAGGCCCCCGTGCTCGCCGTGGGCCATTCCATCGGTGCCGCGACCCTCGCCATGGCCGCGACCAAACGGCCAGAACTCTTCAAGGGGCTGGTGCTGATTGAACCCTCAGGCACCACGCGACGGCAGGCGCTGCTCTTGGGGCTTCTGCCCTATGGGATGCGCCTGCGCCTTGGCCCTATCAAAGACGCGCTCTCGTCCCCCACGCGCTGGCCCTCAAAAGAGGCGGCTTTCGCAGATCTGCGCGCCAGCAAAGCCTTTCGCCGGTTTGACGATCAGGCGCTTCACGCTTTGCTTGAAGGCCTGCTCGTGCCCTGTGATGAAACGGTGCCCCAAGGCACGGCGGAGGTGGCGCTGGAATATCCCCGCGCCTGGGAGGCCCATCTTTATGCCTCAGCGCCCCACACCCTACCAACTCTCACACGCCTGAGCGTGTCCACAGAGGTGATTAGGGGGCGACCGTCACTTTATATGGATGCCTCCATTGAAGCCAAACTCAAGGCCAAACGCCCCGATTTTCGCTTCACGCATCTGACAGCGCATGGCCACATGATGCCCTTGGAGGCCCCGATCCCTGTGGCAGAGGCCACAAGAGCCGCACTGGCGCGCCTGGCGGCTTGACCTTCTGGCAGCTTTGCGACCCAATGGCGAAAACCGCAACGCCATGCCCCGAGTCCTGCAATGTCTTCAGACCTTTCCGCCGAGCAGATCATCGCCCAACTCAACCTTGCCCCACATCCTGAGGGCGGCCATTACCGTCAGACATGGATTGCCGATGCCCCGGAGGGCACACGCGCAGCTGGCACGGCGATCTATTTCCTGCTGAAGGCGGGCGAGGCCTCCCATTGGCACCGGGTGGATGCCGCCGAAATCTGGCACTATTATGCGGGCGCACCGCTGATCCTGTCACTGTCTGAAACCGAAGCAGGCCCAGCGCAGGATTTGATGCTTGGCCCTGACCTTGCTGCAGGCCAACTGCCTCAGCACATCGTGCCACCCCATCACTGGCAGGCCGCCCGCAGCACGGGCGACTGGACCCTTGTGGGCTGCACCGTCTCCCCCGCCTTTCAATTCGAAGGCTTTGAGCTCGCCGCCCCCGGATTTGACATCCCAAGATGAGCGCGCCCCTGCCTCACAAGGCGGCGCTGGCGCAGCTTTCGCCAGACCGGCGGGCCAAGCTACAGCAGCGGTCAGATGCGGCTGGGCTGCGCCATCTTGGCCTCTATATGGCGGCACTGCTATCTGCGGCGCTCTGGGTGGGTCTGCAAGCGCCGCTCTGGCCGCTGATGCTGCTGCCGCTGGGCACGCTCTGGGTCTTTCTGTTTACGCTCTGCCATGAATGCACCCATGACACCCCCTTTGCCACAAGATGGCTCAACCGCTGGATCGGTCACGCCTGTGCCCTGCCTCTGATGCTGCCCTTTACGTGGTTTCGCGCCTTCCATATGGCGCATCACAAATACACCAACGATCCATTGCGCGATCCGGAACTGGAACATGGCCCGCGCCCAGAAAACTGGCGGGCCTACCTGCGCTATCTTTCTGGTTGGGGCTATTGGCAAGGCGCCGTGTCGACCCTTCTGCGCGTGGCCTTTGGCCCGCTCACGGCGCCCTACCTGCCGCCGCGCAAACACGCATCCATGCGCCGCGAAGCCCGCCTGCTGTTGCTGGCCTATGGGACAATTGCCCTCAGCCTGCTTATCTCTCCGCTGGCCTTCTGGGTCTGGATCCTGCCTAGTCTGCTCGCACAGCCGCTGCTGCGCGCCTATCTTCTAGCGGAACATGGGCGCTGCCCGCCGGTGGCCAATATGCTGGAAAACTCCCGCACCACGCTGACCAACCGGCTCCTGCGCTTTATCGCCTGGAACATGCCCTATCATGCGGAACACCACGCCTTCCCCAATGTGCCATTCCATCAATTGCCTGCGCTGCATCAAGATCTCGCGCCACATCTGCGCAGCACCTCAGAAGGCTACACAGCGTTTCACATCGCCTATCAGGCCACCTTGACATCTACAGGCTGACCAACACTCAGCCCGTGGGTTCACTGACCGTGCCGCCCCCCACCAGCGCCATCACACCCGTGGTGCTCGGACAGCTTGTGGGCAAGCCGCGCGCCACCCGCACCGCCAGATAGGCAAAGGCCTGCGCCTCCAGCATATCACCATTCAACCCGACCTCTTCCACCGGCACCACAGGACACTCCAGTGAGACGCGCAGCATCTCCATCAACACCGGATTGTGCCGTCCGCCCCCGGTCACCAGAACCCGACTGGGCGGGCGCGGGCAATGGGCCATCCCCTGCGCCACAGAGGCCGCACACATCGCAGTCATAGTGGCGGCGGCATCTTCGTCCGACAATTCGGCCACCAGCGACATCATTTCAGGAAAGTCGTTACGATCCAGAGACTTGGGCGGCACTCTTGAGAAATACGCCTCCTGCAAAAACAGCTCCAGCGCGCCGGTTGCTACAGTGCCCTGCGCCGCAATCCTACCGCCTTCATCAAACCCAAGACCACGCCGGGCGCGCAACAGATCATTCAGCGGCGCATTGGCAGGCCCGGTATCAAAAGCCAACAGCGCGCCCTCCTCTTCCGCAGCCGCCTTGCCCGGATCCACCCAGGTGATATTCCCTACGCCCCCAAGGTTCAGAAAGGCCACAGGCGCGGTTGCGCCAATCCACTTGGCACAGGCAAAATGAAAAAACGGCGCCAGCGGGGCGCCTTCGCCGCCCAGCTCCACATCTGCCGTGCGAAAATCCCAGACCACCGGCACGCCCAATTTCTCTGCCAATGCCTGTCCGTCTCCGACCTGACAGGTGCCGCGCCCGCGCGGCTCATGCGCCAGCGTCTGCCCGTGAAACCCGATCAGATCCACCGCTTCAAACCCCGCCAGAACCTCCGCATGCGCCTGCTCGACAACCTGCGCCGCAGCCTCTGCCTCTGGCCCGGCCCAATGGCCCAACGCTGTGGTCAAAATCTCCTGTTCGGCACCGCTGTAGGCGCGATAAGCCTCCGCCCCAAAGGCCTCAATGGTCACCCCATCGGTGTGCACAACCGCCGCATCCACGCCATCCAGAGAGGTGCCAGACATGGCCCCCAATGCCACCTGCACCGCCTTGGCGTTCTCGCCTTTGATCATGACAGCCCCCTCATCGTGTTGCGTCCGTGCCGCGAATCCGGCCCTCACCGTCGTCCGCTTCGGGTCGCCGACCGGTTGAGGCGCACCATAGAGGATCACCACCCGCCGCCACCAGCCCCAAACCACGCCCAAGGCGCGCCCAAGGCGCGCATAAAAAACCACGCCCCGGCACAATACCGAGGCGTGGCAAGTCAAAGTCGCAACGCTCTGTCCGCTTAGCGGGGCTGGGGAACCCCAAGGGACGCAGGCAGAGGGAGTCGATCGTCGCGTCTTTGCAGGCATGCGCGTGATTTCACCCGGACCACGATGGCCACAACACCCATGCAAATCCAGAACACCTGAATCAAAAAAGAACCCAGGTTAAAGCTGTCAAAAAGACTGAGCAGGACAAGTGATGCACCAAAAATATTGATCACAAAAAACTTGATGTCCTGACTGCTGATGATGCGAAACGTGATCAGGGTATAGTTGGTCAGATAGAGGCAAAATCCCAACACACCACACCCAACTGAAACGGGCCTGGGGAGGGCTTGCGCAGTACTGGTAATCACTTCAAACATAATAAATGCGCTCCCCGGAAATGGTTGGCTGTTTCAATGATCTCAGGCATATATCCCGCCTTTGAAACGCCCTATCCCCAATTGGGGACAATCTCGCTAAAGGTCTGGAATCCTGTAGGTAATGCTATCCGGACCCATCTCAAGCCCGGCGGCGCGCGCCACCAGCCATGGCCAGTTTTCAATGTGGTGATAATGGCCTTTCTCAAACAGTACCGACAGGCGGGCCTGCGGCATATGCCGCGCCAGCATCTCTGCCCCCTGCAAAGGCGCCACATTGTCATCGGGACCTTGGTAGATCTCTGTGGGCACATCAATCTCTGACACGTCAAAATCCCAGCCCTGCGTATTGAGCAGGTTCTCATCCACCATGCCCTGCATGCCGGCCGCCGTGCGCAACGCCAGCATCTCCGCAGTGCGCCGTCGGATCACCGGATGTGACAAAATGCGAATGTCATCCATGCTGCGCGAGCGGTTGCAGTAGCGGTCAAAATACCGATCCCGGTTCTGCAGGATGGAACGCACCAGAAACGGAATGATCTGACGCAACATGGCAGGCCAATGCCGCCCCAAAATACTCGACATATGATAAAACTGATCCAGTTCCCGCCAGTTTTCATGCCGGTAAACCGGATAGGTCGCAGATGACAACACCAGCTTTTGCACGCGCTCTTTCAGCGCATGGGCCACCGCCAGCGCGGAACCGCTGCCAAAAGACACCGACAGGACAGAAACCGTCTCAAATCCCAGATGATCCAGCAACGCCGCAACATCGGGAGCAAAATCCCCAAGGCTTTGCATCTCTTTGGCATCTGACAGGAAACTGCCAGGCCGACAGGGGGTGATCAACTGTATCCCCAACCGTTCCAGAACCGCGCCGCAGTGATCGGGGTAGCCGATCATATCGATGGTCACCCCTGACAGCGCATCAAATACCAAAACCGGACGCCCCTGCGCGGGCCCCAGCCGAAAATACTCAAGCTGGCGCCCATCCGGCAGGGTCATCTGAAACCGCACCTTGCGTGCATCGGCGGGCGCAGGTTCCGGCACGCGCAGCGCCGTCAACGGAGAGCGCGCCAGATTGCTGGCCAGATCGCTGCGGCTGTTGGTGCCTGTCTTCTCATACACACGTTTCAGATAGGTCCGCGCGCTTTCGTAAGATATGCCCATTTTCTGCCCAATCTCTCTCAAATCGTAGGGTTGCCCCACATGCTGCAGGAGTTCTGTCTCCCGTCGTGTCAATTGATATTTCTGCGCCACATGCATCAGCCCCACATCCCCAGAGGTGCCCGTCGAAATCAGCACGCTTGCGGCCACCGCAGGAAAGCCGATGCGCGCGGCCTCTGTGCGGGGCAGCAGCATGAGATTGGCCGGGCCTTCAAAATGCGTGCGAAATTCCTGTGCCTGACCACTTTTGTTGACCGCCTTCGCGCTGTCAGCCAACGACTGGTGGTGCCCGGTTTGCACAGAAATCAACGGACGGGCCGAGGCCACTGCCGCCATATTGGGCAAAACGTCTTGCAACGCACGATTGGCCATCAAGACCTGCCCCTCATCATCCAACAGCGCCACCCCAAAGGAAAATGCGTTCAGGATGGAGGACAGATAGGTTTCACGTTCCTGCAGCCCGACCATACGTTCGGAAATACTGAAGGCGCGCCGAAAATGCCGAGACAGGTTTTCGAGCGCCCGCCCATCGGCCCCGGCCTCCGGATCGTCAAGGTAACGGCTTTCCCGCGCCCGCTGCACCTCCTCTGTCAGCTCCAAAATGAGCTCTGGCCACAAAGAGTTGTCAAGCGACGCTTCATACACCAAATGGGTGAGCTGTGCGAAACGGTCAGTCATAATAAAATTCTATCAAATGATCAAAAGACCCTAAGACCCGCCACGGCACACGGCTAGTCAGGTTTTCCCGATGCCTTTGCAAACCGCGACCGCCACTTGCGCACAAACACCGCTTACAACTTGCGCATCAAGCTGCTAGGAGAGGGCCGAACCGGGCGCGCACGCGGCCCGGCATCAAACTGCCTGCTGGCACAGACCTTGAACAAGACCTTGAACAGATGAGTGGCCCCATGACCTACCAGCCCAAATCGGATTTCCTCACCGTGATGCTTGAGCGCGGCTTTGTGGCCGATTGCACAGACTATGAAGGCTTTGACAAAGCCCTCTGTGACGGCGTGGTGCCCGGCTATATCGGCTTTGATGCCACCGCCAAATCTCTGCATGTGGGCTCGCTGATCCAAATCATGATGCTGCGCTGGTTGCAGAAAACCGGCCACAAGCCCCTCACCCTGATGGGCGGCGGCACCACCAAAGTGGGCGACCCTTCGTTTCGCGCAGATGAACGCCCCCTGCTGACCAATGATCAGATCGACGACAACATCGCCGGCATCAAAAAGGTCTTTGCCAAATACCTCGACTACGGGGATGGGGAAACCGACGCCCTGATGCTCAATAACGCGGAATGGCTGGATGAGTTGAACTACCTCACCTTCCTGCGCGACATCGGCCGCCACTTCTCGGTGAACCGGATGCTGTCCTTTGAGAGCGTGAAATCGCGTCTGGACAGGGAGCAGTCCCTGTCGTTCCTCGAATTCAACTACATGATTCTGCAGGCCTACGACTTCCTGGAGCTCAACCGCCGCTACGGCTGTCTGGTGCAGTTTGGGGGATCGGATCAATGGGGCAATATCGTCAACGGCATCGACCTGACCCGCCGCGTGGATGATGGCGGTCTGTTTGGTCTCACCTCGCCCCTGCTGACCACCTCTGATGGCAAGAAGATGGGCAAAACCGCCGATGGCGCAATCTGGCTCAATGCCGACATGCGCTCCCCTTATGAGTTCTGGCAGTTCTGGCGCAACACAACCGATGCAGACGTGGGCCGCTTCCTCAAGCTCTACACCGAAATGCCAGTGGAGGAATGCAACCGCCTCGGCGCATTGGCAGGCAGTGAGATCAATGAGGCGAAAATCATTCTCGCCAATGCGGTCACCACGCTCTGCCATGGTGCAGAGGCCGCCGCCACGGCCGAAGCCACCGCGCGCGAAGTCTTTGAAAAAGGCGGCATCGGCGATGACCTGCCCACCGTGTCTCTCACCGCTGCGGACCTCGGCGATGGCATCTCCATCGTACAGCTGATCGTGAAAACCGGCCTCGCCAAATCTGGCAAAGACGCCAAACGCCTGATCAAGGAAAACGGTGCCAAGCTGGACGACGCCCCGCTGACAGATGCGGGCCTGATGATCGACGCCGCCGCGCTATCCTCTCCGATCAAGCTCTCTGCGGGCAAAAAGCGCCACGCATTGGTGCAGCTGGACGGCTAATCCCCCTCTCAACGCACAAACACAAAAGCCCGCCCTCTCCGGCGGGCTTTTTGCTTCCTCTTGACCAAAATATCCCGGGGTGAATGCGCCGCAGGCGCAGAGGGGCTGGCCCCTGCACTCTGCCGCAGACACATGCCCCTAGACACATGCGCCCTGCTCAGGTTATTTGAACACACGTTCATTTACTATCTGGAGGAGACCGCCCATGAAACTTGATCAAACCTGCGCTGTGATCACCGGGGGGGCGTCCGGATTGGGTGAAGCCACCGCACGCCATTTTGCAGCCCAGGGTGCCAAAGTGGCGCTGTTTGACCTGAATGAAGGACGTGGACAGCAGGTGGCCACAGAGCTGGGCGGCACTTTCCACAAAACAGACGTCACCGATGAAGACAGCGTCGCCGCCGCCATTGCCGCCGCCAAAGAGGCCATGGGCACCATCACCGCTGCAGTGAACTGCGCGGGCATCGCTCCCGCAGCCACCACCATCGGCAAAAAAGGTCCCCATCCGCTGGACCTGTTTCAAAAGACCATCGACATCAACCTCGTGGGCTCCTTCAACGTTGCCCGCCTCGCCGCCGAGGTGATCTCTGAAAACGACGCTGAAGCCGATGGCAGCCGTGGGGTGATCATCAACACCGCCTCCATCGCTGCCATGGATGGTCAGCGTGGTCAGGCGGCTTACGCAGCCTCCAAAGGCGGCATCGTCGGGCTTTCCCTGCCCATGGCCCGCGATTTGGCCCGCGCAGGCATCCGCGCCATGGCAATTGCACCGGGCATCTTCCTCACGCCCATGCTGCAGGGCCTGCCCCAAGAGGTGCAGGATCAGCTTGCCGCCGATGTGACCTTCCCCAAACGCCTAGGAGATCCGTCCGAATATGCCCGCCTCGCCGGATTCATCGTCGAAAATGGCTACCTCAACGGCGAAGTCATCCGCATCGACGGTGCCCTGCGCATGCAATAACCTGTAGGGTGCGCATTCATTGCGCACCTGCCCTTCAACCATGCTAGGCTCCCCCAAAAGGAGCCTGCCTATGCCGCGCCAAAACCGCGTGATGCCCACCGGAGAGATCCTGCGCCACCCCACCCGTGGCACGTTCATGGGCAACCGCGGCATCCTGCATGACCGCGAAGCCCATGACCACGGCGCGCTCACACATCGGCGCTGGCGTCACAAAGCCTGGGTCTGCTGCCTGCTCACCTTCAAAAACCGCCGCCGACGCCTGATGTCCCCCAACCGCTATACAGAGCTCTTCTTCTATGACGAAGCCGTGGCACTGGCCGCCGGGCACCGGCCCTGCGCAGAATGCCGACGCGCCGATCACACGATCTTTCTTGCCGCCGCAGAGCATATGGGCAGCACACCCGATTTTGACGCGCGCCTGCATGCCGCCCGCGCCACCCCCCGAAAGCATCACCTCCGCCAGTCGCTTCAGGAGGTGGACGACCTGCCGGACGGCACCTTTCTCATGACGGCCTCAGGCCCTCACCTGCTGCTTGGGGATATGGTCCTGCCCTTTTCCCCCACAGGCTATGCGCCCCCACAAAAACGCCCCACAGGACCGCATCCTGTGCTCACCCCAAAACCCACGCAAATCGCCCTCAGAAACGGATATCATCCGAAATTGCGCCTGCCATTCGCCCTTTGAGCACAGAGCTATACCAACGCGCCCTCGACGGGTCGCCCCAAAATCGCGCCTTTAGACAGTATGATGTCCCACCATACTGAGGCCCAAGATGAGCTTTGCCGATCTGATTGCGCAGTTTGATCACGTCTATATCGTCAACCTCCCCTACCGGCTGGACCGCCGCCGTGAAACCATCGCCGAATTCGCACGGCATGGCCTCGCCATTCCCTCGGCCAAAGTCTCGTTTTTTGAGGCCACCCGTCCGAACGCCAAAGGCGCGTTCCCCTCCATAGGGGCGCTTGGCAATTTCCGCTCCCAAACCCGCGTGCTTGCCGATGCGGTGTCACAGGGCCATCGCCGCATCCTGATCTGCGAAGACGATCTTCAGCTCAACACAGTGCCATCCCCCCAACTCACCCGCCTGATCGACGACCTCACACAAACCCCTTGGGACATCGCCGCATTGGGCTATCTGGATCCACAAACGCCACCCGGTGTCGCAAAGGATAGCGCGCAAGGCCTCATGCCCTGGTCCGGCAGCACCCGTGGCACCCAGCTCTGGGCCATTCAGGGCGACTGCATCCGCGCCTTCCACGACTATCTGGAAACTGTGCGCCGCCGCCCCCCCGGACATCCCGATGGCGGCTCCATGTTCTTTGACGGGGCCTTCAACCTGATGCGCCGCAAACTGCCTGACGTGACCTTCCGCATCGCGGCACAAAGCCTCGCCGGACAGCGCGCCTCCCGCACAGACATCCACAGTCTGGCCTTCTTTGATCGCTTGGAACCTTTCCGCAGCCTGAGCGCCACACTGCGCCGTCTGCGCAACCACGCGCGCGCCTGACCCTCCGCAAGCCCTCCTGCCAGCGGAATCGCTGGCGCTCTCGCAGATCCCCTGCCATATCTAGCGCCAACACTTCATGACTTCATGCGCAGGACAGCTTCATGGCTCAGATCATTTCTTCACTCGCCGAGATTTCAGACCGCTACAAAGCCCTTTTTGTCGATCTCTGGGGCTGCGTCCACAATGGTGTGACCGCCTATCCCGAAGCCGTGCGCGCCCTACAAGAGTATCGCGCCAAAGGCGGCATCGTGGTGCTGGTCACCAACTCACCCAAACCCCGCGCTGGCGTGGCGGAACAACTGAGTTCCTTTGGCGTGCCCAAAGACGCCTATGACACCATCGCCACCTCTGGCGACAGCGCCCGCTCTGCCATGTTTCAGGGTGCCGTGGGTGAGAAAGTCTATTTCATGGGGGAATGGCAGCGCGACGAAGGCTTCTTTGAGCCGCTGGAAATTTTGGATAACCCCGCGCCCATCACCCGCGTGCCACTGGCAGAGGCCGAGGGCATCGTCTGCTGCGGCCCCTTTGATCCCATGGCGGACGTAGAGGTGAATCGCGCCGATTTCCTCTATGCCAAAACCAAAGGCATGAAGCTGCTCTGCGCCAATCCCGACATCGTGGTGGATCGTGGCGAGATCCGGGAATGGTGTGCGGGGGCTCTGGCCAAACTCTACACCGATATGGGCGGAGAGAGCCTCTATTTTGGCAAGCCCCATCCGCCAATCTACGATCTTGCCCGCCGCCGCCTCGCGGCGCTGGGCGTAACGATTGAGGACAGCGAGATTCTGGCCATTGGTGACGGCCCCCAAACCGACATTGCCGGGGGCATGGGCGAAA
Organism: Shimia sp. R11_0; assembly: GCF_017744035.1. Classification (NCBI taxonomy): domain Bacteria; kingdom Pseudomonadati; phylum Pseudomonadota; class Alphaproteobacteria; order Rhodobacterales; family Roseobacteraceae; genus Shimia; species Shimia sp. R11_0. The sequence continues at coordinate 419,249 of NZ_JAGHQY010000003.1, read as the reverse complement.
ACATCGACAGCCTCTTCATCACCGGCGGTCTGGCGGCCGCGGAAACAAAAACCACGCACCAACCCGATGCAGCGGCGCTGGCCGCCTATCTGGAGGCAGAACAGGTCACCCCACAATTTGCGATTGGACGTCTACGCTGACACAAAACACTTGATTTTCTGCAACTGCAAAGTAATAAAGTTGCCAATCAAGCGCGACTCGCGTCACGAAGTTACTCGCCAATCCAAATTCGGAGGGCCAAATGTTGGACAATCTGCCTCGCGGCACCATTTTTATCGAAGACCTCGAAATCGGCATGTCTCGCTATGTGCGCAAGACTGTGACCGATCAGGACATCGAAATGTTCGCCGCCGTGTCCACCGACCACAACCCGGTGCATCTGGATGATGACTATGCACGTGACACGATGTTTGGCGGCCGCATTGCCCATGGCATGCTCACGGCTGGTCTGATTTCTGCTGTGATTGGCGAACAGCTTCCCGGCCATGGCACCATCTATATGGGCCAGTCGCTGAAGTTCCTCGCCCCGGTGCGCCCAGATGACACCGTGGTGGCCACGGTGACCGTGACAGACATCGACATGTCTAAGCGCCGCGTGCGCATGGAGTGCGTCTGCACGGTTGAGGGCAAGAAAGTGCTGGCCGGCGAAGCCACCGTACTGGCGCCATCGCGCAAGCTCGACTGAGGGCGCAGTCCCGAAGCAGGCCTAATACGCTCAATTTTCAAAGCTCCGCAGCCCATCTGCGGGGCTTTTGTCTTTCCTGGACGCCGTGCCCTTCATTTGACCCCAAATATCCCGAGGTGAATGCGCCGCAGGCGCAGAGGAGCTGGCCCCTGTCTTTTTGTCCTGCGCAGTCCAAAGCCAGCACCTCCTCTCTTGCACCCCGTTGAGACAGCCGCTAACCCTGCCCTCATGCAGATCATACGCGACTATCAGTTTGTGACCCCAGATGACCGCGGCGCCAGCGCTGCGATTGGCAATTTTGACGGCGTGCACATTGGTCACCAATCCGTGATCGACCTCGCGCGCAAGGCCGCACCACAAGCGCCTTTGGGCCTTCTCACCTTTGAGCCACACCCGCGGGCCTATTTCGCCCCGCAAAGCGCAGGCTTCCGCCTCACCTCTTCTGAGACACGTGCCCATAGATTGGCCAAACTCGGCGTGGAGAAACTCTACGAACTGCCGTTCAATGCCGCCCTGGCCAATCTCACCCCCGAATCCTTTGCACGTGATGTGATCGCAGACGGGCTGGGCCTCAGCCATGTGGTTGTGGGCGCGGATTTCTGTTTCGGACGCGGGCGCAAAGGCACCGCTGAAGATCTTGCAGCCTTTGGCCAACAGATGGGTTTTGGCGTCACCATAGCGCCCCTGGTGCAAAGCGGCGACGGTCAGGTCTCCTCCACCTCCATCCGGCAGGCGCTTACCGATGGCCGCCCCCGTGACGCAGCACAGATGCTGGGCCACTGGCACCGCATCGACGGCCCGGTTATTGGCGGGGAGCAACGCGGCCGCGATCTGGGCTTCCCCACCGCCAATATGTCGATCGACGATCTGCATCAGCCCAAATACGGCGTCTACGCCGTGCTGGTCGATGTGCTCGACGGCCCCCATCAGGGCAGCTACTTTGGCGCCTCCTCCATTGGCACCCGTCCAATGTTTGGCGAAAACAAAGCCAACATCGAAACCTATCTCTTTGATTTTTCGGGAGATCTCTACGGCCACACCCTCTCTGTCGCGCTGGTGGACTACCTGCGCCCAGAGCTTAAATTTGACGGTCTGGACGCGCTCATCACCCAGATGGGCCGCGATTGTGATCAAGCCCGCGAAATTCTTGCCGCTTTATGAGTGACAAAGACGTCATAGCACGCCACGGGCTCGCCAAACGGTTCTGGGAAAAAAAGCCGCTTACCAAGCTCAACAAAACCGAGTGGGAAGCGCTCTGTGATGGCTGCGGAAAATGCTGCCTCAACAAGCTTGAGGATGAGGACACTGGCGAAGTCGCCCTGACCTGCGTCGCCTGTCGTCTGCTGGATGATGACACCGGGCTGTGCAGCCAATATGACATCCGCCATCAATTTGTGCCCGAATGCATCGTCATGACGCCGGACAATATTGATGATCACGCCTACTGGCTGCCACAGACCTGCGCCTACCGCCTGCTCTGGGAAGGCAAACCGCTCCATGACTGGCACCCGCTGATCTCCGGCACACAGGCCAGCGTCCATGCCGCAGGCGTCTCCATGCGCCACCGGACGGTCTCCGAATTCGACACCCCTCTGGAACAGTGGGAAGACCACATCATCGAGGAGCCGCTCTGATGTTTTTTGCCTCCGACAATTCCGGCCCGGCGCTGCCCGAAGTTCTGAGCGCGCTCACCAAGGCCAACACCGGCTATGCCATGGGCTATGGCGCAGATGCGGAAATGGCCGAGGTCACCCGCCTGATCCGCGCCCTGTTTGAGGCCCCAGAGGCGGCGGTCTATCTGGTCGCCACCGGCACCACCGCAAATTCTCTGGCGCTGGCCACGCTCTGTCAGCCATGGGAGACCATCTTCTGCTCCGATGTGGCCCATATCCACAAGGATGAGTGCAACGCCCCGGAGTTTTACACCGGCGGAGCCAAGCTGACACTGGCCACCCCCAAAGACGCCGACAAACTCACCGTCGCAAGCCTGCAGGCCGCCATCGCCGCCGAAGGCACCCGTGGCGTGCATGGCCCGCAACGCGGCCCGGTCTCCATCACACAGGTCACCGAATATGGCACGATCTACACGCTGAACGAACTTCAGGCGCTCTGTGACGTCGCCAGGTCTTTTGACTGCCCCGTGCATCTGGACGGCGCGCGCTTTGCCAATGCCATGGTCGCGCTGGGCTGCACACCTGCGGACATGACATGGAAAGCGGGCGTGGATGCGGTGAGTTTTGGCGGCACCAAAAACGGCTGTATGGGCGTGGAGGCGGTGATCTTCTTTGATCCCCGACATGCGCAGGAATTTGAGCTGCGCCGCAAACGTGGCGGGCATCTGTTTTCCAAACACCGCTACCTCTCGGCGCAGATGCTGGGCTATCTGGAAAATGACCTCTGGATCGAAGCCGCCACCAAGGCCAACGCCAACGCCGCGCAGCTCGCCGAAGGGCTCCGCCAGATCGACGGCGCGACGTTCTTGCATCCACCGCAAGCCAATATGCTCTTTGTCACACTGCCCCGCGCCACCCACCAACGCCTGTTTGACGCAGGCGCAAGCTACCACCTCTGGGACGGTCCCCTGGAAGGCGACCCAGATGAAAAAATCACCGCCAGGCTGGTCTGTGATTGGTCGCTGAGCAAAAATCAGATTGACCAGTTCTTGGATGTGGCAGCGGGATAAAATCAAACGAAAAATGCCAAAGCAAAGCTTTGGCAGCGCCCGAACCGCCCCCACGGGGCGGGCGCTTCGCGTCCCACCCCTCGGTTCCTGCGCAACGCGTTTCTAACTTTGAAGTATACAAAACACGTCAGATATGCTCTGCCGACCTTATGGACAAACACACCTTATTCGCTGTATTCGCTGTGACCGCACTTGGCGTGCTCGCTCTCGGCGCCATATTTTGGGTGTGGCTATGTCTAGGGATTTACAAGCCCGGCCTTCGTAGAGCGCTTGCAATCGGCTCGATTCAAATCTCGATTGTCATAAGTCTCTACACACTTGCGAGAGGCGCACCTGGCGAAGCCTTATTGAACCTGTTTGTCCCGCTACCAGCAGCCTATTTCATTATCGCAGACGCAAGTAAGTTCACGCATTTCATCAGCCATTTCGCCATCGTAGGCATCGTCTCCTTCGTCGGCTGTTCATTGCTCAGCGTCTTGATCAAAGCGACGAGGCCGTGGTTCTTCGGTATCTCCACAATTGTCGCGTTGTTGGGAATGATCGTGGCAGCGGAGACTGTCAGCAGAACTGCCATGTGTGAAGCAGCAACACTGGCCCAGCTCGGCGATTTTCAGAGAAACACAGTCTACTGGAGTCTGGCAAATGCACCCAGAGAGTTTCAATTCCAAATCCACGCGCTGGCCCTTGTCGATGACACGGCCTTTGGATGGAGCTACCGCACGATGGGCTGGTATGAAATCCCAACAGATGCTCAAATAAACGTCTGGGTGGGTGGCGAAACCGCCATCTGTCACTAGTTCTGAACTCGGGTGCAAGAGTTTATCGCGGATCAACCACCGTCCGCAGCACTTCCGCCGCCACTTCCGTGGCGTCATTGAAAACGATTTGATATCACACAACCTATGAGAAAATACGGTCGCACCTATCACCTGCCTATTTCCCCCGGCACCACCAGTGACGACAAAGTCATGCCCTCGCTTGAGCGCCTGCAAGTTTCAGATTTGATCATCACGGAAAAGATGGATGGCGAAAACACCACAATTCATTGCGGTGGCACCCATGCCCGCAGCCCTGACAGCAAGTATCACCCGTCTCGCGATTGGCTGAAGGCCTTTGCCTCCGGGATTTCTTACGCACTCGCCCCTGACGAACGGATCATTGGCGAGAACCTTTTCGCACAGCACTCCGTGCCTTACACAGCGCTGCCTTCCTATTTTCTTGGCTTCGCCCTCATCGTCGGCAACGAGATTCAAAGCTGGGATGTCACAATAACCCGCTTTGGAGAGCTGGGCATTCAACCAGTTAAAACCCTCTATCGTGGCCCATACCGCGCCAACCTGTTTGAGGATATGGCAAAGAAACTGAACACCGACACGCAAGAGGGCTTTGTCGCACGCATCTCCAACGGTTTTTCCGAAACGGATATGCCTTACTGCATGGGCAAATATGTCAGAGCAAACCACGTGCAGAGTGACAGCCACTGGAGCAAGGCAGAGCTCATTCCAAACGGTCTGAAGACCTAGGATCTGAGCGGCATTTGACCTAGGCCTGCGCGCGATCCGCCTTGATCTCTGCATGGGTCATTTCGACCCATTCAATCACTGGCATCATCAAACCCAAAAGCGCCCGCCCCGCGCCGTCATGGCCGCTGTGACGCTGGCCTTTTTCTCTACAACTGCGGGAGCTGACGACATGTCGGACAACGAGAAAAACCTGATGAACTTCTATGCTGCCTTTTCGGAAGGTGATCTGGATGCCCTGGACAAAGTGCTGATCGAAGAAGGCAATGTGATTGTGGCGCGTTCCACTTTCTGCGGCACACACGCAGGCGACTTCATGGGCCATGCCGCAACTGGAAAATCCTTCACCGCCAAGGCGATTGACGTGCACCACTTCAACGAAGACGGCATGGTCACCCCCCTATCACCTTGAAGACTGGATCGCGGTCCTGGCCGAGATCGGCGCGTTTGAACACTGATAGACGATCTCTCAGACATCGAGACACCCGCCGAACTCTGACGCTCAGCGGGTGTTTTATGGTCCACGTTCAGGCGGCGTCCGTCACAATTTTGCGCACTTCCGCCGCCACTTCGGCCGCATGGGTGATCGCCCCCATATGCCCCGCACCCGCAATCGTCACCCGTCGCGCAGTCTGCAAAGAGGCCGCAAGCCCATCGCAGGCGGGCGTCATGATCGCAGGCGAAAGCGCTCCGTCCATGACCACAACTGGCACGGCGATGTTGCCAAGCCGGGGCATGATCTGTCCGATGTCATCCAAGACATCGCGCTGAGACGCCACCACAAAGGGCACCTGTCGGGTGAAAGCCGCGCGGATCTCTTCCGGCAAGGCCGCCCAGGGGCGTCCGTCCCCCCATTCTTCCACAAACAAACGCACCGCCGCTTCCGGCTCCCCCGCGTCATAATGCGCCAGAACCTTTGACATATGCGCGTGGTTCTTGGCGACCTCTTCTGGTGCCGCCCCCCGCGCCGCAAGCATGGTCACCGGCTCATACAGGGACAGCGAGCGCACCAGCTCAGGGTGTTCAATCGCCAGGCGCACAGCAATCAACCCGCCATAGGAATGCCCGATCACATCCACAGGCGCCTTGAGCCGATCGACAATCGCCTCCACCATGATCTGTCCACCCAGTGCCCCCGGCACAAAGGCACCACTGCGCCCATGCGAGGGCATATCCGGTGCCTCAATCGTCATCAGATCGTCCAGGGCTGCAGCAAGCCCACGAAAGGCACCGGAATGACCAAGGTTGCAATGCAGCGCCAGCGCCGCACGCGGCCCCTGCCCCAGAACACGCCAATGGATATCGGGCCGCTGTGCCTCATCAAGCGCCATGGCTCAGAGCGCACCCGCCAGATGCGCGTCCAGATCCTCAAGACGATCCTGTCCCCAGAACCGCGCGCCATCCTCGGTGATATAAAACGGCGCGCCAAAAGCTCCGGCCTCCACCGCTTCGTCCAGATTGCGCGCATAGGTCTCCGCCCCCACAAGCAGACCGCTGTCCGCCAGGCTGGGATCAAAGCCCGCCGCACTCAGACAGGCGCGGATCACATCATCCTGCGCAATGTCTTTCTCTTCCACCCAACACGCGCGGGTGAACCCATGCGCCAGCGCGCCCAGATCGCCGCCACCAGCGTTTTGCGCTGCAATGAAGGCATAAGAGGACGGGGCCATATTGGTGGGCCAATGCGCAGGTTTCAGATTGAAGTCCATGCCCAGTTTCTTGGCCTGCCGCACCAGTTCCTGCGCACGATACTCCTGACGGCTGACATGGCGATCCTTGGGGGCTGTGCCACCGGTCCGGGCAAACAGCCCCATAATGTCGAGCGGTTTATAGACAATCTCCGCCCCGTGTTTGGCGGCAATCTCCTCCAAACGTGTGCCAGCAAGATAGGTATAAGGTGAAATTGTCGAAAAATAATAGGTGATCGTCGCCATTTGTGCCTCCCTGCACCCACGCTTCGCTTTGCGAGACGTTAGGGCCATGTTAAGCGGAGCGCAATGTCACGAATCTGTCACCACAGCCACCTGGGGATTACCGCGCTATGGCCACCATTCTTGAACCCAAACTGATCACAGGCAACGCCAACAAACCATTGGCCTCCGCCATTGCGCGGCGCATGACCATGCACCGCGGCTCGTCCACAGAGCTGGTCAATGCCCGGGTTGAGCGTTTCAACGACGCTGAAATCTTTGTCGAAGTCTATGACAACGTGCGCGGCGAAGACATGTTCATCATTCAGTCGACCTCCAATCCGGCCAACGACAATCTGATGGAACTGCTGGTCATGGCCGACGCCCTGCGCCGCTCCTCTGCCAGCCGCATCACTGCCGTGATCCCATATTTCGGCTATGCCCGTCAGGATCGCCGCACCAAGGCGCGCACCCCCATCACCGCCAAGCTTGTGGCCAATATGATGGTCGAAGCCGGGATTGAGCGTATCCTCACCATGGATCTGCACGCCGCGCAAATTCAGGGCTTCTTCGACATTCCCGTCGACAACCTCTATGCCTCCCCAATCTTTGCACTGGATATCAAAGCCCAGTTCAAAGACACGCTCTCTGATGTCATGGTGATTTCACCAGATGTGGGCGGCGTAGCCCGCGCCCGTGAGCTGGCCAAGCGCATCAACGCGCCGCTCGCCATCGTCGACAAACGCCGCGAAAAACCCGGCGAAGTGGCCGAAATGACCGTGATCGGCGATGTGACCGGCAAGAAATGTATCATTGTAGACGACATCTGCGACACCGCAGGCACGCTCTGCAAAGCCGCCGAAGTGCTGATCGAGCATGGCGCAACCGAGGTACACAGCTACATCTCCCACGGTGTTCTGTCCGGTCCCGCGATTGAGCGCATCACCAACTCCGTGATGAAGTCTCTGGTCATCACCGACAGCATTGAGCCCACCGAAGCCGTGAAGGGCGCCAGCAACATCCGCATCGTGCCCACCGCACCGATGTTTGCACAGGCGATCATGAACACCGCCAATGGCACCTCCGTCAGCTCCCTGTTTGAAACCGAGACGCTGGAACCAGCCTACGAAGGTCTGTTCACCTCCTAACGGACACGCCGCCCCAACACAGCAAAGCCCCGGCACAAACGCCGGGGCTTTTTGTTTTTGCGGAGAAGGTCATTCACCCGCACCTCTGGGCACCGCGCTCAGCAAAGGACCCATGCTTCCCTGTCAGAACCTGCCACACAGGCAAGGCAAAGACCTCCTCCCAAAGCCCTAAACATCCACGCGACGCAACAGATGCATGCACACCGAACACATGGGGCTTCTCCAGATCAGCCTGCCGCTTTTTTGAGCTGCGCAACCGCCTCCTCAGTGGTCCAAACCGCATTGGCCATATAGCGGAAGTTGGTCAGCGCCGCGAGATAGCCGTCGCCCTCCGGCAACATCGCCGCAGCGGTGGCATCTTTGACAACAGCCACTTCAAATCCATCTTCCAGCAGTTCGCGCAGGTGGCTTTCCGTACAGAGGTTCGCAGACATCCCTGCCAGGATCACCTGATCCACACCGTTCTTGCGCAATTGCAGGCTCAGATCATTGGTGTCATTGCCATAGACCTTATGAGGTGAGGTGACGATGGTTCTGCCATCTTCGATGTACTTCTTGTACTGCGGCATCCAATCCGCGCCGGAGTTTTCAAACCCATCGATGATCAAAGGCCCTTTGCGGTCAAACATGCCAATCTTGTGCATCAGTTTTTCCAGAGCGCCTTCAAACTTCCAGCCGTGATCGGTGGGATAATAGTAATGCGGCGACACGGCTGTGGTGATGTCATGCGCTTTGGCCGCCTTAAACAGTGTCTCGATGTTTTCCACCGTCCCATGTTCTTCCACGCTGGCACCAATCACACCCCAGGTCACGCCTTCCGGATGCAGAAAGTCGATTTGCGGGTCGGTCACCACCAGTGCCGCACGGCTCAGATCCAGCTTCATATCGGATGGCGGCAGGGCGGGCTGTGCGGGGTCGGCGTAAGGGTTTTCCTTGGCCTGCGCCTGAACCGCACCAGCCCCCGCCACCGCAGCCGCTCCGGCCGCAGAAGCCATCAACCCACCACGCAGTGCCTCCCGGCGTGACAGTTTCTTGGGATCATGATCATGACAATCACACATTGGTCATCTCCTTAGCATTCGCAGGCCTCAGCACCTGCCCCCTGACTATCGGGCGGCCCAATGTGCCTTTGGGTCCAGAATTTGACCTCGCAGAGAAGCAAACGTGTCTTTTCGTCCAGAATTGGCCCATGCTACTCTCATGAAGTACGATCACATATTCGACAGTCTTGAGATCGAGACCAAACCCTTCGCCCTGTGTGAAATCGCAGGCGTGCGCAAAGTGGCCCTGCCCGCAGATGGCGCAGTGACCCTGCACTATGTCTTGTCCGGAGAAGGCAATGTGATCATGCCCCGCCGTGCGGCGATCTCCATTTCGCCGGGCAGCCTGATCCTTGTGCCCGCCCTTGTGCAACATGAGATCCGCAGCACCGCCACAGGGACGATCCCGACCCCGGCCTGCCAGCCCGCCGAGTTGGAACTGCGCCATGTGCTCACCAAAGGGGGGCCGGATGAAGCCGAACAGGCGCCTCTGCTCGCGCTCTGCGCACATATAGTCATTGGCCTCAAAGGTTCTGGCAATCTCATCGACCTGCTGCATGACCCGCTGCATATGCACATCTCGCAACAACATCCGCTGTTTGGTGGGCTCAAAACCCTGCTGGGCGAACTGTCCCGTCCCGATCTGGGCAGCCGCGCCATGGTCCGGGCCATCCTGTTACAGGCGGTGATCGAAATGCTGCGTCAGAGAATGGCGATGGGAGACGGCGCACTCCACTGGATGGCCGCCCTGCGCGACCCCGCCGTCTGGAAGGCCCTGAAAGCCATGCTCGATGCGCCACAAGCGCGCCATTCCGTCGAAAGCCTCTCTGAACTGGCGGGCATGAGCCGCTCCTGCTTTGCCAAGCGCTTCTCTCAGGCTTATGGCTCTGGCCCCATGGAGCTGCTGCGCGATCTGCGCATGCGCAAGGCTGGGCGGCTTCTGAGCGAAACCGACAAGCCCGTCAAAGCCATTGCCGCAGAGGTCGGCTTTGCTAGCCGCAGCGCCTTCTCAAGACAGTTTGAACTGACCACCGGCCAAAGCCCGCGCAGCTTCCGCACCGCTCTGAAAGACCGCTAACCTGCGCGCTGAAGCCCCGGTGACCCATTCCGGCTTGCATCTCCTGTGACACGGTCTTTTCGCCGGACAAATATGAACGACAGCGCCACCGCAATCAATGACACAAACAGCGCCGAGAAGATGACATCCGACAGAAAATGTCTGCCAAACGCCACACGCAACAGCGCGCCGGAGACAGCAAAGGACAGCGCGGCCCCAAACAGACCATTACGCCAGACGCGGCTGGCCAGGAAGCGGGTCAGAACAAAAGCGGAAATCGCAAAGGCCGTGGCCGCCGCCGCTTCACCGGAAACAAAAGAGCAATTGCTGACACATTGCGAGGCAATCTCAAAGGGCGGCGAAAACAGCCGGTCTCCACCAAACTCAACCGTATGCACCGGGCGCGCACGTCCCCAATTGGCCTTGAGAATGCCGTTCACCAAAACAGCGGGCCCCAAAAGATACACCCCCACAATAAACACCCAAACCTGCTGTGGCAGAGCAAACAGCTTGCGCCCGATTGCGGCCAGCAATACGCCAAACAGCGCGAGCAACCCCAGTGCCGTGAACAGATGGTTGAGAAACTCTCGATAAATCAAAAAACCGGTCCCCTGCGCGATCGGGAACCCCTGCTCCGCGCTGCCAAAAATCCCAGACACCCACGGATCAATCCACGGCATGGAGGCAAACAGCGCCTGACAGGCCAAGGTCAGTAACAACAGCCAATTCAGCGCATGCCTGCGTCTCTCCCTTATCTGTTCAACAACAGAGGGGGGCACATAGGGGCGTGTGTGCTCAGATCCGCGTGGTTTTGACATGGGCATGCTATCTTTCCTCTCAAAGCGTCCAACGGCGTCACGCCGCACAGACGCTGGTCCTCTATGACTGCCCACCTGCGCTGCGCCCCAAGCCACAGGCCAGCCCGCATGCACAAACGGCTTGTGTCCTGCGTTGATGGTTGGTGCAATTTCGTGAACGGTCGTTTCTGGACCGCTCGCGCGCGACCTGCTAACCAAGGCACATGAAGCTACAGACCATCGCGCCCAATGCGACGCTCTTGAAAAACACGCTGATCGCCTCCTTGGTCGGGGCGCTTTTTGTGTCTGTTCTGAACCCGGAACACACCGCCCACCTGCCCATTCTGACAGCCTATGGTCTTTGGGCCACGCATCTGTTTTTTGGTGCCGCGATCTTTGTCGCCGCGATCTATCTGGTGCAGCGGCTCGGCTGGTCAGATCCCTTGCCCGCCATGATCGCAACCGCCGTGCTGCCACTCCTCTTTGCACTGGTGTCACTGGCTCTGGATTACGGCTTTGGCAATCTGGATGAAGACAGCGCAGAAAACCTCACGGGCATCGCGCTGGTGCTGAGCGAAATCATCGCCGTCACCCCCGCCAGCCTGACCATAGCGCTGGCCTTGATCTTCCTGCTCAAAAGTGACGAGCACACCGAGGCGGCCCAAAATGCAGATACGCCGCCCCCACAGCCCATCGAAACACCCGTTGAAATCAACCTGCGCGCTTTGCTGCCGGGCCTGCCTTTTGATCTGGGAAATGAGATCATCCGCATGCACGCACAGGATCACTATGTGGAGGTCACCACCACACAGGGGCGCAGCCTGCTGTCAGAGCAATTTGGCGACTGTCTGCAGAAGCTGGATCATCTCAACGGCATTCATTGTCACAGATCCCACTGGATCTGCCTCGATCATCTGCGCAGCATCACCCGCAAAGGCAGCGCCTACAGCTGCCAACTCAGCAATGGGGACGAAGTGCCCATCAGCCGCCGCAAATATGCTGAGATCAAAGCCCGGCTCTCCGCCACGCCGAAGCCGTCCTGACAGCGCCCTTACCTGCGCTCCGCATCGGGCGCATCCCCCGCGCCGATGTCCCAAAACACGCCCGCCATCAGGCCCAGCGCCTCACGGCACAGTGGCTTGAGCACATGTTCATCGGGCGCATGCTGGCAGCAGCCACGATAAGAATGGGGCACCCAGATGGTCGGCAGCCCAAGGTGGTCCACAAAAATATCATTGGGCAGCGAGCCCGCCAGATTGGGCAGAACATGGGGGGCTTTGCCCGTGGTCTCCTCAATGGAGCGCGCCACAAACTGCGCCCAGGGGTGCCTTGGCGACAGCCGTGTCGGGCTGAAAGCGCCTGCCTCACTGGCACGGATCTGCACCTGTGCAAACCCATGCGCATCCAGATGCCGCCGCAGCGCCGGTAAGATTTCCTCCGTGTCTGTGCCCACCACATAGCGCAGTTGGCAATGCGCACGCGCCTTGTCGCTGATCGCGTTGACCGGTGCCTCCGGAATGCCGCTCTGCATCGCGAGCACGGCAAAGCTGTTCCAGCCAAACACACGTTCCGCCGGGCTCAGATCCGCCTCCCCCCAGTTCTCATCCACCGCAGGTCCCGCGCCTTCGCACACAGGCAGGTCGCGCAGCGCCGCGCGGATTTCCTCACTCAGGCTGTTGGGCCGCCACTCCGCCACCCGGATTTGCCCACGTGCATCGGTGATCACCGAGAGCGCCTGTGCCAAAATAATCGCCGGATCTGCCAGCAAGCCACCCCAGTTGCCGGAATGATGCGCCCCCTCTCGCAGATCCAACAGCAGATCAAAATCCAGACAGCCACGTGCGCCCATGAACATCGTAGGAGTCTCCGGTTGCAGCCGCGGCCCATCCGAAGCGATCAGCACATCCGCCTTCAGCGCGTCTTTCTGAGCGGCAAACAAGGCGGCCAAACCGGGCGAGCCGGTTTCCTCCCCTGTTTCCACCACAAACCGGCAGTTAAAGCCCAGCGCCCCGCGCGCCCGAAGCACCGCCTCCAGCGCGGCAATAGTGATCAGATGCTGCCCCTTGTTGTCGGCCGTCCCCCGACCATAAAGCCGCGCGCCATCTTCGGTCAGCTCAAACGGATGCAGCCCGTCTCGCCACTGCCCTGCCTGCCCATGGGTGACATCCCCATGACCATAGGTCAGCACTGTTGGCAAAGCCGCGCCTTCATGGCGCTGCGCCACCAGAATTGGGCCCGCCCCTGCCACCGCATTGGCATGCAGCACCGTCTCAAACCCCATCGCATGCAAACGCGGCACCATCGCCTCCGTCAGATAGCGCGACAGCTCCGCCGCCTGCGCCGGGTTCTGGCTCTCGGTTTCAAACGCCACCAGAGCAGCAAGGTCTGACTGAAAACCGCCATCGTCAAAATAGGTTTCCGCACCTGCGATGGCCGTCCGACGCGTCATGAGATCACCCTCTCGTGGCAAAAAAAATCTGCCGCACCTTAGGAACAGTTGCTGCCCAGGTGCAATCTCCAGATATGCACAAATCGCTCAGGACAGGGTCACCAGCGTCTTTGGCCAAGGATCCTCAAAGGCGATGCCCGCTTTCCATGCAGCAATCTCTGCCTCTGTGCAAAAACAGGCGCGCACAGCCGTCGCAAAGTCTGCAAGCCCGTCCCGGTCCCCAATCACGGTCAACCGACAGCGCCGGTCCCCAAAGGCCTGCGACTGCCCCTGCAAACGCCGACGCATCTCGGCGCGCTCCTGTGGCAACAGGTTCAGGCTGTCATCCTCCAGCGTGGCAATTTTCCAGAAATTCACCACCTCAAGCCCGACACTGCCCGCCGTCTGGTTCCACAAAAGCTGATACTGATCTCGGGAGGGCAACCAGAAAAAACCCTTACTGCGATAGATGCCCGTGCCAAGATAATGATTGTACACATCCCAAAGGCGTTGCGGATGAAACGGCCGCGCATCTGCAATCACAACACTCTCGATCCGGTAATCCGCCGCGCTGGCCATAGAGCTGGTGTCGTGTTCCACATCCCAAGCGGTCAGCTCTGCCCCCAACTGCGCCACCCGGTCATGATCATAAGGCCCCATCTGCAAAATACTCTCAAGCCGCAGATTGCCCCATTGCATCCCCATCACATCCGCCCCCCGATTGATGGGATGTACCGCCTGAGCAATCCTGTGCAGCGCGCTCTGATCCACACGGTCCATTTTGCTCAGCAGGATGCGGTTGCAGAACATGATCTGCTCCGCCAGCAGGTTTTCGATGCCCCGCTGCCCTGCCGCAAGATTGCGCGATGCCCCCGGTACAATGGTGTGGCCAAAATCATGGTCCTGCGCCAGCGTCAGGCAATCCACCACCGACAGAAACCCATGCAGGCGCAGATCATCATGGGCCCGAAGGGCCTCCAGCAGCGGCCAGGGATGTGTGCTCCCTGAGGTTTCAATCAACACATGGGTCACATCCGCCGCCAGTAGCCTGTCAACCGCCGCGCCAAATTGCGCCAAACCTTCAGGGCCGCTGATGCTCCCTGCAGCAATAGAAACAAACCGTGCATCCTGTCGTGACAGCACTTCACTGCCATCCAAAATGGCACCGTCCACATCCAACGTGCTCATCTCATTCACAATCACCCCCAAGCGCACATGCGGCAGTTGGCGGGCCTGCACCAACAGGCTCTGCAACAACGTTGTCTTCCCCGCGCCCAAAAAACCATTGAGAACAGTGACCGGCACCGTCGCGGACACAGACGCAGCACAGGAAGAAGGCACAGATCGGCTCATCTATTGTCTCCGATTGTTGCGCACAGACATGCGCGCGGTTGACGCAAGCGCAGTGCGCGCCAGAAGCTTGTCCCCCATTGGACAGAGGTCACATGTGTCGGTGACGCACAGCTCACAGTCTGCAAAGGTTTGCGCATGAAAGGGCATTGGCGCTCTCTGATTGGCTCTGACTTTGACCCGCTGTTGCTTGGCAGGCAGAGGTGATCAGGACAAAAATGCCGTCTGTCACAGGCAGGACAGCGTCGCATCCGTGACAGGCTCAGGTGGGGCATCTGCCTTGCCCTGATCTATTTTGATATGTAATATCATCACCAAAAATACAAGCGCGCATTTGCTGTCCCCCATCACCACGCCAAGCCATCTATCTCTTTAAAATTGGATCCAACGCCCAATTATTGGGCCTTGTTTAAGGGTTACTTTCTAGCCTGCCGTCACCCATATTTTTCTGAGGTGACCTGATGATGCCGCGCAAAACCCTGCTGTTGACCACAGTTCTCTTGGCACCGTTCCTTTTGGCAGGATGTGGCGGCGGCGAGGAAGGCGACGACACCGACAGCAGCAGCAATCAGTCCGGCAGTGGCGGCAGCTCCTCTCTCCCCATCACCGACAGCGCCACGCTGCTGACCTCTTTTATCGACAGTCTTGATCCCATACGCGCCCGCGCCACGCGTCTGATCCGACAGGATTCGCGCTACACCCGCCAAACCGCCCCGGACGGCCGCTATGTGGACAAAAACAGCAATGGCCGTTTTGACAGCGGTATCGATGTGGAACTGGGGGGCAATCCCCTTTCTGATGCCGGCATTCACTACGCCCACGCCGCAGGGCTGACCGGCGCAGGTCAGGTGATTGCCTTCTCTGACAACGGCTTTCTGACCAGCCATGAGGCCTTCTCCGGCCGCGCCATCACCCGAGGGTCTGGTCTGGCCGTGGCCGACCACGGCACCTTCGTGGCCTCCATCGCGGCGGGCAATTCTGATGATATGATTGGCGTCGCCCCGGCGGCAGATCTCATCTTTGGCAGCTTTGACAGCCTCTCCCAGCTGCGCGCCACCGCCGAATCCGCCGAAGCCGCAGGGGCCGTTGCCCTCAACAACTCCTGGGGCTTTTCCAACACCCGCGCCACCCGCTCTGACTACAACAACATTCTGGGCACCTCCTCTGGGCGAGCTTACCTCAATGCTCTCAAAAGCTATGCGGATGAGGGTATTGTGGTGTTCTCCGTGCCCAACAATTCCAACTTTTCAAGCACCGGTCTGATGCCAGCCCTGCCGCTGTTTGAACCCTCTTTGGAACAGAGCTGGATCGCCGTGGTGAATGGCGTGCCGGAAATGAACGGCGATGATGTCATCGGCGCCCGCCGGGTATCTGAGCCCTGTCTGGAGGCCGCCGCTTGGTGCCTCTCCGCCAATGGCAGCTGGACAAGCGCAACCGCAGATAGCAGCGGCAGCTACGGCTTTGGCACCGGCACCTCCTATGCCGCCCCAACGGTATCCGGCGCCCTGGCCCTGCTCGCAGAGGCCTTCCCCAATATGACCCACCAACAGCTGCGGGTGCGCCTTCTGGCCTCCGCAGATAACACATTTGACGGCTTCACCACCGAAGGCAGTGTCGAACTCGCCCCCGGCTTTACACACAATTACAGCGAAGAATGGGGCCATGGGTTTCTCGATGTGGCCGCCGCCCTTCTGCCCATTGGTCGGGCCACCGCCACCATGGAAAACGGCACCGTATTGGACATGAGCAAACCCCTCGTCGTTGCTGGCAGCGCCAGCGGCGACGCGGTAACCCGTGCCCTCGCCAAAGTGCAAATCCAAAGCACCGACGCCCTGTCCGCCTCTTTCGCCGTGAACGCAGGTCAACTGGTCGCCACCCGTCAGGCCGATCCGCTGTTTTCCACGCGGGACCTGCTCACAATTGCCCAAACACCAAGCCCCACGACCGCCGCAACCGCCTTCTTTGGCACAGAGCGTGGCCTGCCGGTGATGCTGGGCGCAGATGACATCCATCTCACGCTCTACCACGGCCAGTCCTCCGGCACAGATGCGCTTGGCTTTGGTCTGTCCCGTGGCTTTGATCTTGGGCGCACAAACCTACAACTGAGCACCAGCTACGGTGCTGATACCGCTGCGCTGCTGTCGGAATGGAATGGCGGTTCCGGCGGAGCGCTGGCCGCCATGGACATGACGCTTTCAACCGCTCTGACCGATCGTTCCCGTCTCAGCCTGATGATGGGATATGCCTATGGGCAGGAAGACTCCAATCTGGGGCAATCCGCCGACGTGTTGCTCAACGCCACCGCGCTGTCTTATGCCCATGACCATGTTCTGACCGCCAATGACGCGCTGTCGCTCTCCCTGTCTCTGCCCGCTGCAATTGCCTCCGGCAGCACATCGCTGTCTTTGCCGGTGGCCACCCACGACGGCGGGACACGGCATCAGGACGTGCGCATCGATCTTGCCCCGCGCAGCCGCGAAGTGCGTCTGGCGCTGACCTATCATCGCCCCCTGACCCCGCGCACAAACATCGACGTCTCCCTCGCCCATGCTCAGAACCGGGGCCATATTTCCGGCGTGGATGAAACCGCCGTGCTGCTGGGGCTGCGCACCCGCTTCTGATCCATAGCCGGACCGGAAAAACAGCACCAATTTTCCCAGATGGTGGTCCCGGTCAGACCACCAATCAACTCATGATTTAATCATACATGAAGACACACGCATTTGGCTTGATAGCGATCACAAGATCCGGCTAGCTGCCACGCAGTGTCGCAATCCGTACATAGGATCCCCATATGAGCGCCCCATTGCCACCGGCCACCGCCCGCCAGACCATGGCGCTGTTCTTTCTACAGCCTTTCGCACTGGGGGGCTGGTTCGCGCAAATTCCAATGGTGCAAACCAAACTTGCCCTGAGCAACGCCGAACTTGCGCTTGCACTTCTGGGCATGCCGGCCGCCTTTGTGCTGATGTCCAAATTTGCCGCCGCTATGGTCGCGAAACGCGGTGCCCCTCTGGTCTTCAAGGCAGCTTTTCCTCTACAAACGGCCACTGTCCTATTGCCCATGCTGGCCTATAACCAAGTCAGCCTCTTGATCGCACTGTTCCTGTTTGGCGCGTCTGCCGCCTGCCTTACGGTCGCGCTTAACGTCTATGCCGGTCAGGTAGAAAAAGCCGTGAAAGCTTCGGTGATGAACCGCTGCCACGGTTTCTGGGCGCTGGGGCTGATGACAGGATCCCTGCTGGTATCGCTGCTCGCCACACCGCTGACGCCCATTGGTATGCTGATGTTGCAATCCGCCGGGTCCGCAGGCGTCGGCATCCTGCTGGCCCGCAAACTGCCAAACATCACCCGCCCCATAGATCCTGCGCAGCCAACACAGCGCAGAAACGCCTTCCAATACCCAAAGACACTCTATCTCGTGGCGCTCTTTGTGTTTTCCGTCACGATGGCAGAGGGCACAATGAACAACTGGGCCGCTGTCTATATGGCGGATCGTCTGGCAGCCGACAGCGCCCTTGCCGGGTTGGCGGTCACGGTCTATTCCGGCTTCCTCGCGCTCGGACGGTTTGTAGGTGACTTCCTCAAAACACGCCTGGGTGGCGCACGCCTTGCCCAGCTCACCGTTGGCATCGCCATCATAGGGCTCCTGTCACTCATTGCGCCCTTGCCTTTGCCTCTGGCCTTTGTGGGCTTTGCTTTGGCAGGGCTTGGCGTCTCCGTGGGATTTCCTCTGGCGGTATCAGCCGCCGCCGCGCTGGATGATCACCATGAGGCAGACAACATCGCCCTGCTCTCCATCGTTGCGGTCAGCGGCTCGGTGATTGCGCCCCCCGTCATCGGCCTGCTTGCGGACAACTGGGGCATGGCAGCCGCGCTGGCCGCTCTCCTGCCCGGCCTCTGCATCAGCTTCACCCTGACACGCTACTTGGGAGCGGCCCCCATACGCCCATCTTCCCCACTCACAGACGCGACCTAAAGCACAAGCCGCCTAGCCTCTGTACAGGTCGCGCACAAAATGGCAGAACGGGCGCAGCCGTTTTCACAGAACAAAAGTCATTAAAGCTCCTCCGTGATTGAGATCCTACCTCCAACCTTTGCGTCTTCAAAACATCCCTCCCTTCAAAACCAGCCAAGCCTCATCTTTCATGCCAAGGAATCTTGGTTTGAATCGCTTTGTGAAGGGAAATTTGATTTCGTTGAAAAGATTGCGGCAAAAGCCGCTCAGATGGGGCATCAAACCTATGCCGTGCCCTATGACAGCCCGGTGTCCCAAACCCTCTGCACAGCAGATCACGCGCATATCTTCCTTGGCAAAACAAAGCGTATCACCCGCCCTGCCCTCTATGCCATTCCTTCCTATATCTGGGGATTTTGGTATCTCGACCCGCTTGGCGTGAACTGGGACTCTTCACTGGAAAATGCGGATTTTGTTCCGGATGACACAGACGCCGCCAAAGCGCGCTATTTCTTCAACGGTGTCACAGGCCATATGCTGCGAGAGAACATCTCCAAATTCTCCCAAGCCCCCCAAACCACAGAGCCTCTGCCACCTGCGCGTGCCGTGATCTTTCTGCAAGAGATCGACAGCTATGCGACGCCGGTGCATTTTCTCGACAGCCAGCAAATGATCGCAACCGTCGCCAAAAGCACCACCGCACGCGTTTATGTGAAACTGCATCCGGCACAATCAGAGGTCATGGCCAATCGCTACCGCAGCATCTGTCGCCGCTTTGACAATGTTGTGGTGTCAGAAGAGAGCATCCATGCACTCACCGCCGCCTCAGATGTGGTGGTCACCCAGAATTCCGCCGCTGGCTTTGAAGCCTTGATGCAGAAGAAACCCGTGATCCTCTGTGCGCGCTCTGACTACGGCCATATCGCGACCATCGCAAAGACGCCGCAGGAGCTGCGCAAAGCTCTGCGCAACGCGGACCACCCTCATCCAAAGAGCGCCTACGAAAAGTATCTCTACTGGTTCTTGGGCCAGAACATGCTGGAGCCGCAGGCTCCCGATTTTGAGGCACGGGCATGGGCCCGCATCGCGCCGCTTTTGCCCCAAGGCTGAAAACCCTTACCAAGGTCTGAAGCAGGCGTCGCAGGCGCAATATATTCAGAAAACGCGCACCTCCGCGTTACCGCCACAATACAGACGCGATACCGACGTTGATTTCAGCCGTTGCTTTCCGCTTTTTCTTCCAGCATCAGCCACTCTTCCTCAGCCTCCGCCAAGGCTTTCTGCCGCTCCACCAACGCCTCTGTGGCCTTCTGAAACTTCACCGGTTCCTTGGTGAAAAGCTCCGGATCCGCCATGAATTCTTCCAGCTTGGCAATCTCCGCCTCAAGCCGCTCCATGACCGCAGGCAAGGCCTCAAGCCGGTGCTTCTCCGTAAAGCTCAACCCGGAAGATACCGTTTTTTCCTGCTTGACCTTTTCCGCTTTCGGCTTTGATTTTTCTACCTTTATAGGCGTATTTTCCTGCCGTTGCGCCTGATAGTCAGACCAGCCACCCGCATAGGTCACAGCCTGCCCATTGCCCTCCATGGCGATGGTTGTAGTCGCCACACGGTCCAGAAAATCCCGATCGTGGCTCACCAACAGAACCGTGCCATCATAGTCATCCAGCAATTCCTGCAGCAGATCGAGTGTCTCCACATCAAGATCGTTGGTCGGCTCATCCATGACCAGCAAATTGCTCTCTTTGGCCATCAGTTTCGCCAGCAGCAACCGCGCCTTCTCACCCCCAGAAAGAGAGCGCACCGGCGCCCGCGCCTGCCGGTCGTCAAACAGAAATTCTTTAAGATAACCAACCACATGCTTGGGGGTTCCACGCACCATCACCTGATCGGCCTTGCCCGAAACCCGCATCTCAGGATCCCCTGTAAGACTGTCCCACAGGGTCATCTCCGGGTCCAGCTTGGCCCGCGCCTGATCAAACACCGCAGGCAACAGATTGGTGCCCAAAGTGACCGCGCCACTGTCCGGTGCGACATCCCCCATCAGCATCTTGATCAGGGTGGTCTTCCCAACGCCATTCGGCCCTACAAAGGCCACGCGATCCCCGCGCTGCACCGTCAGAGAGAAGTCACGCACAATGCTCTTACCATCGTAGGATTTGGACAAGCCTTTGGCTTCCATAACTTTTTTGCCAGACTTCGGACCTGCGGCCAGTTCCATCGCAGCAGATCCCTGGCGCTTGATCATCGAAGCGCGCTCTGCTCGCAAATCCTTCAGCGCCCGCACACGCCCCTGATTGCGCTTGCGGCGTGCACTGATGCCCTCCACAGCCCAGCGGGCCTCGGATTTGATCTTACGGTCCATCTTGTGGCGCTGAAGATCCTCTTCGTCCCAGACCTTATCACGCCAGGCCTCAAATGCCTCAAATCCCTTTTCCTGACGACGCACCATTCCCCTGTCAATCCAAAGGGTTGCCCGCGTCAAAGCCCGCAAAAAGGCGCGGTCGTGGCTGATCAGCACATAGCCCGCGCGGGTGGACTTCAGCTCACTTTCAAGCCAGGCAATCGCCTCAATATCTAGGTGGTTGGTCGGCTCATCCAGCAACATAAGTTCCGGCGCCTCCGCCATCAGCCGCGCCAGCGCCGCACGCCGACGCTCTCCACCAGACGCCGTCTCTACCGGCCGTGCAGGATCAAACTTGAGCCCCTCTCCCGCGCGCTCCACTTTATAGAGTTCGCCCGGATCAAGGCCGGCAGAGGCAAAATCCCCAAGCGTCGCAAACCCTGTCATATCAGGATCTTGCTCCATATATCCGACACTCACGCCAGGGGGCACAACGATGTCGCCACGATCCGCTTCCACCAACCCTGCCATGACTTTCATCAGGGTGGATTTGCCAGACCCATTGCGCCCCACCAGCGCCACACGGTCGCCAGGCTGCACCACAAGGCTCAGCTGATCAAATACGGGATCTCCGCCGAAAGTCAGGGAGATATCACTCATCTGCAAAAGAGGTATACGTGCCATGAGAAAGCGCGTAGCTCGCCCGGCGGCCAGCGTCAACCTCGACGCAGCCCCTCGCCAGAAATCGCGCGCAAGAGACGTTTGCGCGCAGGCGGAATGGCTTTCACTTCGACGCCCGTAAACACATGAAGTGTATTCATTTTTTGGTCAACCACCGCATGATCGCTGACCCAGCCACCCATCATAAGATAACTGCGCAGCATCGGCGGCATCGCCAATTGCGCGGCCTTCAGATTGGGCTTGCGCCGCAACCGGTTGGCAAAACGGAAAACCTTGGGGGCTTTGACACGCGGCAACCAGCGTGGTGGTGCCAGATGACGGTCCCGCAACATGGCAAAACTGTCCAGATAGTGACTGGTATCCGTACCCTCAAAGGAGGCACAACCAAACAGAAGCTCCACAGCATGGTCATCCACATAACGGGTCATGGCCCCCCATGCGATCCGCAGCACATCCGGGTCATGGACGTCCGGATGCATACAGAAACGCCCCATTTCCACCATCGGTCCCGGAAAGGTCTTAAGCGCCTCAAGCTCGTAAAACTGCGCCGCATAAGAGCGCCCAATGTCCTGCCCACCGTTAAGGGATAACATCCTGAAAACACAGACCAAACGATTGGTCGCCGTCTCTTCGATCAAATAGTGTATGCACTGATCATCATAGGCATCCACATCCAGCGCAGCGTCGGAGCCGTGAAATGCGAGATTCCGCAAACGCTGTGCCGCCTGCAGATCAGCCGCAGACGCGGCAGTTCTCACGCAATACCGGCCTTTTGTCAGCATGACGCCATATGCACCCTGTTGTTGCTTCACATCGGCACCCTAACAGAGATGCGGTGACACCCGAATGACAAAGCGCCGCCTTTGCAGACACAAACCTTAGAAGCCACCACCTGAAGAGCTTGGCACGCCCGTCGGGCCGAAGTTGCCAATGTTACCTGCCAACTGACGCAGCAACCCGCCACTTTCAATTCCGTTGTCAGTGATCCGACGCGTCAGAGGAACAACCTGACCGTCCTCCAGCGCATAGTGTTCAACATTTCGTGCAATGCCATTAGCATCAAATCCGATCGCCACAATCTGCCGTTCCACCACTTCCGGCTTACGCGGCCCAAAGTGTTTGACCCGCGTGCGCACATAGAGATTCACATTGCCATCAAGCACCCCCGTTGCGGAGGGCGGCCCGATCGTCTCAGTGACGGTATCGCGTGTGTCAACCCCCAGCGTGATAGAAGAAAGCTCTTCTGTTGTAGGAACATAGCCGTGATTGCGATAGCGCGTAGCACAGGACGCAAGCGTCAAAACAAGCACTCCCATGACCGACAATTTGATCACCGTGTTGCGCGTCTTCATGCTTGCCCTCTTGTGTTGGCTCGTCTTGCCTTTTATCTCGCTTATAGAATGAATGCGCGACGTTCAAGAAACTAAGCGCCGTTTCAACACTTCAGTGCAAAGTCCCGCCGTATGTCCCAATCTTCCCTCCCGCAAACCTCGCTGCGTGTCGCGGATCTTCCGCAGAACCGCCCCACCGCCTTTGAAGTCAAACCCGATGCCGGCGCGCTGATCGCACTGGCAGAAGAACTTGACCTGCAACAAATCAAGAAACTTGTGTTCACCGGCGAAGTGCGGGCCTTTGGCGACACTGACTGGGAGCTTAAAGGGCAATTGGGCGCAACGGTGGTGCAGCCCTGCGTCGTCACCCTGTCTCCGGTGACCACCCGGCTGGATGAGCCCGTCGAGCGTCGCTTCCTCAAAACCATGCCAGAGTTCAGCTCTGACGAGGAGGAAGTTGAAATGCCCGATGATGAAAACGCCGAGCCGCTCCAATCTCATATCGATCTCAATGCCGTCCTTCAGGAGGCCTTAGCCCTGCTCATTCCACAGTTCCCGAGAGCCCAGGGCGCTCAACTGAAGGAATCAGTCTTTACGGAGGCCGGAAAAAAGGCCATGACCGACGAAGATGCGCGCCCTTTCGCCGGATTGGCTGCCCTGCGGGATCAACTGACGGCAAAAGACGACGAATAGGGCTTGCGTTGAGCGGAAATCGCAGTATTTTCGCGCGCTCATTCGAATTTAGCGTTGGACTCAGGCGCGCAGAACGCGTAGAGGCTCACAACGCTCAGGAAATCGGGCCTTCGGCCCCCGTAAATCAAAGGTTGCGACATGGCTGTCCAGCAGAACAAAGTATCGAAATCGCGCCGCAACAACCGCCGTGCACACGACGCCCTGGTTGCAGCGAACCCTAACGAATGTGACAACTGTGGTGAGCTGAAGCGCCCCCACCACGTCTGCCCATCCTGCGGCACCTATGCCGAGCGTGAAGTGATCGCTATGGTCGACGACGTCGATCTGGACGACGACGCAGCATAAACAGTGAGATCATCGCCCGCATGGCCGGTTTGACTACATCAGCAAACCCCGATAGCGGGCGTACAGTGATCTCTGTTGACGCCATGGGTGGCGATCGCGGGCCGGCAGCTGTTGTTGCCGGCATTTCGCTGTCGGCCAATAAAAACCCGGATATTGCGTTTATTCTTCACGGCCCCGAAGACGAACTCAAACGTCTGGTGGCGCGCAAGCGCAATCTTGAAGGCCGTGTGGAGATTCGCGACGCCCCAGATGTTGTCTCCATGGAAGACAAGCCGCGCGATGTGATCCGCCGCGGCAAAAGCACCTCCATGTGGTCCGCTTTGGAAAGCGTGCGCAGTGGTGAAGCCGACGGTGTCGTGAGCTGCGGCAATACCGGTGCCCTCATGATGCTGTCCGTGGTTCGGTTGCGCAAAATACTGGGCGTGCACCGCCCCGCCATCGCCATTTTGTGGCCCTCGCGCTCCCCGCAGGGGTTCAACATCATGCTAGACGCTGGCGCAGACATTAGCGCGGATGAGCATGACCTGCTGCAATATGCCCTGATGGGCGCGTCTTATGCCCGCAATGGCATGGAACTCAAACGCCCCCGTGTTGGCCTCCTGAATGTTGGCACTGAAGAACATAAAGGGCGCAATGAACTGAAGCTCGCGCATGATTTGATTGCGCAAAACGCCTCCATAGCCAACTATGACTTTGTGGGCTTTGTGGAAGGCAATGACATCCCCGGCAACCGTGCGGACGTGATCGTCACTGACGGGTTCACCGGCAATGTCGCCCTGAAAACCGGCGAAGGCACCGCCAGCCTGATTGGCAGCCTCCTGCGCGAAGCCTTCAAATTTTCGCCTCTCTCGCGGCTCGCTGCGCTGATGGCCTACACATCCCTCAATCGCCTCAATAAGCGTATTGATCCGCGTCGCGTGAACGGCGGGGTCTTTTTGGGACTGAATGGCACAGTGGTGAAGTCGCACGGCTCCTCTGATGAAACAGGGGTATCTTCGGCCGTCAAACTGGCTTTCAAACTTGCGCAATCCGGCTTCTCCGAAAAGCTCGCTGCACGGGTTGCATCTGCCGTGTCCCTGCCGCAAGATGCCGAGAATACAAACGAATAAAAACAGCTGAGCAAGGCATCGATATGACGACACGCGCCGTGGTGATGGGCGTAGGCCACTACTTGCCGGAACGGGTCGTTCCTAACGCCGAGTTTGAACAAACCCTCGACACAACAGACGAATGGATTCGCACCCGCTCAGGGATCGAACGACGCCACTTCGCCGCCGAGGATGAAACAACATCAGATTTGGCCAGCTTTGCGGCCAAAGCAGCGCTGCAAAACGCCGGTCTGAATGCAGATGATATTGATGCTATAGTGGTGGCAACATCAACGCCTGACCTAACGTTCCCTTCCGTCGCGACAATGGTTCAGGAAAAGATCGGCATGACCCGCGGTTTCGGCTTTGATGTCCAAGCTGTCTGTGCAGGGTTTGTATATGCCCTGACCAACGCGAACGCTTTGATCGTTTCTGGCCAAGCGCAACGGGTTCTGGTGATTGGCGCAGAAACCTTTAGTCGGATTATGGACTGGACCGATAGGGCCACCTGTGTGCTGTTTGGCGATGGCGCGGGGGCATTGATCCTGGAAGCTCAGCAAGGCAAAGGCGGTTCCGATGACCGCGGCGTTCTCAGTGCCGATCTGAATTCTGACGGCAGATACCGCGATATGCTTTACGTGGATGGGGGCGTCTCAACCAATGGGGAATCAGGCAAGCTGCGCATGCAGGGCAATGCCCTCTTCCGTCAGGCCGTCGAGAAACTGACATCCACAGCACATACTGCGCTTACCAAAATCGGCCTCACCGACGATGCCGTAGACTGGATTGTGCCACATCAAGCCAATATTCGCATCATCCAGGGCACTGCCAAGAAGCTTGGCATCCCAATGGAGCGTGTCATCGTCACAGTGCAGGACCACGGAAACACTTCCGCAGCGTCAATCCCTCTGGCCCTGTCAACAGGTGTTGCCAATGGACAGATCAAACGTGGCGATCTGCTCGTCACAGAAGCAATTGGCGGTGGGCTAGCCTGGGGCTCGGTTGTCCTGCGCTGGTAAAGGTCCACAGCAAGCGATATGTTCTAAGTCTTTGGCGAACATCAAAGATAATCTGGCTTAGCCGGGCGCTAGTCATTGACTTATAAATTGCCTTGCTTCTATGCTTTTTGAACGAAACACCGGTGACAGGGGGGAACGTATGACTGCCAAGACATTGACTCGAATGGATCTCAGCGAAGCGGTGTTCCGCGAAGTTGGATTGTCTCGCAACGATTCCGCACAACTTGTGGAAAGCGTGCTCATGCACATGTCCGACGCGCTTGTCAGTGGCGAGCAAGTCAAGATTTCCTCTTTTGGAACCTTCAGCGTGCGAGACAAAGCCGCACGTGTGGGCCGCAACCCCAAAACCGGCGAAGAGGTTCCAATTAACCCGCGTCGCGTTTTGACGTTCCGGCCGTCACATCTCATGAAAGACCGTGTTGCCGCTGGCAACAAAAAATAAGGCGATACATAGCCCATGGCGAAATCTCGGGAGGCTTTTCGAACCATCAGCGAAGTCGCTGATTGGCTCGGTGTGCAGACCCATGTCCTGCGTTTCTGGGAAAGCAAATTTTCTCAGGTGAAACCCGTAAAACGTGCAGGTGGGCGTCGATATTACCGCCCACAAGACATGGAACTTCTCGGCGGCATTCGCAAACTGCTGCATGAAGATGGCATGCCTATCAAAGAGGCGCAGCAGCTTCTGCGCGACAAAGGCGTGAAGCATGTCTCCGCCATGTCACAACCTCTTGATGCGCCAGCTCCGAAAGCCAAGGATACCATCGAAGCGCAGGCGGAGCCCGTCGCAGCGGACGAGCCTTCAGACATCGAAGTTGCAGCCCCAGAGCAGTCCACTTTTGAAGCGCCAGCTCCAGAAGCCCAGGATCCTCCGGCTGAAGATGAGGTCGGTTCTAAGCAGGGAGCCACTGCAGATCAGGAACATATCGCGGATACGGTCCCGGTTGACGAGGACCTTGCGACTGAACCAGCCATCACGCCGTCTGAAGAGACGCTTCAAGATGATGCAAGCCCTGCTCCAGACACGTCAGAGCCGTCCACACCTCAAGCAAACGCTACTGAGGTTGCGGAAGAACAGAGCGAAGATCTGTCCCCTGATCTGATTGGGCAACAGGAAGACACGCCATCCATGGAGCAGCAACCTGCACCTGTGATGGAGGATCTTTTTGCAGCGGCTCAAGAACCACAAGAGACACCGCCCCAACCAGATACAGCGGCGCTTTCACCTCAAGCAGAGCCTAACACTGCGGCACAAGATATCCCGCCTGTCGCAACAGAAGAATCTCTAACGGCGCAGGGCGATGCAGCTCAGACCGAGGCATCAGACGCGCTCACGCCTCCATCGGAAACTGCAGCGCCACAGGAACCAACAGCGCCACCTACAGAGTCAGTGTCGATCACGGAGCCGCCAGCGCCCAGCGAAACTGCTTTGCAAAGCAATACCGAAACTGGCGTGGAACCACCTGCCGAACCTGTTTCCCCTACCCCAGAGCCAACAGTGATGCCGGAGGGGGCCAGCGCTCAGCCAACAAATGCCTCTGGGCCACAAGCTCCAAAGCCCAGTGTGCAGGACCTCTCCGAACAAGAAATCAAACGCGACGAGTTCCTAATGGTATTCAGTGCGCCGGCGCGCGTGGCCGACGCAGATAAAAGCCGCGCAGCTGAACTTCTTGCCCGTCTGGAGGCGCTGCACGCCAAAGCAAGCTGATCGATGCAAGTGTCGTAGAAAGATGTCATTTTTGACTTGCCCCCGCCCGCATTTAGGTTATGAAAAGCCCATCGTCGGGCTATGGCGCAGCCTGGTAGCGCGTCCGTCTGGGGGACGGAAGGTCGCAGGTTCGAGTCCTGCTAGCCCGACCATTAAAAATCGCCCGTGTGCCGAAAGGCCCGGGCGTTTTTTGTATTCTGGAGGACCGCGATGACTGGCGTATTGCCCAGCCAAACCATTGAAACCATGCTTCAATCTGGCGAAATCTCTGTAGATCACCCGGTTGCAGAAGGTCAGGTTCAACCCGCATCGCTTGATCTGCGTCTTGGGACTGTGGCCTACCGCGTGCGCGCCTCCTTCCTTGCGGGGCAGGAACGCTCTGTAAAAGATCGCCTATCCGAATTCGAAATGCACCGCATTGATCTGACCAATGGGGCCGTTCTGGAAAAGGGCTGCGTCTATGTGGTGCCCCTGATGGAAAACCTTGCCCTGCCGGACAATGTGCAAGCCGTCGCCAATGCCAAGAGCTCGACAGGGCGTCTGGATCTGCTGACGCGCACCATCACCGACGGTGGCACAGAATTTGATCGAATCGCGCCGGGCTATACTGGCCCGCTTTTTGCGGAAATTTGCCCGCGCAGCTTCTCTGTGCTTGTACGCCCCGGCATGCGCCTGAACCAAATACGCTTTCGCAAGGGGCAGAGCATTCTGACAGATGCCGATCTGCGTGTCCTGCACGACCGCTCACCGCTTGTGAACGGAGCGGCCGTGATTGATGACGGTCTGGGGTTTTCCGTCGATCTGAAGCCACAATCCGGCACGCTTGTGGGCTATCGAGCCAAACCCCATACGGGCGTCATCGATCTGGACAATATCGGGTATTACGACCCTGCGGAGTATTGGGAAGAACTGCACAGCTCAGACGGAAAAATCATTCTGGACCCCGGTGCCTTCTATATTCTGGTGAGCCGCGAAGCGGTGCACATACCCCCAGCCTACGCGGCGGAAATGGCGCCATTCCTTGCCATGGTTGGCGAGTTCCGTGTGCACTACGCTGGTTTCTTTGATCCCGGCTTTGGTCACGATGCCGTCGGGGGCAGCGGATCGCGTGGCGTGCTCGAAGTGCGATGCCATGAGGCACCATTTGTGCTGGAACATGGGCAGGTCGTTGGCCGTCTGGTCTATGAGCGCATGTCAGAGGTGCCAGAGCAGCTCTATGGCGCAGGCATCGCATCCAATTATCAGGGTCAGGGCCTGAAGCTTAGCAAACATTTCAAGGCGACCTAAGCCGCCTTGAGACACCACTAAACCTTCAGAATTTGTTCATACGGCGCATCGCACGCATCGCCTGCTTGGCTTGCTTCGCTTGCGGCTGTGGCGTATTGCTCTGCGCCTGCTCATTGGCGGTGTTCTGGCCAGATTTTCCGCGATTGGACATCGCCTTAAACCCAGCGTTGATGCCACCATTGACCAAACGGCGGATGATTTGGCGGGTGATCATGTTCACAATCTGATTGGCATTCATTGAGCGCGCTCCATTCTCTCAAGGCGTTCATGTAAGCGACAATTGCGCCAATATTAAGACCCAAACACCAACCTGTGTTCAATATTCGAGTGGGTCAGTCCTCAAAAAGCTCCGGTTGCCCGTCGCTCAGATCCAACACGTCGTCTTCTTCTTCGTCCGACTTAACGCCAAGTGGGATCGTTCCCGGCGATGGACGATTTTCCAAGAGACCGGCAGCCCGCAACTCTTTAAGTCCCGGCAAATCACGCGCACTAGATAGGCCAAAATGATCCAGAAAAACCGGCGTGACCACAAAGGTCACCGGACGGCCCGGGGTCATTTTACGACGTCCAAACCGGATCCATTCCATCTCAAGCAACTGATCCACCGTACCGCGGCTCACACTCACACCGCGGATTTCTTCAATTTCGGCGCGCGTAACAGGCTGATGATAGGCAATGATGGCAAGCGTTTCGATGGCTGCACGTGACAGTTTGCGCGTTTCAACGGTTTCCTTCTGCATCAGAAAGCCAAGATCAGGTGCCGTGCGCATCGCCCAGGCATCCCCCACTTTCACCACATGCACGCCCCGCCCCTCGTAACGTTTGCGCAGATGCACCAGCGCCTCTGCCGCATCCGCCCCATGCGGCATCCGGTCGTTCAGTTCCTTGATGCTCACCGGTTCCGCGCTGGCAAAAAGGATGGCCTCACACATGCGCTCCTGCTCCGCCAACGGCGGCGCTTCAAACAGGCTTTCCTCCGGCGCGTGACCGCCTTGCGCAACCGTGTCCTCTTCAACCGGCGTCACGTCATCGCTCATCTCGGCCATCCCTCTTACGAACTTCAATTGGCGCAAAGGTCTCGCTCTGCCGAATGAAGACCTTGCCTTCTTTAGCAAGCTCCAGCGAGGCTGCAAAAGTGGCCGCCGTTGCGGATCTGCGCTTCTTGGGATCAT
Source organism: Shimia sp. R11_0 (assembly GCF_017744035.1). NCBI lineage: Bacteria > Pseudomonadati > Pseudomonadota > Alphaproteobacteria > Rhodobacterales > Roseobacteraceae > Shimia > Shimia sp. R11_0. The sequence goes on along the minus strand of NZ_JAGHQY010000003.1, from coordinate 389,010 downwards.
TCTCCCAGCCATCTGGTAAATAACTCAGAATATCGGTCCATGTGCCCGCAAACCCGATCAACCCGCGCATACGCTCCAGCGCTTCTTCCATGGTAAACACCGAGTCTCGGTCCATGATGAAAGGACGGAATTCATCCCGCGTGCGCAATCTGGCATAGCCCTGCATCAGATCCAGCAGCGTTGCGGTGTATGTCACCCGGCGCACGCGCTCCATCTTTTCAGGCACGCCGCGCGCGAAAAAATCTCGTCCCAGACGATTTTGCGCCATCAATTTGGCAGCCGCATCCCGCATCGCCTGCAAGCGTTCCAACTGAAAGGCCAGATGTGCCGCAAGCTCTTCACCCGATGGCCCCTCTTCCGTGGGATCCGGCGGCAAAAGCAGGCGTGATTTCAGAAAGGCCAGCCAGGCCGCCATCACCAGATAATCCGCGGCCAACTCCAGCCGCAGACGCTTTGCACGTTCCACAAAGTTCAGATACTGCTGCGCCAGATCAAGAATGGAAATCTTGCGCAGATCCACTTTCTGGGTCCGCGACAGTGTCAGTAACAAATCCAGTGGCCCTTCAAACCCATCGACATCCACGATCAAAGCTTCCGCCGCCATTCGTTCGGCGACAGACATCTTCTCCATGTCTTCAAAAAGGTCTGTGTCGGCCATGCCCCCTGCCCTTAAAGCGCCCCGTCAGAGCGCTTTAAGTTCCTCGGCGAGCGCTTCAATGTCAACAGGCTTGGGCGCACGACGCGCCGCCAGCACAGCCTCAGATCGCGCCTGTGCTGCAGGGGTCATCGCACCAATGGCTTCTGCCACAGCCTTGCGCTCTGCCAAGCTGCCGTTGCAATGCAAAATCACATCACACCCAGCCTCAATTGCGGCCTTCGCCCTCTGATCCACGGTTCCATTCAGGGCTTCCATGCCGATGTCATCGGTCATGATCAGCCCACCAAATCCGATATCATGCCGCATGAAGCGCATCATTTTGTCCGAAATGGTGGCCGGGCGGTCATCTAACGCTTCAAAAACAATATGCGCCGTCATTCCCATGGGCATGTCATTGAGCGCGCGAAACGGTGCAAAGTCGCCTTCCAGATCTGCTTGTGATGCTGTCACCCGTGGCGGCTCTTTGTGGCTGTCCACCACCGCGCGCCCATGTCCGGGCATGTGCTTTAGGATCGGGTAGACCCCACCATCCCATAGCCCCTCTGCCACGGCGCGCCCGATCCGCGCCACCGATGCAGGATCCGCACCATAGCAACGGTTTTTCAAAAACGGATGCGTCTCATCGCGTGCGACATCCACCATGGGCGCACAATTGGCGTCAATACCAAGCGCCATAAGCTCATGCGCGATCAGGCGATAGCGCAGATACATCGCCCGCTCGGCCTTTTCCCCGGCCTGCATCACCTGCACCAAAGGCGGCAACCAATCGCGCACCAAAGGCGCGCGCAACCTCTGCACACGCCCGCCTTCCTGATCAATCAGGATAGGAGCCTCATGCCCCACGGTCGCGCGCAACTCCGCGCATAGGGCCTTTACCTGATCAGCTGTATCAATATTGCGTGCGAAGAGAATAAAGCCAAACGGCTGTACATCCTCGAAAAACTGCTTTTCTTCTTCACTGAGACGCAGACCATCACAGCCAAAAATAGCAGCGCAAAAACCGCTCATCGTGTGGTCACCGGAATACAATCCGCATTTTCTGCTTTCAGCGCAGAACACAAACGCCGCGCATCACTCACGGTATCAAAGCCCATGGCGCGCAAACGATAGAACACACGCCCACCACTGCTGGCCTTCTGAATCACGCGCGTTTTGTCCCCCAGATAAGGCTCAAATCGGGTCTGCAAACGCGTCCATTCTCGTTCGGCAATCTCGGTGCTCTCATAGGCCCCCAACTGCACAAGCCGCGTGCCGGCAGGAATCGTTGAAGGATCGGCCGTTTTGAGAACGGATCCAACGGCGGCATCAATAGAGGCGATCTGCTGACTGGAGGCGGCAGACGACAAGGATACAGGGCGCAAGACAGGGCGCAGCGACCGCTTCAGACCACCCTGCACCTGAGGTGCTGGTTGCGCGTCCACCTCAACAGTTTCGCTTTCTGGAACGGAAAGAGAGGCTTGCACGGGCTGCGTTTCCGTCGCTTCAACCGCTTCCAGAGGCGTGGCGCCTGCGGCCAGTTGGGCCGCCAGCTCTTCGACAGACAGCGGCGCGCTCACATCCAAAGGTTCAGGTGCCACGATGGGGGCTGGCGTCTCCACCTCAAGTGTTTCGCTATCGACAGCAGGCATCTGCGCTGCGATCTCAGCTGCGGCAGCAACAACCGCGGCCTCCACAGCGGAGGCATCCACGATGTCACGCTCAGTGATGGCAATCGGAGGCGGCGCAACAATCACCTGATCCGCTGGGCCAGCTGCGCTGCCATCGGCAGCAACCTTATTGACCATCAATCCCTGATGCCCGGCAAGGCGCCCACCCGGATCTTCGGGCTGCACCCGCATCGGGCCTTCCAGCGCACGCACAACTGGCACGCCACTGACATCGCGGGACAAAATTTTATACCCCCAGACACATGTTCCAGCGACCAGCGCCAAAGACATGACCATGCCAGCACGGTTCACAAGAAGCGCCGCATTCGGGGATTCGCCTTTGGGTGCGTGCGGCGCACCCATCGGAATTTCTGCCATTTTTGCCTCACTGCCCATTTTCCACCACCTGTGAAGCGGTGTCGCCGGGGTCGTCTTGCCTTGTCCTCACCCCCGACGAACGTGCAGCTTTAGCGCATCTCTTGCGCCGGAGTTACACCCAGAATACCAAGACCTGCGGAAATAACAACGGCCACGGCACGTGCGAGGCCGATTTTCGCCTGAGACGCCGCCGCATCACCTTCCTGCAGGAAGCGCAGGCTGTGATCCTCATCACCCTTCTTGTAGTGGCTGTGCAGTTCGCTTGCCAATTCATATAGATAGAAGGCAATCCGGTGCGGCTCATTGGTGCGCCCGGCGATCTCCACAAGGCGTGGCCATTCCGCAACCTTCTTGGCCACATTGATCTCCGCATCGCTGTCCAGCTTGGTCAGATCCGCAGACAGCAATGTGCTATCATCCACGGAAATCCCAGCAGCCTCGGCTTTGCGGATCACGGAACAGACCCGCGCATGGGCATATTGCACATAGAATACAGGGTTGTCTTTGGATTGCTCCAGAACCTTGTCAAAATCAAAGTCCAGCGGCGCATCGTTTTTGCGGGTCAGCATCACAAAGCGGGTCACATCCGGCCCCACCTGATCGACAACATCGCGTAGGGTCACAAATGTTCCGGCCCGCTTGGACATCTTGAACGGCTCGCCGTTTTTGAAGAGCTTCACCAACTGGGTCAGCTTGATGTCGAGCGGCACCTGACCGTCAGAAAGCGCGGAGACCGCCGCCTTCATGCGTTTCACATAACCGCCGTGATCGGCACCAAACACATCGATCAGCGCGTCAAAGTCGCGGCTGACCTTGTCATAGTGATAGGCAATGTCAGGCGCAAAATAGGTCCAGCTGCCATCAGATTTTTTCACGGGGCGGTCCACGTCGTCGCCATGGTCTGTGGAGCGGAACAGGGTCTGCTCACGCGGCTCCCAGTCTTCGGGCTTTTTGCCTTTTGGCGGCTCAAGCACGCCTTCATAGATCAAGCCTTTGTTTTCCAGCGTTTCCAGCGCGCCCTCGATGCGACCGGTGCCATAAAGCGACTTTTCGGAGAAGAACACATCCATCTCCACGCCCAACGCCTTAAGGTCGGCCCGGATCAGATCCATCATGGCTTCGGTGGCAAATTCGCGGATCTCTTTCAGCCAAACCTCTTCTGGCTGGCCGACAAATTTGTCGCCATATTGCGCCTTCAGCTTTTCGCCAACCTCAATCAGGTAATCCCCCGGATAGGTGCCCTCTGGGAATTCAACGGTTTCCCCGTGCTGCTCCAGATACCGCAGGTAAGACGACCGGGCGAGCACATCCACCTGTGCGCCGCCATCGTTGATGTAATACTCACGTGTTACATCATAGCCGACAAAATCCAGCAGAGACGCCAGCGCATCCCCAAACACCGCCCCTCGGGTGTGCCCCACATGCAGCGGGCCAGTGGGGTTGGCAGAAACATATTCAACGTTGACCTTTTTACCTGCCCCCATGGCAGAGCGGCCAAAGTCCTGACCAGCTTCCAGGGCGGCCTTGACCACATTTTGCCACAGCACCGGTGCCAGCCGCAGGTTCAAAAAGCCCGGACCGGCGACTTCAGCAACAGAGACACGCGCATCTTCGGCGAGCTTACCTGCGAGCACATCGGCAATGTCGCGTGGTTTCATCTTGGCAGGTTTGGCCAGCACCATCGCGGCGTTGGTGGCCATATCCCCATGCAACGCATCGCGGGGTGGCTCAACAGCCACGTTTTTAAAGTCCAGTCCTTCAGGCAGCTTGCCTTCGGCTTGCATCGCTTCCAGCGCCTCAATCACAAGCGCGCGGATTTCGGAAAACAGGTTCATCAGACCGTCCTATGTATGTGTTATGGTCTTTTTGGATTTGCGCTGGTTTACCACCCTAATCCGCCACGTCAACGCTACTCGCCAACAAGCCGCGCATGTTGCTGAAGCGCATATCGATCCGTCATCCCGGAAATATAGTCCGACACTTTGCGCGCAATCGCGGTTTCATCCTGACAATGCTCCAGATCCGGATGCCAACGCTCTGGCAACAACATCGGGTCTTTGAGAAAGAGCGGGAACAGCTCCTCCACCACCAAAGTCACCTTCTTGCGCATCTCAACCACGGAGGGCGCACGATACATACGGCTGAACAAAAACGCGCGGATCTGCTTGAGATCCTGCCAAAGCGCGGCGGAAAACTGCACCATGGGCCGGCCACAAACGCGCACCTCTTCCACGGATTGCGGATCCACTTCGGCCAGATTTTGGCGTGATGTGTCGATCACATCTCCGACCATCACGCCAAACACCCGGCGCAGGGCCTCATGACGGCGGCGAATATGCTCTAAATCGGGGTAAATCCGATCCACCTCGGCAAAGGCCTCTCCCACAATGGGCAGATGGCAGATTTCCTCTTCCGTAAACAGACCTGCGCGCAAACCATCATGCAGATCATGGTTGTTGTAGGCCACATCATCGGCCAGCGCCGCAACCTGTGCCTCGGCACTAGCATGTGTGTGCAGCTCCAGATCATGCACCGCATTGTAATCAGCCAGGGCATAGGGCAGCGCGCCTGTGACCGGCCCGTTGTGCTTGGCGATACCTTCCAACGTTTCCCAAGTGAGGTTCAGCCCATCAAAATCCGCGTAGTGCCGTTCCAGAGATGTCACAATCCGAACGGCCTGCGCGTTGTGATCAAAGCCCCCATATGGCGCCATCAGAGCATGCAGCGCGTCCTCACCGGTATGGCCAAAAGGCGTGTGACCAAGGTCATGTGCCAGTGCAATGGCCTCCGTGATCTCCTGATTGAGCCCAAGCGCGCCAGCAATGGTGCGCGCCACCTGCGCCACCTCAATAGAATGCGTCAGTCGGGTGCGGAAATAATCGCCTTCATGCTCCACAAACACCTGTGTTTTGTGCTTGAGCCGCCGAAACGCACTGGCGTGAATGATCCGATCCCGGTCTCTTTGAAAACACGACCGAAAACTGCTTTCCTCTTCCGGAAAACGCCGCCCCTTGGCGCGTGCCGGATCTGAGGCATAGGGCGCATACATGTGCGAGGTCCTTGTAGCCTGTCCTTAGCTTTTCTATATTGGGTTTTGCCCCCTCAAGGAACCGGGCAAATCGTGCGAATAGGACAAAAAATCATGCAGTTGCCTCCCAAAGTGACCGAAAGAGCCTTCGAAAGACTCGCAGAGATTGGTGCCGCCGATCAAGGTCAGGCCCTGCGCGTGGCGGTTGAGGGGGGCGGATGCTCGGGGTTTCAGTACGAAATCAAGCTCGACACGCAGAAAGAAGACGACCTTGTGCTGGAAGGCGCAGGGGAAAAGGTTCTTGTCGACAGCATCTCTCTGCCTTTCCTCGCAGATGCGGTGATCGACTTTACCGAAGAACTGATTGGCGCGCGGTTTGTCATCAACAACCCCAATGCCACAAGCTCCTGTGGCTGCGGCACCAGCTTCTCCATGTAACCTGCGATGTAGCGCCTGCCTGCTATTGTGGCGGCTTCCCCCTTGTGGTTCCCGCCCATGGCTGGATAGATACAGCCATCCAGCAGACAGGAGCGCAGCATGAAAATCGCCACTTTCAACATCAACGGCATCAAGGCGCGCATTGAAACCCTGCCGCGCTGGCTTGATGAGGCGCAGCCGGATGTGGCGCTCTTGCAGGAAATCAAATCCGTTGATGAGGCTTTCCCGCGGGAGATCTTCGAAGAACGTGGCTACACGGTCGAAACCCATGGCATGAAAAGCTTCAACGGCGTTGCCATTCTCTCCAAACTGCCGCTGGAAGATGTGACCCGGGGCCTGCCCGGCGACGATAGTGACGAACAGGCGCGCTATATTGAAGCCACTGTGATGGGCGAAAGGCCCATCCGTGTGTGCGGTCTCTACCTGCCCAACGGCAATCCCGCCCCCGGACCAAAGTATGACTATAAACTGGCGTGGATGAAACGCCTTCAGGCCCGTGCCGAAACCCTTCTGGCACAAGAAGAGCCCTTCCTGATGGCGGGGGACTACAACATCATTCCCCAAGATGAAGACGCCGCCAAACCCGAAGACTGGCAGGAAGACGCCCTCGCCCGCCCAGAGAGCCGCGCCGCCTATCGCCGGTTGCTCAACCTCGGCCTGACCGAGGCGTTCCGCGCCCGCAATCAGATGGCTGGCATGTATTCCTTCTGGGACTATCAGGCCGGCGCATGGAACCGCAATAACGGTATCCGCATCGACCATTTCTTGCTCAGCCCGCAATGCGCGGATCTGCTGCTGGACTGCCAGATTGACAAGGAAGAACGTGGGCGCTCCAAACCCTCCGACCACGTGCCGGTTTGGATTGATCTGGCCGCCTGACGCGTCAACTGCACCCCGCGCTTTCGGCTCTTATTGCGACGGCATCTCAAGCAGATGCACCACATAGGGGCCCAACTCGGGGACAATCCTTGCCACACCCTCTGCATTCGGGTGAATCCCATCTGCCTGCATCAGCCCGCGCAGCTCGTCAGCAGGCAGATCCCGAATGGCCGCAAAGAAATCTGGCGCAAGCGACACGTCATATTGCGTGGCCAAAGCCCCATACATGCCGTCAAACGCCTGCTTGTAGTCCGCACCAAAATTCATCGGTGCCTCAACCCCAATCAGCAACACATCCACATCCGCGGCCTGACCGGCCTCAATAATGCCCGCGAGATTGGCTTTGCTCACCGCAGGATCCACCCCGCGCAGCGCGTCATTGCCCCCAAGCGTGACAATCATGGCATCCACATCCGGCCCAAGGGTCCAGCCCACGCGCGCCAGACCACCCTGTGTGGTGTCGCCCGACACACCGGCATTCTGCACTGTGACCTCCAGCCCCTGCCCACGCAGCCAGCTTTCCAATTGCGGCACAAAGCCCGCCTCCTGCGCAACCCCGTAGCCATGGGTCAGGCTGTCGCCCAAAGCCGCCACCACCACAGGCTCCGCCAATGCTGACCAAGCGGTTACCGGAACCGCTAAAATGCTCAACGCCAGCGCCTTGCCCCGACGCACAAGCGCCCCATATAGAAAAGAAACTTTCATCAGCAGGCGGCCTCTTTCATGTCCTCTATTCTCTCCCTCCAAGATGCGACTTTGGCGCTGGATAGCAATGCCGGACGGATAGAAATCTTGCATGGTATTACATTGGATGTGCAATCCGGTGAGACCTTGGCGCTGGTTGGCCCCTCCGGATCCGGGAAATCCTCGCTGCTTATGCTGATGGGCGGGCTTGAGCGCGCCACATCCGGCACCATCACCGCGCTGGACCATGATCTCTCCGCGATGGACGAAGATGCGCTGGCCCGGTTTCGCCGCGCGCACATGGGGGTGGTGTTCCAAAACTTCCACCTGATCCCAACCATGACCGCTCTTGAAAACGTCGCAACCCCACTGGAACTGGCAGGTCGCAAAGACGCACAGGAGCGCGCCAAAGCGGAGCTCGCGGCCGTGGGTCTGGCCCATCGCGCCGAGCACTACCCCTCGCAGATGTCTGGCGGCGAGCAACAGCGCGTGGCGCTGGCGCGGGCCTGCGCCCCCTCTCCGCGCCTGCTTCTGGCGGATGAACCCACCGGCAATCTGGATCATTCCACAGGCGAGACCATCATGGATCTGCTGTTTGATCTGCACGCAACACGCAACACAACTTTGGTTCTGGTCACCCATTCCAATGCGCTTGCCGCACGCTGCGAACGCGTTGTGCGCCTGAAAGATGGCCGCATCGACAGCGCCCTAGCACCTGTTGAGGCCCGCGCATGAGTGTCGCCGCCGCCACCCGCATCGCGCGGCGGGAGATCCGCGGCGGACTGCGTGGATTTGCTGTTTTCCTCGCCTGTCTGATCCTCGGCGTCACCACCATCGCCGCCATTGGATCGGTACGCAGCGCCATTCAAACAGGCCTCGCCTCCGAAGGCGCCACATTGCTTGGCGGTGATGCTGAGATGAGTTTCACCTATCGTCGCGCCACCGATGAGGAGCACGCATGGATGGTGGAAAACACCGAAAACCGCTCAGAAATCATTGACTTCCGCTCTATGGTTGTGGTGCCAAGAGAGGCTGGCACGGAACGCGCCCTTGCGCAGGTCAAGGCCGTGGATGACGCCTATCCTCTGGTCGGTCGCGTTGCCCTCAGCCCTGACATTCCGATAGCCACCGCGCTTGCAGGCAAGGGCAACCTGCCCGGCGCGGTTTTGCATGGATTGCTGGCTGATCGTCTGGGGCTCAACATTGGAGACAGCTTCCAGTTAGGCACCCAGGTGTTTGTGCTCACCGCCCGTCTGGAGCGGGAACCTGACACCGCTGGCGGGTTCAATTTCGCCCCCCGCGCCATTGTCCGCACCCAAGACCTCGCACAAAGCGGGCTGCTTGCGCCCGGCACGCTGTTTACAAGCCATTACCGGCTCATGCTGCCGGATCAGACCGACCTCGCCGCATTGGAGGCGGATGCACGTGCTCAATTCGAAAGCACGGGCCTGCGCTGGCGAGACAGCCGCAATGGCGCGCCGGGCATCACTCGATTTGTGGAACGCTTTGGCGCATTCCTGATCCTTGTAGGACTTGCGGGTCTTGCGGTGGGCGGCGTCGGCATCTCCACCGCGATCCGCGCCTATCTGGCACGCAAGACCGAAACCATCGCGACACTGCGCAGTCTTGGGGCCGAGCGCAGCACGATCTTTCTAAGCTACTTTTTGCAAATCGGCTTCGTCGCCTTGATGGGCATTGCCGCAGGGGTTTTACTGGGCGCAGTTCTGCCCATCCTGCTGGGCCCGGTGATTGAAACCCTCTTGCCCTTCCCGGCAAAATTTCATCTCTATCCGATCCCCCTGATTGAGGCGGCACTCTATGGGGCACTTGCAGCCGCCATCTTCACGCTTTGGCCGCTGGCACAGGTGGAAAATGTCCGTCCCAGCGCGCTGTTTCGCGATCAACTGGGCCAAAACCGCGCCGTGCCCGCCCCCCGCTTTGTGCTTGCAACGGCTCTGCTCATCGCGCTGCTGTTGGGGCTCGCCAGCTGGCTGTCAGGCTCGACGCGCCTGACGCTCTGGTTTGCAGCGGGCGTGGCCATTGCCATGATCGCGCTCTCTTTGGCGGGCGCAGGTCTGCGCACCGGTTTGCGCCGCCTGTCGCCCAAACGTCCAGAACTGCGGTGGGCGGTACAGTCTCTGGGCCGCGCAGGCGATGCCACAACTCCGGTGATCCTCTCTCTTGGCCTGGGTCTCAGCGTTTTGGCCACAGTCGGACAGGTGGATGGCAATCTGCGCAACGCCATTGCCAGCGACTTGCCAGAGGTCGCGCCCTCATTCTTCTTTGTGGACATCCAACGCGATCAGATGCCCGCCCTGCAAGACAACTGGCGTAACACCCCAACAATCAACAAAGTCGAAACCGCGCCCATGCTGCGCGGTGTGATCACCCGCATCAATGGCATGCCCGCCAAAGACGTCGCGGGTGATCATTGGGTCATCCGAGGCGATCGCGGCGTCACCTACGCTGGCGACATGCCAGAAAACACCAAGCTGACCGCCGGGACTTGGTGGGATCCAGATCACGCAGGCACACCTCAGATCAGCTTTGCCGAAGAAGAAGCGCTGGAAATGGGTCTTGAGCTGGGGGACAGCATGACCGTCAACATTCTCGGCCGCGACATCGAAGGCATCGTCACAAGCTTTCGCGAAGTGGATTTCTCCTCCGCCGGCATGGGCTTTATTCTGGTCATGAACGAAGCCGCGCTCGCGGGGGCCCCGCACAGCTTCATCGCAACCGTCTATGCGGAGCCAGCGTCAGAGGCCGCCTTGTTAAAATCTGTGTCCGAAGACTACCCCAATGTCACCGCCATCCATGTGCGGGACGCCGCCCAACAGGTCTCACGCCTCGTGGCACAGCTGGCCAATGCCACCACCTATGGCGCCTCCACCATCCTGCTCACGGGGCTTCTGGTGATCTTTGGCGCGGCGGCGGCAGGTCAATCCGCGCGCACCTATGAAGCAGCCGTCTTAAAAACCATTGGCGCCACGCGCCCCCAAATCCTGCGCAGCTTTGCCTGGCGCGCAGCCCTGCTTGGAGCCGCTGCAGGCGCTGTGGCTCTGGCCGTGGGGGTGACAGGCGGCTGGGCCGTGATGACATTTGTCATGGAGAGTGACTTCGCCGTCATCTGGCCCAATGCCGCAACGATCTTGGGCGCAGGCATTCTGGCAAACCTTCTGGCCGGTCTGATCTTTGCATTGCCCTCTCTGGCCACACGGCCCGCCCGCATCCTGCGCGCGCGCGACTGATCTCATAAGGCTTGATCGCAAACAGCAGATCACAAAAAAGCCGGGCATAACGCCCGGCTTTTCTGTTCTTAGATCATAGGCTCACAAACCCTTAGAAACGGCCCTACTCCGCCGCCTCATCATAGGCGTCCATAGGCGGGCAAATGCACACCAGATTGCGATCCCCATAGGCATTATCCACGCGGTTCACCGGCGGCCAGTATTTGTCCACACGGAACGCACCCGGAGGGAAACAGCCCTGCTCACGGCTGTAGGGACGCTCCCAATCTTTCACCAGATCTTCCATTGTATGCGGCGCGTTCTTGAGCGGATTGTTCTCCGCATCAATCTTCCCGTCTTCAATGGCGCGAATTTCTTCACGAATGGACAGCATCGCCTCACAGAACCGATCCAGTTCGGCCTTGTTCTCCGATTCCGTTGGCTCAATCATCAAGGTGCCCGCCACTGGCCAACTCATGGTCGGCGCATGGAAGCCTGAGTCAATTAGCCGCTTGGCAATGTCATCCACAGTCACCCCCGCACTTTCAGCAAAGGGGCGCGTGTCGATGATGCACTCATGCGCCACCCGACCTGTCGGCCCTTTATAGAGCACGTCAAAAGCCCCTTCGAGCCGCTTGGCAATGTAGTTCCCGTTCAGGATCGCCACACGCGTGGCCTGCGTCAGACCTTCGCCCGCCATCATCAACACATAGGCCCAGCTGATCGGCAGGATCGACGGCGAGCCGAATGGCGCTGCAGAGACCGGCCCTTCTTCGCCACCGGTCTCCGGGTGGCCGGGCAGATGCTCGGCAAGATGCGCCTTCACCCCAATCGGTCCCATGCCGGGGCCACCACCGCCATGCGGAATGCAGAAGGTCTTGTGCAGGTTCAAATGGCTCACGTCGCCGCCAATATCGCCGGGACGGGAAAGCCCGACCATGGCGTTGAGATTGGCCCCATCAATATAGACCTGCCCGCCAAACTCATGGGTGATGCCACAGACGTCATGCACCGTGTCCTCAAACACACCATGGGTCGACGGATAGGTGATCATGCATCCTGCCAGCGTATCGGCATGTTTTTCCGCCTTGGCGCGGAAATCTTCCACATCAATATCGCCATTCTCTGCCGATTTCACAGGAACCACTTTCCAGCCCACCATCTGTGCGGACGCTGGGTTGGTGCCATGCGCGCTCATCGGGATCAGACAGACATTGCGATGCCCCTCACCACGGGCCCGATGATAGGCCGCAATGGTCAATAGCCCCGCATATTCCCCCTGCGCCCCCGAGTTGGGCTGCATGGAGATCGCATCATAGCCCGTGATCTGACACAGCCGGTCGTTCAGATCCTCGATCATCCGCGTGTAACCCTGCGCCTGTGCCTTGGGCACAAAAGGGTGGATCTGGGAAAACTCAGGCCAGCTCACTGGCATCATTTCTACCGCCGCGTTGAGCTTCATGGTACAGGAGCCCAGCGGGATCATCGCCCGGTCAAGCGCAAGGTCGCGATCTGCCAGCCGCCGCATGTAGCGCATCATCTCGGTTTCGGCCCGGTTCATGTGGAAAATTGGATGTTCCAGATAGGCACTGCTGCGCAGCAATGCTTCGGGCAGACGATATTCCGGCGTGAAATCATCATCAGGCTGCACAATCCCAAACGCACGCCAGACCGCTTCAATAGTCTTGGGCTCGGTGGTTTCATCCACCGAAATCCCTACTTTGGTCTTGCCGACTTTGCGCAGGTTGATGCCTTCCTGCACCGCGTGCTGCAACACTCCGCGCTGCAACAAGCCCACATCCACAGTCACCGTGTCAAAGAAATGCATCGGCTCTACGGTAAAGCCCGCCGCCTCCAGCCCTTTGACCAGACGCACTGTCTTGCGATGCACACGCTGCGCAATGGCCTTCAGCCCTTTGGGACCATGGAACACCGCATACATAGACGCCATGACCGCCAACAAGGCCTGTGCCGTGCAGACGTTGGAATTGGCTTTTTCCCGGCGGATATGCTGTTCGCGTGTCTGCAGCGACAGGCGATAGGCGCGATTGCCATGACTGTCGATCGACACACCAATGATCCGCCCCGGCATGGCGCGCTTGTAGGCGTCTTTACAACTCATATAGGCTGCGTGTGGGCCACCATAGCCGATGGGCACACCAAACCGCTGGGTGCTGCCAACGGCGATGTCCGCGCCCATGGCACCCGGCTCTTTCAACAAGGTCAGCGCAAGCGGATCAGCCACCACAATGCCAATCGCCTTGGTCGCATGCAGCGCGTCCATTTCTGCGCTGAAATCACGCACATCCCCATAGGTGCCCGGATATTGGAAAATCGCGCCAAAGACCGCGTCAGCCTCCAGATCATCCGGGTTGCCAACGATCACCTCAATGTCCAGAGGCGCGGCACGGGTTTTCATCACGGCGATATTCTGCGGATGGCAGTTTTCATCCACAAAAAACGCCTTGGCTTTGGATTTTGACACCCGCTGCGCCATGGTCATGGCTTCCGCACAGGCGGTGGATTCATCCAGCAGCGACGCATTGGCAATATCCAGCCCGGTCAGATCTGTGATCATGGTCTGGAAGTTCAGCAAAGCCTCAAGGCGGCCCTGCGAAATCTCTGGCTGATAGGGCGTATAGGCCGTGTACCACGCTGGATTTTCCAGAATATTGCGCTGAATGGCCGGTGGCGTCACAGTGCCGTAGTAGCCCTGGCCGATCAGGCTGGTCATCACCTCATTTTCGGAGGCAATCTCTTTCATGTGGTTCAGCACGTCGCGCTCAGACATAGGGCGACCAAAATCAAGCGGCTCTTTCTGACGGATGCTTTCTGGCATGGTGTCGTCAATCAGCGCCTCAAGACTGTCCGCGCCAATCACCTCAAGCATCTCAGCCATTTCTTCGGGTGATGGTCCAATATGGCGACGATTGGCAAAGTCATACGGCAGGTAGTCAGTCGGTTTGAAGGTCATCTTCGTCTCCTCAAAAGGGCCGCGGCAACAGGTGCGGCGAAGAATAGGTCATCGTTTGGATCAGCGGCACGCCGACCCATCAGCGCCCGAAAGCGCAAAAACAAAAGGCAGCCCCAACCGGAGCCGCCCCATGAAAACATCAGCCGATAAAATCCTTGTAGGCGGCTTCATCCATGTAGTCGTCCATCTGGGACAGGTCGGATGGCTTGATCTTAAAGAACCAGGCCCCTTCCAGCGGGTCCTCGTTCACCTTTCCGGGCTCATCGACCAGCGGCTCGTTCACTTCGACAATTTCACCGTCCAGCGGTGCCAGAATGTCAGAGGCCGCCTTCACCGATTCAATCACACAGACTTCTTCGTCCTTGGTCACTTCTGTGCCGGCTTCGGGCAGCTCCACAAAAACCACGTCGCCCAGTTGCTCGCTGGCGTGTTCGGTGATCCCCACCACCACAACATCGCCCTCAACCCGCAGCCATTCGTGCTCTTCGGTAAATTTCATTGCTTGCTCTCCTGTTGCTCAACGTTTGAAGTTGGCAGGCACCAGCGGCATCTTCGCCACTGTCACAGGCATACGTTTGCCCCGTACCTCACCAAAAATTTCTGTGCCGACAGCGGCCTGTGCCGCGCCGACATATCCCATGGCCACCGGGCCTTCGTAGGTCGGACCAAAGCCGCCGGAGGTCACTTCCCCAATCGGATCGCCCCCTTCCGCAGCGGCAAAAAGCTGCGTGCCCGCACGCATCGGGGCCCGCCCCTGTGGCGCAAGCCCCACGCGTTTGCGCGCCACGCCTTCTGCCAGATCGCCATAGATACGATCCGCACCGGGGAAACCGCCAGCGCGCGCGCCATCTGCGCGGCGCACCTTCTGAATGGCCCAGGTCAAGGCTGCCTCAATCGGGGAGGTGGTCGCATCAATGTCATTGCCATAAAGGCAAAGCCCACCTTCCAGACGCAGGCTGTCACGCGCACCAAGACCAATGGGTTCCACGTCGTCCATGTCCAGAAGTTTGCGGCAAAGCCCCGCAGCCTCAGTCTCGGGGATGGAAATCTCATAGCCGTCTTCACCGGTATATCCAGACCGGCTGACCCAACAAGCCACCCCCTCCAGCTCCACCTCGGCAAAGTCCATAAAGGCCATATCGGCCACCGCCGGGTTGAGCCGCGCCAAGGCCGCTTCCGCCGCAGGCCCCTGCAAGGCCACAAGCGCGCGATCGGTGATTTCTGTCACCACAACATCCGGCGCAAGAGCCGCTGTCATGCGCGCAATGTCGGCCTCTTTGCAGGCCGCATTCACCACCACAAACAGGTGATCCCCACGGTTGGCAAACATCAGGTCATCTTCAATGCCGCCTGCCTCATTGGTAAAAAAACCATAGCGCTGTCGCCCAGCGCCCAGCCCAAGCACATCCTGCGGCACCAGCGTTTCAAACGCACGCGCTGCGTCCTCATAGCTCTTTGCTTGCAGCACCACCTGCCCCATGTGGCTGACATCAAACAGGCCAGCGGCCTGTCGCGTGTGCAGGTGTTCTTTCATCACGCCAAGCGGATATTGCACAGGCATGCTATAGCCCGCAAATCCCACCATCTTGGCGCCGAGTTCTACATGCAGATCAAAAAGCGCTGTCTGTTTCAGCTCTTCCATTTGCGTCGCCCTCTTCCTTCCGGGCGTATCCATCAAATGGTCACATCCGGCATCCCATTACCGCGTACTGACGTACACGAGCGATGCCCCCTCTGTCCCTGCGCCTGAGATCGTTATCCCTTCGGCGGATGCCCGGATCTGAGCATCACTCTCCAGAGTGTTATGTCGGTGGTCGGTCCCGTTGGCCTGAGAGTTTCCGGGGCGGTTGCTCCTTCGGCACTGGAAAATCCAGTTCTCCCGATTCACCTTAACCGGAACCTAGTGTGCGATTTACGAGGTGGCAAGTCACTATATCGCGTAATTTTATTACGCGATCACCGCTGCTTATTGTGAAGCACCAATGGACCTATGCCGAGCACCGAACAGGCGCCAAAATATTAAGCAACGCCTGATTGTTACAAGTCAGCGTGTCCAGCGTAACCTCATCAAGCCTTTTGTAAAACGCCTCTGCCGCATCATGCAGCGCATCCCGCAAACGACAGGCAGACACCAAAGGACAGGTGTCATCCACATCGGCAAAACACTCCGCCAAAGGCACCGGTGCCTCCATCTCCCGAAAAATCGCGCCCACCTGAATTTCGGAAGGTTCATGCGCAAGCTCAAGCCCCCCATTGCGCCCGCGATGGGTTTTCAGAACCTTCATCAAAGCCAGTTGATGGATCACCTGCGCCAAGTGGTTTTCGGATGCGTTACACGCTTTGGCAATCTCGTGTTTGGTGACCAACCGCCCACGGTTTGCCGCGCAAAACATCAGCACGCGCATGGCAATATTGGTCCGTTTGGTGATGCGCATCTGGCTGCCTTCTTCAATGCACCGCGCAAGGCGGCCAAGTGGCAGAATACTGTCAGACACCTTTTTGTGAGGCATTGACATGGATCAACACACATGGTCGGTCATACTCTCATGAGCGGATCTTACTTCTTTGGCTACGGCAGCCTCGTCAACTTGCACACCCATGGCTACGATGAAGCCCATGATGCAACCCTGCATGGATGGCGCCGTGTCTGGTATCACACATCTCTTCGGCCCATTGCCTTCCTGTCCGTGGAGCGCCATGCCGAAAGCCATATCCACGGATTGATCGCTCAAGTCCCCAAGAATGATTGGGCCGTACTGGATGAAAGAGAATTTGCTTACGATCGCGTTGGTATTTCAACACAGGTGGCACACCCGTTGTCAGACACGCTTGATGTTGCGGTGTATCAGGTCTCGTCCGATCACAAAACCGAAGAAGACATCCAGCACCCGATCCTGCTGAGCTATATTGATGTGGTCGCGCAGGGATTTCTGCATCGTTTGGGCGAAGACGCCGTGGCCGACTTTTTCACAACAACGCAAGGATGGGACGCGCCGATCCTCAACGATCGCGCCGCACCAATCTACCCGCGCCATCAAACTCTCACAGGCTCAGAAACTGCAATGGTGGACCACCACCTCAAAACACTTGGTACCAAAATCATAGACTGACCCCAATCCAAAGGTAATGAAGCCTTCTTTGGTCTCTGAAAGTGTCAGCAGCGCTCTGATTCAAACACCGCTGACATTCCGCAAAGAAGCGTCAACCAAGCATCAATTGATAGCTTGCAGGCGCGTATTTATAGCCACCTTCATGTGTTTCAACATATCCCACACCGGGCCAGGGCATGTGGTAGCCCACAAAAGGGATCTGATCCGCGGCCAGCATGTCCAGCATTTTACGACGGGTCGCCGCGGCGGCTGCCTTGTCGCGGTCAAACTTCACTTCCCAGTCCGGATAAGCCAGCGACCAGACATAGTGATTGGCAAAATCCGCGGCAATCATCAGCTGCTTGCCCTCACTCTCGATGCGGTAAGCCATATGGCCAGGCGTATGCCCAAAGGCAGCTTCTGCCGTGATGCCACTGCCCACGCTGGCACCGGCTTCAATCATATCAAAACGCTCTGCATTAGGGCGGATCTTGCCCTCAAAGGCCTTATTGCTGTCACTTGCGGCCCAAGCATCAAATTCCACACGCCCAGTGACATGCTTCGCATTGGCGAATGTCACACCGTTTTCACCGGCCACACCGCCAACGTGGTCTCCATGCATGTGGGTGATCACCACTGTGTCAATCTGATCCGCCGCATATCCCGCCGCCTCCAGAGCACCAGTGATGCTCTCCGGGCTCAGCCCCGCGTCAAACAGCACAAGCTCATTGCCGGTGTTCACCACGGTTGGCGTGAAGAAGAACTGCGCCGCGTCGGTTGGGATGTTGGCCGCCGCAGAGACTTCCGCAAACTCTTCACCACTGACATTCATACCAAAAATGCTTTGAGGATTTTCAACGGTTCTTGTGCCCACCAGCAAAGTGGTGACTTCAAAATTGCCAAGCTTCATGCGGTTAAAACGGGTCATGCCAACCCCCTTCATCTCCGCTTTGGCCCGCGCCATTTGCGGCGCCATCGTCGCTGCAATCGGCACCGCCGCCGCACCCGCAATCAATCCACGCCGCGTCACTCCAGTCTTATTTGACATTGGTCCTCTCCCGCTGCTGTCAAAATATCGTCTGTTGAATGTAGTAGCGTGGTTACGCAAAACCCCAGTGTTTGGATGCATTTTCACGCAAAGGTGACACGGCGTGGGGCATACGGTGTCACCTGTGAAATAAGCGCAAAACAGCCCGAACAGTGGACAAGACGCGCAACTTGTGGAAATGGAAACCTCAACAGGAGAATCTGATGACCACCACCCGTTTCGCCCCCTCGCCCACTGGCTATATTCACGTTGGCAACCTGCGCACTGCGCTGATGAACTACCTGATCGCCCGCAAAGCCGGCGGCACCTTTATTCTGCGCATCGATGACACAGACCCAGAGCGCAGCAAGCAGGAATATGTGGATGCCATTCAACAAGACCTCGAATGGCTTGGCCTGACATGGGACCGCATCGAAAAGCAATCTGACCGGTTGGAGCGCTATGAAGATGCTGCACAGCAACTGCGCGACATGGGCCGCTTCTATGAGTGTTTTGAAACACCAACGGAACTGGATCTGAAGCGCAAGAAACAGCTCAACATGGGCAAGCCACCGGTCTACGACCGCGCCGCACTGGCGCTGTCTGACGATGAAAAGGCCAAACTGCGCGAAGAGCGCGGCAATGGCCACTGGCGGTTCAAACTCGATCACGCCCGAATTGAATGGACCGACGGCATTCTTGGCGATCGCTCGATTGATGCGGCCTCCGTGTCTGATCCGGTGCTGATCCGCGCAGATGGCCAGTTCCTCTATACGCTGGCTTCCGTTTGTGATGACATCGACTACGGCATCACCGATGTTGTGCGCGGCTCTGACCACGTGACCAACACCGCCACCCAAATTCAGATCATCGAAGCCCTGGGCGGCGCTGTGCCAAACTTTGCCCACCATTCCCTGCTGACCGGCCCACAGGGCGAGGCGCTCTCCAAACGCCTTGGCACATTGGCGCTGCGCGATTTGCGTGAAGCGGGTGTGGAGCCCATGGCGCTCCTGAGCCTGATGGCCCGTCTGGGCAGCTCTGATCCGGTGGAACTGCGCGCCAATCTTGACGAAATCGCTGAGGGCTTTGACACCTCCAAATTCGGTGCCGCGCCCACCAAATTTGACGTCAACGATCTCTACCCGCTGACCGCCAAAGTGCTGCACGAAAAACCTCTCGCAGAGGTGGCCGAGGCCATCACCGCAGTGGGTGTGCCCGCCGACAAGGCCGAGCGTTTTTGGAACGTGACCCGCGACAATATCACCACGCTCAACGACTTGGGCAAATGGTGGGATCTCTACACCAATGGGGCCGAGCCAGAGATCGACGACGAAGACAAAGAGTTCATTGCAGAAGCCATGAAACTCCTGCCCGAAGGTCCGTTTGACGACGACACATGGTCCACATGGACCGCCGCCGTCAAAGAGGCCACAGGCCGCAAAGGCCGCGGCCTCTTCATGCCGCTGCGCAAGGCTCTGACGGGTCAGAAAAATGGTCCAGACATGGCCTCCCTGATGCCACTGCTACAGGTCATCAAAGCACGCGGCTAAATCGCCAAAAGCAAAAACAAAAAAGGCGCTTCTCACTGGAGCGCCTTTTTCTTTGCCACCCTCTGGGGCACCACCTGATCGTCAGCTTAAGCGGCTTGGGACACCACCTTGTTGCGCCCATCACGTTTGGCCACGTAAAGCGCCTGATCTGCCGATGTGAGCGCCTGATCAACATCACAGGCCTCCCCCATAGGTTTGAGACCAATGGAAACGGTCACTTTCAAAACCTCTCCTTCCAAAGGCACCTCCTGCTGCGCCACAGCGGCACGCACCAATTCCGCCAAAGCCACAGCATCCTCCGCAACAACGCCCGGACAGAAGGCCACAAATTCCTCCCCCCCAAATCGTGCAACCACGCTGCCTTGGCCCGCTTGCGCATGAATCGTCTTGGCCACGGAACAAATCACTTTGTCACCTACGTCATGTCCAAACGTGTCATTGATACTCTTGAACTTATCGATATCGGCCATCATCAGCGCCCCAGATCTCTGTCTTCCGAGACCTTCCAGTCGCTCAAAAAACGCGCCCCGATTCAAAAGTCCGGTCATCTGATCATGGGTCGCAAGATAGGTCAGACGCGCATTCAGTTCATAAATCCGCAACATCATCTGCGCCGCCACATAGGAGGCGATCGGAGCAACAATCAACGGAACCGATACCGCGGGAATGAAGGCGACAGAACTCAGCCCCGTTGGTGACAAAAACGCTGTAATGGTCAGCGAAGCCAGAACGGAACTCGCCGTAACAATAAGAACAAAAAGCCACTTCTGCCGAGTATTTGTAACACGCATGGCGCCCTCTGATGACCGTTTACTGGCACGATAGCATAAAAAGAATAAAGGAGTTCTGGATCCGAAAAAGGAAACTAGAAATTTTCAGAGAAGCCCACGCCAATTCAGGCTACGGGCTCCTCTGCTCAATTGAACTGAATTACGTTTTTGCCGCGCTTTACACGCGTCAGCTTGGATCGCGGAACCGGTTCACAATCGGATAGCGGCGATCCAGCCAAAAGGCTTTCTTGCTCAACCGCGCACCGGGGGCAGACTGAAAGCGTTTGTACTCGCTGATGTAGACCAGATGCTCCACCCGCTTAACAGTGTCCCGATCATATCCGGCGGCCACACAATCGGCGACGGATTTATCCTCATCCACCAGCATGTACAGGATCGCATCCAGCACGTCATAAGGCGGCAGACTGTCTTCATCCTTCTGATCCGGACGCAGCTCCGCAGAGGGCGGCTTGTCGATGATGTTCACCGGAATAACCTCGCCCTCAGGCCCCATCATCCAGTCGCGATGCACCGCATTGCGCCAACGCGAGGTCTCAAACACACGGGTTTTATACATGTCTTTGATCGGGTTATAGCCGCCCGCCATATCGCCATAAATCGTGGCATAGCCCACCGCGACCTCCGATTTATTGCCCGTGGTCAGCAGCATCTCGCCAAATTTGTTGGACATGGCCATCAACAGCAACCCGCGCAGACGGCTCTGGATGTTTTCTTCGGCCAGACCCTCTTCCATGCCCGCAAAAAGCGGTGCCAGCGTATTGGTGATTGCCGCGCGCCCTTCGGCGATGGGCACATAGTCGTAATGCACGCCGAGACGCTTGGCGATGTCTTCGGCGTCATCCAATGAGCCTTGCGAGGTATACTCAGATGGCAACATCACACAGCGCACATTCTCAGCCCCCAACGCATCCACCGCAATGGTGGCCACCAGCGCGCTGTCGATGCCGCCAGACAGCCCAAGCAGCACCTTCTTGAAACCACTCTTGCCCATATAATCGCGCAGCGCTTCAACACAGACGCGATAATCCTGCTCTTCGCCGGCAGGCAAAACCGCCTTGGGCGCGTCCTGACACCGCCACCCATCCGCAGTGCGCTCAAAATCAATATGGGCCACCGCCTCATCAAACACCGGCAACTGCATCGCCAGTTGCCCACCGGGATTGAGAACAAAAGAGCCGCCATCAAACACCTGATCGTCCTGCCCGCCCACCATATTGAGATAGACAAGCGGCAGACCAGTTTCGACCACCCGCGCCACCATATGGTTGATGCGCCGGTCAAACTTGTCACGGTAATAAGGGGAGCCATTGGGCACCACGAGGATTTCCGCCCCGGTTTCCTCCAAGGTTTCCGGCACGTCTTCAAACCAGGCATCTTCGCAGATCGGCGAGCCCACCCGCACCCCATTCACGTCATAAGGGCCGCCCATAGGGCCTTGCGCAAAGAGACGCTTTTCATCAAAGACCGTGTAATTGGGCAAATGGTGCTTGCGTTGAATATGCGCAATCTTACCACCTTTGAGCACAAAATAGGCATTAAACAGATCGCCATTTTCGCGAAGCGGCCCGCCAACCGTCACAACCGGCCCCTCGGCACACTCCCGTGCCAGCACCTCGATTTCTGCCAGCGCAGCATCCTGCAACGCCGGCTTGAGGATGAGATCCTGCGCGTTGTAGCCCACGATGAACATTTCAGGAAAGGCCACCATATCTGCGCCTGCTGCCTTGGCCTGCGCCCATATTTCACGCACTTTATCGGCATTGCCCGCCAAATCCCCCATGACCGGATTGGCCTGTGCCAACGTCAAACGGAATGTATCGGCCATATCTGCTCTCCTGTGCCAACAGCTTTGAGATGAGATGTAGCAGAGATCACAGCGAGGAAAAGTGCAAAGCATACCTTCACGAAAGAGGATGTTTCGCGCCCTTTGTGCGCGATCTCGCAAAACCGTTTGCTCCGAAAGAGCCCTTGGCCTAAAATCACGTTAACGCCCTGCTCTACAACGCATGGCAGATTTGGGGAAAATTCGGGTCCAAAATTATGAGAAGAACTCAGGCACTTACTCTAGCCATCCTGCTGGCAGGCACATCGGCCTTCGCGCAGGACAGCCAAGTTCTGACCAAGCAATATGACGACGGCGGCGTATACGAAGGCACCTTCAAAGGCGGGCTTCAACACGGCACCGGCACTTACCGTTTGCCCAATGGCTATGAATATGAAGGGGAATGGCTCGACGGCGAAATTCGCGGACAAGGCCTCGCCCGTTTTCCAAATGGCTCCGTCTATGAAGGCAGCTTTGCCAAAGGCAAACCCGATGGTTTTGGCAAAATCACCTTCACAGATGGCGGCACCTACGAAGGCGACTGGTCCGACGGTAAGATCACCGGAACAGGGGTGGCACTCTATGCCAATGGCGTGCGTTATGAAGGCAGCTTTCAAAATGCCAATCACCACGGCAAAGGCGTGATGATCAGCCCGGCGGGCTATCGCTACGAAGGGGATTGGATCAATGGTGTCAAAGAAGGCCTTGGCAAAATCACCTACAAAGACGGCACCATTTATGACGGTGAGATCAAAGCAGGTGAACGCGCAGGTCAGGGCCGTCTGACAATGCCCGGTGGGTTGATTTACGAAGGCACATGGGCCGCAGGTCAGATCGAAGGCGATGGCACGCTGACACAACCCAATGGCGACATCTATGTTGGTCAGCTTGTGGGCGGTCAGCGTCAGGGACAGGGCACCGTGACCTATGCCAATGGCGACACATATGCAGGTGATTTTCAAGCCGACCTGCGCCATGGCAACGGCACCTTCACCGGCACCGACGGCTATGTTTACACAGGCAACTGGGTGAATGGCCACATCGAAGGCAATGGCAAAGTCACCTACCCGGACGGCTCCATCTATGTTGGTCAATTCAAGGATGATCTGGCCGATGGTCAGGGCAAAATCACCTATACAGACAATTCAACCTATGAAGGGGATTGGAAAGCTGGCGTGATTGATGGTGTTGGCAAAGCGACTTATGCCAATGGTCTCATCTATGAAGGCGAATTTCAAAGCGCCAAAAACCACGGTCGTGGCGTGATGACCTATGCCGATGGCTATCGCTACGAAGGCGAATGGCAAAATGGCCAGCGCGAGGGCATGGGCAAAGCCTCCTATGCAGATGGCACAGTCTACACAGGCCAATTCACCGCCGGTCAGCGCCACGGCATTGGCGAAATTGTCATGCCGGACGGCTTCAAATATGCGGGCGAGTGGCAAAATGGCGAAATCGACGGTGTTGGCACCGCAACCTATGCCAATGGCGACGTCTATGAAGGCACATTCAAAGCCGGCAAACGTCAGGGAGAAGGCACGATGAAATACGCCTCCGGCGAGGAGCGCAGCGGAAACTGGAGCGATGGCACCCTCTCCGAGGCCGCCCCACAAAACGACGGCTGACCCCTCTATTTCCGTGAATCCGCAAAGCCGCGCCCCTCTGCGCGGCTTTTTTATGGGCTACCAGACAACCTTTGCACCAGAGTAGTCAAAGAACCCGCCACTTTCCTCAGCCTCCAATCCATCAAGCACCGCAAGCAACTTCACGGCGGCGGTCTGCGCGGAGTGTTTTTCATGACTGGGATAATTGGCCGTAAAAGCGGTCTCGACCGTACCGGGATGCAGCGCGACACAGACCGCCTGCTTGTGACTGCGCGCCAGTTCAATCGCCCCACAATGGACAATCTGATTGAGCGCCGCCTTTGAGGCACGATAGGAGTACCAGCCCCCTGCGCGATTGTCGCCAATCGACCCAACCCGCGCCGACAGGGCTGCAAAAACACCGCGCTCCCTACGGGGCAGTAAGCGCGCCGCATGTTTGAGCACCAAAGCCGGGCCAATGGTGTTGACCGCAAATTGCGCCGTCAGTTCCTCCGCACTCAGATCACGCAGAGATTTTTCTGGCCCTGTGCGTGTCACCGTCAGAGCCCCCGAAGCCACAAAAATCAGATCAAACGCCCCTGTAATCGCCAACAGCGCACGATCCGCCTGTTCCGGCTGCGTCAGATCGAAACCATCGCGACTGCGTGAGAGACCAACAACCTCCCCGCCCTTTGCCCGAAGCACCTGTGCCACAGCCGCGCCAATGCCACCACTCTCCCCAATCACCAAGGCCCGCATGCCGCGCCCTCCTTCTCTCTCTTTCGCAATACGCAGCATGACCCCGCTTGGATCCAACACTGCGCAGCAGATTGCCCCGTGCAAGATCCACGCAATTTTGCTCTTTTCATTTATCAGGCGGCATGTATAAATCGCGCCCATGATGACCAACGCCCATATCGCAAACGCTGCGCGCCTTCCGGCGCCTTTTGCGCGTGGCCTTGACCTACTCCTAGTCCGCCTCTGAGCGTGACCCTGTCGGCGCGCGTGCTCAGAGGAGAAATGGACGCGTCACACTTGCCCACCCCACTGGCGAAGACAGACATCAGGACCGTAGGAACATCCTCGTGAAAATCGCATATCACACTGATCCAAAATCGTTTTTATGCGTCTACAGCCCTCACAAAGCGCTGCGCCAGCCCTTGTATTCAGGCACCTGTGTCACCACACAGCCTGCCGCCCCGCATATCTGAATAGGAAGATCCCCATGTCCGACAACCGCGTCGTTATTTTTGACACCACCCTGCGCGACGGCGAACAAAGCCCCGGCGCCACCATGACCCATGATGAAAAGCTCGAAATTGCCGAGATGCTGGATGACATGGGCGTGGACATCATCGAAGCCGGTTTCCCCATCGCGTCGGAAGGCGACTTTGCCGCCGTGTCCGAGATTGCAAAACGCTCCAAGAATTCCCGCATCTGCGGTCTGGCGCGGGCCAATTTTGCCGACATCGACCGCTGCTGGGAGGCAGTGAAACACGCGGAGAAAAACCGCATTCACACCTTCATCGGCACCTCTCCGCTGCACCGGGCCATTCCCAATCTCACCATGGATGAGATGGCCGATAAGATCCACGAAACCGTCAGCCACGCCCGCAACCTCTGTGAGAACGTGCAGTGGTCTCCGATGGATGCCACACGCACCGAATGGGATTACCTCTGCCGCGTGATCGAAATCGCCATCAAGGCGGGCGCCACCACCATCAATATCCCCGACACCGTGGGTTACACCGCCCCAATGGAAAGCGCCGATCTGATCAAGAAGCTGATCGAGACCGTGCCGGGTGCGGATGATGTGATCTTTGCCACCCACTGCCACAATGACCTTGGCATGGCGACAGCCAACTCACTCGCCGCTGTGGCGGGTGGTGCGCGTCAGATTGAATGCACCATCAACGGTCTGGGCGAACGTGCGGGCAACACCGCGCTCGAAGAAGTCGTGATGGCGCTCAAGGTGCGCAACGACATCATGCCATGGTCCACGGGCATCGACACAACCAAGCTCATGAACATCTCCCGCCGTGTGGCCACCGTCTCTGGCTTCCCGGTGCAGTTCAACAAAGCCATCGTTGGCAAAAACGCCTTCGCCCATGAAAGCGGCATCCATCAGGACGGCATGCTCAAAAACAAAGAAACCTTTGAGATCATGCGCCCCGAAGATGTGGGCCTCTCCGGCACCTCCCTGCCGCTGGGCAAACACTCCGGCCGTGCGGCGCTGCGCGACAAGCTCGAACAGCTGGGCTTTGAAGTGGCCGACAATCAGCTCAAGGACATCTTTGTGCGTTTCAAAGAGCTGGCGGACCGCAAGAAAGAGGTGTTTGACGACGACATCGTGGCGCTGGTGCGCGCGGGCAGCGGCGAAGATGAGGATGACCGCCTGCAACTGGTCTCCATGAAAGTGGTCTGCGGCACCGGTGGCCCGGCAGAGGCCACTGTGGAAATGGAAGTGGACGGCCAAGACATCACCGCCACCTCCGAAGGCGACGGCCCGGTTGATGCGACCTTCAAAGCGATCCGTCAGATCCACCCCAACACGGCCCGCCTGCAACTCTATCAGGTACACGCCGTGACCGAAGGCACCGATGCGCAGGCCACTGTGTCTGTGCGCCTGGAAGAAGGCGGCGTGATTGCAACAGGACAGTCGGCGAACACCGACACGGTGGTGGCCTCCGCCAAAGCCTATATCCACGCCCTCAACCGCCTGCTGGTGCGCCGTGATAAGGTGGGCGAAGGGGTAGATGCCAAAGAGGTCTCTTACAAAGACCTCGCCTGATCCGGCGATAAAAGCCTGCTTGATCACGAACAGGGCTACCTCCGGGCGGCCCTTTTCATTAGATCATGGCCTGCGGTTCAAGCGGTCATTGTTTACTTGTGACTTGGTTCAAAACATCTTGCACAAACTTTTTACGCTCTACGCGGGAGAACTTACTCAGGTTGACGTGAAGTGGCCCCCAACACGAAGGAATGGCATAACGCAGCTCAGGTCGGTTTTCTTGTTTCTCTGCCACCCCGATCAAGACCTCAGCCCCCTCGACGAAACCGAGATAGTCCAAACCCTCAACTTCCTGTGCCGTCATCTCAATTTGATAAACTTCCGACGTACAGGTAGTCACTGAGAACTCACTTTCACCTTTCCCGTGCAGATAGCTAGCGCCGGAATAGCTGACATGCCAACAGGACTGGCTATCACCCTTCCTAAAATCAACAGCACTGACCTTTGCCGTAACAATCGAAACGGCTTGAGAACCAACGTCGTCATAATCGAATTGGGGGTCAGGATAGCATGCAAAACTCTGTTGAGCGGACGTCAGAACCGCAATTACGAAGGTAAATACATACTGTTTCATACCGCGAAGGTAGCAGTGTCGCTGAGCGGCTGAAAGCGTAATTTTCATTGGTAAAACGATCACAGAGGATTCAAGCTTCGCGCCTTCAGCGCTTTCGCGCACACTTTCGATCACTAAGGGCTGGGTTTGCGAACCGCCCACTTTTATCCAATCAGCATATCCCCCGCCAGTCCCAGCGCAAAACCTGCCACGGCCCCCAGCGCTGGCGCATAGAGCCCCGGCTCATGCGCCTCGGGCGCAATGTCCTGAAACACCAGATAGAGAATACCTCCGGCGGCAAAGATCATGATGCCGCCCAGAATTTCAGGATCATCGGACAACACCGCAAATCCAATCCCGGCACAAAGCGGCCCCAGCCCGGCCAGCGCAACAAACACCAAAAGCACCTTACTCGCGCTCAGCTTGCCTTGGGCCCAAATGTCGCGAAAGGCGGCGAACCCTTCCGGCAGGTTCTGCAAAAACATCATCACCGCCAAAAGCTTCGCCGTGGCCGCCTCGGTCACCAACAACGCCCCCAGCGCCATGGCTTCAGGCAGAAAATCCAACAGCATCGCCAAAACCAGCGCACCACTGCCCCCTGCCCGCGCCAGCACCCAATCGACAATGGCAAAACACAGACCACCCGCCAGCAAGAGCCCAACAGCCAGCGTAGCAGGCAAAGCCTCCGCCCCTTCCGGCACCAGCACCAGCGCAATAGCAGAGAGCAACGCCCCGCCGCCAAAAGCAGTCACAGATTTGAGAACCCGCGCCTCCACAGCACGATTGGCAATATGCGCCCAGCGGGCCAATGCGCCCCCAACGGGGATCGCCAGACCGGCAAACAAAGATAGCAAAAGCGCGTAGTGAATGGGTTCCATGCGGCAATGCTACTACGGCGCAGGCATTGCGCAATCCTTTTGTGACATCAAGGCGTTACCTGCGCCCCAAATCCTCCAAAATCGGGCAATCTGGCCGCCCGTCGCCTGCACAGGTCGCCACCAGATGGCTCAATGTGCCGCGCATCGCCTGCAAATCGGCAATCTTGCGATCAATCTCATTGAGGTTCTTCTGCGCTACCCGCTTCACGTCCGCACTCGCACGGCCCTGATCCTCGTAAAGCGCAAGCAGTGTGCGACAGTCCTCAATCGAAAATCCCAGCCCGCGCGCACGTCCCAGAAAGGCCAGCTTGTGCAGGTCTTTCTCCCCAAAGCTGCGATAGCCATTGTCCCCCCGCGCCGGGGTCACAAAGCCAATGTCTTCATAATACCGAATGGTTTTTGCTGGCAGTCCAGACCGTTTGGCGACTTCTCCGATATTCATCACACATCCTTCTTCCATAGTGGCGACTGTATCCGGCGCAACCTCAGCGCGTTTGAGAGAACAAACACACTGGATAGAGCCATCGCCCCCGCACCCAGCATGGGGGACAGCGCCGGTCCACCAAAAGGCACCAGCACACCTGCCGCCACCGGGATCAGCGCTACATTATAGCCGAAAGCCCAGAAAAGATTCTGTCCGATATTGCGGATCACCTGACGGCTGCAATCAAACGCCGTCACCACGCCGCCCACATCGCCCGACATCAACACAACATCTGCGGATTCAATCGCGACATCCGTGCCTGTGCCAATGGCAATGCCCACATCTGCCGCCGCCAGTGCAGGCGCATCATTGATACCGTCACCCACAAAGGCGACCGCGCCAAACTCCGCGCGCAATGCCTCAAGCGCGTCTACTTTTCCGGCAGGCAAGACATCCGCCACAACATGATCCACCCCTAGCGTTTTTGCCAGGACCTGCGCCGTTTGCGCGCGATCCCCACTGATCATGGCCACTTTCAAACCTTGGTCGTGCAAGGTCGCCACCGCCGCCTGCGCGCCGTCTTTGACCGGATCTGCCACAGCCATCACCGCTGCCAACACCCCATCAATCGCCACAAAAATCGGCGTTTTTCCCGCTGCGGCAAGCCTATCCGCCTGCGGCGCAAGCTCCGCAACCGCCACGTCGCAGGCAACCATGTAACGCGTTGCACCAACATGCACCTGCTGCCCGGCCACTGTAGCAGCGGCGCCCATACCGATTTCGGCATGAAAGCCAGACGCCTGCGGCAGCGTCAGCCCCCGCTCCTGCGCCGCCTGCACCAGTGCACGTGCCACCGGATGTTCCGAGTGTGCTTCCACCGCGGCCACAGCTGCCAGAACCGCCGCATCGTAAAAGCCCTCAGTCACTTGCAAATCCGTCAAGGCTGGCGCGCCCTTGGTCAGCGTGCCAGTCTTGTCAAACGCCACCACCTGACACTCACGCAGAGACTGCAACGCATCACCTTTGCGAAACAATACGCCAAGCTGCGCCGCACGCCCGGTGCCCACCATGATCGACGTCGGCGTGGCCAACCCCATGGCACAGGGGCAAGCAATGATCAGCACGGCAACCGCCGCCACCACCGCCGGGCCAAAGCTCGGCTGCGGCCCCAGAACAAGCCAGACAAGGAAGGTCAGACAGGCCACCGACATCACAGCGGGCACAAAGATTGCCGTGATCTTATCCACCCGTGCCTGTATCGGCAGCTTCGTGCCCTGCGCCTCCCGCACCATCGCAATAATCTGCGCCAGCATGGTTTCCGCACCAATTTTCTCCGCCTCATAGCGCAGGCTGCCCTGCCCATTGATCGTGCCCGCCACAACCTGCGCATCGGCGGTCTTCAACACGGGTACTGGCTCACCAGAAATCATGCTTTCATCTACATAGGATTGCCCATCCAGCACGCGCCCATCCACCGCAACCCGCTCACCGGGCCGCAAATGCAGCACGTCACCACAGGCCACCTCCTCAATCGAAAGCTCTGTGATCTCGCCCTTGCGCTCCACGCGGGCCACACGCGGCTGCAAGCCGATCAACTGCCGTATGGCCTCCCCCGTGCGCCCCTTTGCCCGCGCCTCCATCCAGCGCCCTGCCAGGATCAACACCACAATCACGGCGGCGGCCTCAAAATAAACATGCGCCGCGCCCACCGGCAGAAGCTGCGGGGCAAAGGTCGACACCACGGAGAAAAGATAGGCCGCACTGGTGCCCACCGCGACCAGAGA
Organism: Shimia sp. R11_0; assembly: GCF_017744035.1. Taxonomy (NCBI): domain Bacteria; kingdom Pseudomonadati; phylum Pseudomonadota; class Alphaproteobacteria; order Rhodobacterales; family Roseobacteraceae; genus Shimia; species Shimia sp. R11_0. The sequence continues at coordinate 358,806 of NZ_JAGHQY010000003.1, read as the reverse complement.
GTTCATTTCAGGCGCGCCCTTAAGCAGAGCCGGAAAGCCTTTGACATAAAACTGCCGCCCCGGCCCGATCAGCAACAGCGTGGTCAGAATAAACTGCATCACATGCAGCTGCGTCACGCCAAATGTCCCCATCAGCCAGTGATGAAACGGCGGCACAAGATGCCCCCCCATTTCCACACAAAACACCGGAAAGGCCAGCACCGCCGCCACCAAAACATCACGCCGTAACTTGGCCGCTTCATCTGCCTTGCGATCCACCACAGGCGCCCCGCTCTGTTGCAGGCGCGCCGGATAGCCCGCCTTGGTGCTCAAGGCCGCAATCTGGCTTGGCGTCACGGAACCCTCTAGATAGCGCACCGTCGCCGTCTCAGCCGCAAAATTGATCGCCGCCTCCAAAACGCCCTGACCTGCGGCCATAGCCGCCTCAGCCCGGCGCACACATCCCGCACAGCTCATGCCGGACACATCCATGGTCACACTGGCCTCCCGCGCCGGATAGCCTGCGGCCTGCAAGGCAGACACCAGCTTATCAACAGACAGCGCCTCTGCCTCCACCCTCGCCATCTCATCTGCGAGGTTCACATGTGCGTTGCGCACCCCATCCGTCGCCGCCAAAGCTTTCTCAGCACGCGAGACACATCCGGCACAATTCAGGCCATCAATTTGAAACGTCAGTGTTTGCATCGGTCTTTCAATCCATCCGTCACCCCGCAAGTCTCCCTGTGAGTCTCTCTTGGGTGCTCGCCCTCTATAAAGGTTCCAGCAAGTGGAAGGTCAAGCACAGGCTATCCCCAGAACGAAGGCCAGTTTTCCCTGCCCCAACAAAGGCCACATCTCTTTGATATTGACCATTATTTTCAAAAGAACTTCCCGCGACCTGTGTCCGATTTCCCCCGAAATTTGCCTCTCCGTGTCATTTTCCATTTGATCTCCAATTTAATTTGACGCAAAAATTAAAAAGAGGAGACAAAGGGAGGCCACCCATGTTTGTGGGACTCGATCTGGGCACATCCGGATTGCGCGCGTTGCTGATCGATGCGCAGCAAACCGTCATTGCAGCACGCGAAGCACAGTATGACACCGCCCGTCCCCATGCAGGCTGGAGCGAACAGAACCAAGCCGACTGGATTGACGCCTGCCGGCAGGTCTTCGCGCAATTGAGCGCAGATTTTCCGGCGCATATGGCCGCCGTCAAAGGCATTGGCGTCTCTGGCCACATGCATGGTGCAAATCTACTGGATGAAACCGGCATGCCCCTGCGGCCCTGCATAATGTGGAATGACACCCGCGCCGCCAAAGAAGCCCAAGAACTGGACAACATCGCAGACATGCGCAGCCTCTCCGGCAATATCGTCTTCCCCGGCTTTACCGCCCCAAAACTCGCCTGGGTCGCGGCCCATGAGCCAGAGATTTTTGCCCGCACCGCCAAAGTTCTGCTGCCAAAAGACTACCTCAATTTCTGGCTGACCGGCATCTACGCCTCTGACTTGTCCGACAGCGCAGGCACAAGCTGGCTCGACGTGGGCGCAAGAGGCTGGTCTGAGACATTGCTCTCTGAAAGCGGCATGCGCCCCAACCAAATGCCCACCCTGTTTGAAGGCAGCGATGCCATTGGCACAATACGCGATAACATCGCCGCGGAACTGGGCCTGCCCAAAGCCGTGGTTGTCGCCGCGGGTGCCGGGGACAACGCCGCAGCGGCCTGCGGCATTGGGGCCCTGAATGAAGGCGATGGCTTTGTGTCGCTGGGCACCTCCGGTGTGCTTCTGACCGGGCGTGATGCCTATGCGCCCCAACCGGAAAGCGCCGTGCACACCTTCTGTCACGCCATCCCAAACCGCTGGTACCAGATGGGGGTGATCCTCGCCGCCACCGACAGCCTGAATTGGCTGGCCCGCAATCTGCAAGACAGCCCGCAAAACCTCACCGCCTTGCTCGGCGACGCTCTTAATGGGCCGGGCAGCATGCGGTTCCTGCCCTATCTGTCAGGCGAACGCACCCCGCACAATGACGCACAAATTCGCGGGGCTTTTCTCAATGTTGATATGGGGGCCGATCACGCCGCGCTGACACAGGCAGTGCTCGAAGGGGTCACCTTTGCCCTGCGAGACAACCTGAATGCCCTGCGCACAACCGGCGCACAACTGGACAGCCTGATCGCCATCGGCGGCGGCGCACAGTCCCGCTATTGGGTGGAGCTCATCTCCACCGTGCTCAACATGCCCATCTCTCTGCCCAAGGCCGGTGAGTTTGGTGCCGCTCTGGGGGCCGCCCGGCTGGCGATCTGCGCCGCCACCGACGCCGCGCCTGACGCCGTCATGACCCGCCCCGAGATCGGCACAACCGTTCATCCCCGCAGCGATCTGCGCGACAGCTACGAAGCGGCCTATGCCGACTTCGCCCAACTTTACCCCGGCATAAAGGCCCTGACACAATGACCGATTTTTTCAAAGCCATCGCCCCCGCCACCTATGAAGGGCCAGACAGCAGCAATCCGATGGCCTTCCGCCACTACAACCCTGACGAAATTGTCATGGGCAAACGGATGGAGGATCACCTGCGCTTTGCCGTCGCCTATTGGCACAGCTTTGCATGGGAAGGCGGTGACCCATTTGGCGGCCAAACCTTTGAGCGCCCCTGGCATCCGCAAACCCGCCTGGATATGGCCAAAGTCAAAGCCGACGCCGCCTTTGAGATGTTTGACATCCTCGGGCAGCCCTACTTCTGCTGGCACGACGCAGACGTGCGCCCCGAAGGTGACAGCTTTGCCGAAAGCCTCAAGAACTTCGAAGAGATCATTGATTACTTTGAAGAAAAAATGAGTACTCGCACCATCAAACTGCTCTGGGGCACCGCCAATATGTTCAGCCACCGTCGCTGGATGTCAGGGGCCTCCACTAACCCAGATCCCGAGGTCTTTGCCTATTCCGCCGCCACTGTGAAAACCTGCATGGACGCCACCAAACGTCTGGGCGGGGAAAACTATGTGCTCTGGGGCGGGCGTGAGGGCTATGAAACCCTGCTCAACACCGACATGGGGCGCGAACTCGATCACATGGGCCGCTTCCTCAATATGGTGGTGGATTACAAACACAAGATCGGCTTTGAGGGCACCATCCTTGTGGAACCCAAACCACAGGAACCCTCCAAGCACCAATATGATTTTGACGCCGCCACCTGCTATGGCTTCCTGCAGAAATACGGCCTTGAGAAAGAGGTCAAACTGAACCTTGAGCAAGGCCACGCCATCCTTGCCGGTCACAGTTTTGAACATGAGATTGCCACCGCCGCCGCGCTTGGCGTGCTTGGTTCCATCGACATGAACCGCAACGACTACCAGTCCGGCTGGGACACGGATCAGTTCCCCAACAATGTCCCCGAGGTGGCACTGACTTATTACCACATCCTCAAAGCAGGTGGGCTTGGCACCGGTGGCACCAACTTTGACGCCAAACTGCGCCGCCAATCTCTGGACGCCGAAGACCTGATCGCCAGCCACATCGGCGCAATGGATGTCTGCGCGCGTGGCCTGAAAGCCGCCGCAGCCATGGTCGAAGATGGCGGTCTGGAGGATGCGCTCAAAGCCCGCTACGCAGGCTGGGACACCGCCGAAGCCAAAGCCATGCTGGAAGGCGATCTGGACAGCAGCTTTGCCGATGTGCTGAGCGGAAAAATCAATCCAACTCCAAAATCCGGGCGTCAGGAGATACTGGAAAACCACGTGAACCGTTTTGTCTAAAAAATTGTTTTACAATAATTTTTAGACATACTTAAATTAAATCCATCGCACCACATCATCGATGCGGTGGATTTTGCCAAAGGAAGATCAGCCATGCGCCACCTCTTGCTCTGCACCGCCGCCCTCATGCCCATCATGCTTGCCGCGGCCCCCTTGCCAGAGGCGGATGCGCTCTTCCCGGAACAGGATATGGCTGAAGTCAAACTCGGCCAGCTTCTGTTTTATGATCCGATCCTCTCAGGCAACAAAACCGTCTCCTGCGCCAGCTGCCATCACCCGGACCTCGGCACGTCCGACGGCTTGTCTCTGGGGTTAGGAGATGGGGCCACGGGACTGGGACTGCAGCGCAAGATTGATCCGCAAAATCCGCCGGAACAACGCATCCCCCGCAATGCCCCCGCGCTCTGGAACCTTGGCGCGACCGAGTTCACAGTCTTCTTTCACGATGGCCGGCTTGAAGATGATCCCAGCCGCCCCTCCGGCATTCGCACACCACTGGGGTCTGAAATGGAAATGGGCTTTGACAACGCGCTCTCTGCGCAGGCCATGTTCCCCGTCCTCTCCCCTGATGAAATGGCCGGGCATTACTCCGAAAACGATGTCAGCCAGGCCGTGCGCCTTGGGCAGCTCACCGGGCCCGGCGGAGCCTGGGACATCCTGGCGCAGCGCGTGGCCGCCATCCCCGCCTATCGCAGCGCGTTTGACGACGTGATCGGCGCGCAGGCCCCGATCAAATTCCACGACATCGCCAACGCCATGGCCGCCTTCATCGCCTTTGAATGGCGCGCCGATGCCGCAGCCTTTGATGCCTACCTGCGCGATGAGACGCCACTTTCAGAAGAGGCACTTGTGGGCATGGAATTGTTTTATGGCAAGGCGCAGTGCAGCAGCTGTCACGCCGGACAGTTTCAGACGGATCATAGCTTTCATGCCATTGCCATGCCACAGATCGGCCCGGGCAAAGCCGCACGGTTTGAGCGCCACAACCGGGATGTGGGCCGCGGGCGCGTCACCGGGGCGGAGGAGGATTTCTACCGCTTCCGCACCCCTTCATTGCGCAATGTCACGCAAACCGCCCCCTATGGGCACAGCGGAGCATACACGCGCCTTGAAGATGTGGTGCGCCACCACCTTGATCCGGTCCCGGCACTGCTCGCCTATGAGGCCGATCAATCCACATTCTCGGATGGGAATTTTAACAGTGACTTCATTGTATTAGAGCGCAAAATTGACGTCCTGCAAATCGCCGGAGCCAATGAATTGCCCGCGATCGCTCTCTCTGATCAGGAGGTCAGCGATATCCTCGCTTTTCTCGAAACCCTCACAGACTATGATGCCATCAAAGGCCGCCTTGGCGTGCCTGATGCCGTGCCCTCGGGCCTGCCATTGGATGGGATCGCGGCTCAGTAGCGCCGCGCCACAACCACATCCCCCTCTCGTTCAAGCCGCAAGCGCTGACCGGCTTTGACATCTATGATGTCTGAGATCAACCCATCAGGCCAGACCACGCGCACCGTCACATTTGACGCCGCCCCAAGGCCAAAATGCGCAGGCACAGCCACGCCACCGGCATGTCCCCCCCCAACCGTCACCTCCCGCATGCGCGTGGCAAAATCCGGGGCAGACACTTGAATCACCCCGCCCACGGCAAATGCATTGACACCGCTCTGGCGCAGATCCACATCAATCCAGCCCCCCTCTGCCTCAGAGATGTTCTGATAGACTTCCAGCGGCGCACGGCGATTGACCACCGCAAGATCCAGAAGCCCATCAGCATTCAGATCCACGAGCGCTGCGCCTCTGCTGCGGGCCATGCTTGCGATACCGGCCAGATCACCATGCTCCGCAAAACGCCCGTCCACCTGTTGTATCAAAAGGTTGTTGGGATCTTCCATCGCCGCGCCGGGCATCTGCTGCACATTGCCCTTGGCAATGAACACATCATCCAACCCATCGTTGCTCACATCACCAAAGGCGATATGCCAGCCCGTCGAAGGCCGCCCATCATCGCCCACAAAGGGGCGATGTGCCGATGTGCCCAATTCATACGGCACATCCTCAAATGTGGGCCGCAAAGGGTCCACCCGCTTCATCAGGCGCTGGTCCCCCATCGAAGAGAGGAACACCTCACTGATCCCATCAAAATCAAGATCCCGCTGCGCAATCCCCATCCCCCATAGCATATGCGTGGCCCAGCCATCTGCCTCCCCATAAAGCCGCGGCATGTCTTCCATAGCCCAAAGCTGCTCTGCGCCATCTTTGACATAGTAATGCCGGTCATTGCTCATCCGTAGGTCGGCCCGCCCTGCGCCACTCCAGTCTGAAAACAGGATCGACAGCGGGCAGAACCCAGGCGAGAGCGCGCTTTGCACATACCCCTCACCATCAGGGCGGAACAGATCATTGTCATCGCAGGCCTCAAACGGCCCCTTCGGGTTTTCTCGATCTACATAGTTTCCAAATGCAAGCGTCGGCAGATCCGCCTGCCCTTCCCATGTCGCCGAAAAAGCCGTTGTCCACCCCGTACCGCCGTCAAACCCGCCAACGTCCATCGGGTCAAACTGACAGTCCAGTCCCCCTTTGAAGAGGCGGTTTTGCCCAACCCGCAGGGCCACAAGATCAAGAAGCCCGTCGCTGTCTATGTCCACCGGGTAAAACCCGATGGTCCCGGGCAGGTTAAGGGCATCGGGCGTCCGCGCTTCAAACTGCACCTCGCCCCCGGCGCTGCTACGATTGCGCAGCAGAACCGGCATATTCTCCCCCCCTGCGGCCACCAACTCTGGCAGGTGATCCCCATCGCAATCCAGCGCGGCAATCCCGCCGCCAACATAAAACTCCCAACCGCCATCATAGACATGCGGGCTGACATCAACCGGTTGAAACCGCACCTCCGCCACACCGGCATCTGCGCTAAAAACGAAGGGCACACAGAAAAGATTACGCCACATGGTCAACCATCTCCTGCAAAGCCATCTCTGACACGCTCTCAAGCGCATAGGCGGCCGCTCCACGCGCCCACATAAGGTTCCCCCATTTGTGGATCACCACCTCTGGCGGAGCCTTGTCGATCTGCACGATGGATTTGCGCATCGCATCAATCACCTCTTCCGCATAGAGATGGCTGAATTGCATCTGCTCTCCGGCCAGAATGATCAGCTCCGGGTCAAAGATATTCACAATATTGGCGAGCCCCATGGCAAACATCCGCCCTGCGCGCTCCACGATCGATGCGGCCACCTCATCACCAGCCTTGGCAGAGGCGAGGATCTCATCCACCTGCCGCGCTGCCATATCCCCGCTGGCAATCATCGCCTCACGCAACAACGCATAATCCGCCACATAAGCTTCAAGGCACCCACGCTGCCCGCAGCGGCAGAGCGCACCTTCCAGCTGCACCTTTGTATGACCAAATTCCGCACCACATCCACGGGTGCCCCGGTAAATCTCATCCCCAATCACAATGCCCATCCCGACACCGCTTTCGATGGTCACCACAATGAAGTCACTGTGCCCCTGCCCCAGCCCAAAGCTCTTTTCGGCCATGGCCACGAGGTTGGCGTCGTTGTCGATAAAGACCGGAACGCCCATCACCTCTTCCATCACCGGGCCCAGCGCTACATTGCGCGTGGTCAGAGAGGGCGACCAATGCACAAATCCCTTGGGGGCATCCACAATGCCCGCGATGCCCAGACCAAACCCGGCCACCGCAGCACGGCTTTGGCCGACCTTCTGTGCCAGAACATCCACAAACTCCGCCAAAATAGCGGCCAGATCCTGCGCCTCAAAAACCCCCACATCCAATGTCGCCTCATGGGCGGCAAGCTGCACACCTTCAAAATCCAACAACACAAGAGAGATCGTGCGGTTGGAGATTTTGGCCCCAGCAATCAGCCGCGCCGCCCCGCGAATCTTAAGGTCAACTTTCGGTCGCCCACGCCGTGCATCCTTGTCTCCTGCCTCGCTGGACACCTCCTCAATCAGCCCTTCACGAAGCAGTTCAGCGGTGATCGTGGTCACAGTGGCTCGGCTGATTCCTGTAATTTCACTCAGAGTGATACGCGGCACACGCTGCTGTCTGCGAATTTCATTGAGCAACACACGACGCCCAATTTCCCTTTGATTGACAGACATTTATCACTCTCCTCCAAACGTGAACCACTCGGCAAATCAGGCGTTTCCGCCATCAATCGTGGCCTCACACCATGCCGATGTTCGCCGGTTTTTTTCAAGGATAGCTTATTTAATTTGATTTACAAATTTATTGCGCTAACAATGAGTGCACCCGGAACAAAGCTGATTCACATCGCTGACCCCGGGCCATGTATTGGGAGGAAATCATGAAACTATTCGCATCTGCGACGGCGGTCCTCGCCGGCGCCCTTATGAGCACCGCAGCTTGGGCCGAAGATCTGACCATTGGTGTCAGTTGGTCGAACTTTCAGGAAGAGCGCTGGAAAACAGACGAGGCGGCCATCAAATCCGCGTTGGACGCGGCAGGCGCAAAATACATTTCCGCCGACGCGCAGAGCTCTTCTGCCAAACAGCTGTCTGATATCGAAAGCCTGATCGCACAGGGCGCCGATGCGCTGATCATTCTGGCGCAAGACTCCGCGTCCATTGGCCCGGCAGTACAGGCCGCAGCGGACGAAGAAATCCCCGTTGTTGCCTATGACCGCCTGATCGAAGACGCGCGTGCTTTCTACCTGACCTTTGACAACGTCGAAGTTGGTCGCATGCAGGCCCGCGCCGTGCTGGAAGCCATGCCCAAAGGCAACTACGTGATGATCAAAGGCTCCCCCACCGATCCAAACGCGGATTTCCTGCGCGGTGGCCAACAGGAGGTACTGCAAGCCGCGATTGACTCTGGCGACATCAAGATTGTTGGCGAAGCCTACACAGATGGCTGGGTGCCCGCGAACGCACAGCGCAACATGGAACAGATCCTGACCGCACAGGACAACAAGGTTGACGCGGTAGTGGCTTCTAACGACGGCACCGCTGGCGGCGTTGTGGCCGCCCTGACCGCACAGGGCATGGAAGGCATTCCTGTCTCCGGCCAAGATGGCGACCACGCCGCTCTGAACCGTGTGGCTACCGGCACACAGACGGTCTCTGTCTGGAAAGACGCTCGCGCCCTTGGTGCAGCGGCAGGTGAAATTGCCGTGAGCCTTGCCAATGGCAACGCAGTAGATGGTGCCGCTGAGTGGACCTCGCCCTCCGGCACCACCATGGACGCGATGTTCCTCGCCCCAGTGCCCGTCACCGCTGACAACCTCAACGTTGTTCTGGACGCGGGCTGGATTGCCAAAGACGTGCTCTGCGCCGGCTCTTCCAACGCAGCCTGCAACTGATCAAAACCAGGTCACCCGCCCCGGCGGGTGACACCCTCCGCCCCCTCTGAGAATTCAGCATCTTTCCAACCGGGACGACGTGTCGTCATCGGACCGGAAAGCTCACGCACGCATCCGCGCACCAAAAAAGGGAACGCCAAATGCAAAATCAAGCCAAGAACCTGATCGGCAAGCTGGGCCTCGATCCCCGCCTGCTTGGAATGATCGGCGCGCTTGTGGTGATCTGGATCGTCTTCGGCGTTTTCACCGAAGGCCGCTTCCTGTCACCGCGCAATTTCTTCAACGTATCCGTTCAGACCGCCTCCGTGGCCGTCATGGCGACGGGCATGGTCTTTGTGATCGTGACCCGCAACATCGACCTTTCTGTCGGCTCCATGCTGGGCTTCATCGGCATGGCCACCGCCGCCCTGCAAGTCCAATGGCTGCCCCAAATTCTTGGCCTCGGTCACTGGTCCATCTGGATCATTGCCGTACTGTTCGCCATTGCCATGGGGGCAGTGCTTGGCGCTTTTCAGGGCTGGATCATAGGCTATCTCACTGTACCCGCTTTCATCGTGACGCTCGGCGGCTTTCTGGTCTACCGGGGGGCGATGTGGTGGGTCACAGAAGGCCAGACACAGGCGCCGCTCGATCCAATTTTCCGCCTTTTGGGGGGCGGCGCAGAAGGCACTCTGAGGGAAACCATGAGCTGGCTCTTTGGCACCGTTGCCGCATTCGCCGCCGCAGGATTCATGCTGTTGAGCCGTCGCAACAAAGCGGCCCATGGCTTCACTGTGAAACCGGCTTGGGCCGAGGCCATCCTCATGGCCATCGCTGCTGGCGGCATCCTGCTCTTTGTCTGGATCATGAACAGCTACCCCCTGTCCAAAGGTGCCATGAAGCGCATGGCCAAAGCGCAAGGCGTTGAGTACACCGATGGCATGGTGTGGAACCACGGTGTTGCCATTCCAGTGGTGATCCTTCTGGCGGTCGCCATCGTCATGACCATCGTCGCCAACCGCACCCGCTTTGGCCGCTACGTCTACGCCACCGGGGGCAACCCTGAGGCTGCTGAGCTCTCCGGCATCAACACCCGCCTGTTGACCGTCAAAATCTTTGCCCTGATGGGCGCGCTGACCGGCATTGCTTCCATCATCGCCTCCGCGCGCCTGAACGCGGTCGATGTGGGTTTGGGCACGCTCGATGAGCTGCGCGTCATCGCCGCTGCTGTGATTGGCGGCACCGCCCTCGCTGGCGGCGCGGGCACCATCTACGGCGCGGTGATCGGGGCCCTGATCATGCAATCGCTGCAATCGGGCATGGCCTCCGTTGGCGTAGATGCGCCGCTGCAAAACATCGTGGTCGGCATCGTTCTGGTCTTCGCCGTCTGGATCGACATCGTTTACCGCCGCCGCACCGGCGCATAAGGAGAACTGAAATGGACAAGCAAACCCCTCTCGTGGACATGCGTGACATCCACATCTCCTTCGGTGGGATCAAAGCGGTGGACCATGTCTCGGTCGATCTCTACCCCGGCGAAGTGGTCGGCCTTCTGGGCCACAATGGCGCAGGCAAATCCACGCTTATCAAGATCCTCTCCGGCGCCTATCAGGCCGACGGCGGCGAGATCCGCATCAATGGCGAGAAAGCCGAGATCCACAATCCCCGGGATGCGCGCAAATACAACATCGAAACCATCTACCAAACGCTGGCGCTGGCCGATAATCTCGATGCTGCCTCCAACCTTTTTCTAGGGCGCGAGCTCACCACCCCTCTGGGCATGGTCAACGACGATGCCATGGAGGCAGAGACCCGCAAAATCATGGGCAAGCTCAACCCGAACTTTAAAAAGTTTGCAGAGCCCGTCTCGGCACTCTCCGGCGGACAGCGTCAGTCGGTCGCCATCGCCCGCGCGGTCTATTTTGACGCCAAAATCCTGATCATGGACGAACCCACCGCCGCGCTTGGCCCCCATGAGACGCAAATGGTGTCAGAATTGATCCAACAGCTCAAGGCAGAGGGCATTGGCATTTTCCTGATCAGCCATGACATTCATGATGTGATGGAGCTCTGTGACCGCGCCTCTGTGATGAAAAACGGCAAACTGGTCGGAACCGTAGATGTGAAAGACGTGACCGATGATGATCTCCTTGGCATGATTATTCTGGGCAAAAAGCCGGAAGGCGTGCCTGTTCAGGAGTAACTTAATTCGGTAAACGAATTTTCGAAGCACAATGGAAGAAAGCACCTCACGCATGACCTATCTCGTTGGCGACATCGGCGGTACAAATACCCGCCTCGCATTAGCAGATGTCACTGGCGTCCAGCCCGCCTCTGTAATGCGAGCCAGCAATGACGCCTACGAGAGTTTTGATGCGGTGCTGTCTTCCTATCTGCAAAAGACAGACCCCGATAGCCTTGCCGGGGTCTGTGTCGCCATCGCTGGCCCGGTGCAGGCCGGCAAAGGCACCCTGACCAATCGCAATTGGTCTCTGGATGTGGACAGTCTGCGAGCACAGGCGCGCGCCCCGCATGCAGAACTGATCAATGATCTCTCTGCGCTTGGCTACGCCCTTGCACGTGTGTCAACCGAACATGTATTTGGCACCCACCAAGGTGCCACCAACGGGCAGCGGCTTGTTGTCGGCATGGGAACAGGTTTCAACGTCAGCCCCACTCGGGCCACGGCATCAGGCGTGACCGCTATGGAATCCGAACTCGGCCATGCAGAATTACCGTATTCCGTGAGCCAACTTCTGCAAGATGCGCTCGGCGCCGCGGCGCAGCCCTTCAACACCTATGAAGACTGTTTCTCCGGCAGAGGGCTGGAGCGCCTGCATGAAGCTGTGAGCGGTGAGAAACAGGATGGCAAATCCATCATGGAGAGCTTCGCCGCCGGGCAAACTGACGCTCAGCGCACCGTCCTTCTCTTTGCCCGTGCACTCGGGCGCATGACCCAGTCCGTCATTCATCAGTTCATGCCACGCGATGGCATCGCTTTTGCAGGATCTGCCTCCCGCGGCGTCCTGACGTCAAAAGCTTTGCCCGCCTTTGTCGAGGAACTGACCGCAGATCATCATGGCATCGTCGATGCGCATCAATTCCCGATCAGCTTGATCACAGAAGACGTGGCCGCGCTCGAGGGCTGCCTGCAATATCTGTCGCAAACCAGCTAACGCCAGAGACCGGCTGCTTGGCAGCAAACACTGACGGAGCGCCGGAATTAGGCCGCCACCGGGTTGACGCCAAAAGCTCTCAAATGATCCCAGAAAGCCTGCACCCCCACAGAGCTCGTACCGCTTTTCTTCACCGCACAAATATTCCAGATCACCGGCGTGTGCATCTCAATCACCTTCAGCCGCTCAGCGGCAACAAACTCCGCAAAAGTCTCCTCCATCGCGCCCAGAACATAGCGCCCAGTCAACGCCATATCGATAAGGAAACTGTAGTCATCGCTCTCAATTTGCGGCAGCGCGTTCACCTTGTCCTGCGCGTCCTGATCCCCTCCTAGCAACTTGATGAACGTATTGCGCCAATGCCTGTGCAAATGGCCGGAGGCCAACGGATAGCTCACCACATCCGCAATGCTACAAGCTCCGAGATCGTGAATGGGATGATCCGGCGTTGCCACAAACATCACACTGCGCTTCTCCATCATGAGAATATCGACATTCTCCGCCTCCGGCGTATGGGTCAGATCTCCGATGAAAATATCAATATCGCCGCTCAGCAACCCTTCCAGCGGTGCCACGCGCGCGTTCACATCAAGATAGAAAGCAAGCTCCGGGATCTCTTCCACCACCCGCTTCAGGACAGGTGCCACCACAGTCCGTGTGGTCAATGGCCCACATCCAACACGCAACCGACGCCCCTTGCCATCGCGCAACAAATCGACATCACGGGTAAATCGCCCAATATCTTCGCGCAACGCTCGCGCGATGGGCAAAAACGCCTGCCCCGCATCCGTCAACTTACAATTGTTGCGATTTCGGTGAAACAACACCAATCCTGATTGCGCTTCCGCCTGTGCGATATAGCGTGACAACGAGGCGTTTGAGACCCCCATCCGGCGTGCAGCCTCTTGAAAACTATTGGCTTCTGCCAAATGGAAAAAAGCGGCTAAGGCAGTCTCGTTCAACATGGCAGTCTCAGTTTCAGCATCTGGTGAGAAATTTTCAGATCATGAAACGAAAGTAAACCGCTCTTGTGAAAATGCCCCACTGCTCACTACTATTCGCGTCATTGGAGAAGTCTATTCAAGCAACCTTCGTAGAAAGATAAGATATGTCGAAAACACATGCATTTATGCTATCAATAACAACGACGATCGCATCTGTAGGCATTGCCGCCCCTGCGTTTGCACAAGACAGTCAACAACCCAATATTCTCGTGATTATGGCCGATGATGTCGGCTGGGCCAGCCTCGGCAGCTATCATCAGGGCGTCAAAAGCATTCAAACGCCCAATCTTGATCAGCTGGCCGCAGAAGGCGCGCGCTTCACCGATTACTACGCACAGCCCAGCTGCACCGCGGGCCGCTCTGCCTTCATCACCGGCCAGTATCCGGTGCGCACAGGCATGCACACTGTCGGTCTGCCAGGCGATCCTGTCGGCCTCAATGAAAACGACCCAACCCTTGCCAATATGCTCAAGGGTCTTGGCTATACGACAGGCCAATTTGGCAAAAACCACCTTGGTGACCTGAACAAATTCCTGCCCACTATGAAGGGCTTTGATGAATATTGGGGCTGGCTCTACCACCTCAATGCCATGGAATACACCACCGATCCGGATTGGCCGGACGATCCCGAATTCGCCAATCAGTTTGGCCCGCGCAACATCATCCACGCCTATGCCACAGACACCGTGGATGAAACCGTAGAGCCGCGCTGGGGCATGGTTGGGAAACAACGCATCGAAGACGACGGCGCTGCGCCGCCGGAACGCCAAAAGACGCTCGACGACGAAGTCACCACTCACACCATCAACTTCATTGACCGCGCTGTGGAAAGCGACACGCCATTTTTTGTTTGGATGGCCCCTGCCCGCGCCCACGTCTGGACTCACTTGAGCCCGGAATATGAAGCCATGCTCGGAGACGGGCGCGGGCTTCAGGATGTGGTCATGAAGGAACTTGATGACAACGTCGGCAAGGTGCTCGCTCATCTGGATGATCTCGGCGTCAGTGACAACACTATTGTGGTGTTCACATCTGACAACGGTCCTGAGACCATGACATGGCCAGATGGCGGCACCACCCCATTCCACGGCGAGAAAGGCACCACTTGGGAAGGTGGCTTCCGCGTGCCTGCGATCATCCGCTGGCCCGGCCAGATCGCTGAAGGTCAGGTCCTGAACGGCATTTTTGACGGCATGGACTGGATGCCCACCCTCGTCGCCGCCGCTGGGGGCCCAGAAGATCTGCCCGCCGCCCTGCTCGACGGCTATCAGGGCTTTCAGGTGCATCTGGATGGCTACAACCAACTGCCCTACCTGACCGGTGACACGGAAAGTCAGCGCAAAGAGATTGTCTATTATGAAGGCACTGATCTTCAGGCCGTGCGCTACAATGACTGGAAAGCCCACTTTGTGGTTCAGGAAAAAGGCTGGGCAGGCCCCAAAGAAGAACTGAACGCGCCATTGCTGTTTAATCTGCGGCGCGACCCCTATGAAAAAGCGGCCGAAGAGTCCGGCATGTACACCCGTTGGATGGGCAACAAGATGTGGGCCTTCGGACCTGCGGCACGCCTCGTGCAGTCCCATCTGTCCACCTTTGCTGATTTCCCGCCACGTGGCGCGGCATTGGGCAACGAGGCGCATGTGCAGGAACAGGTCACAACGGAAGGTGGCATATCTCAATAGAGACCCGACGACGAGGGCATCATCCCAGTCTTCTCGTCATAAGCCACTGTCAAAGGCGTAGCCCCTCGGCTGCGCCTTTGGCTTTTTTAAAGACTGAAAAGACATATTGCCGCTGCCTGCAACATGCGCTTTTGAAACACTGCGTTGTGTAACAAACTCACATCCAGCGCAGCCTGCGAACCTCGGCTGTATGGAACCAGCATAAGGCAGATAATTATGCCGCAAGCTCTTGTCCTTGGAGGCTACGGCCTGATTGGCGCAGAATGCCTGTCTGTCTTGGCACGGGCCGGATATGACGTCACCGGCGTCGGACGGTCCCCACAATCCGCTGCACGCTTTCCGCAATATCGCTGGAAACATCTGAACCTCACAGACCTCAAACAATCCCAATGGGACGCGCTGCTCTCTCATGCAGATCTTGTGGTGAATGCCACGGGCGCGCTTCAGGATGGGGCCAAAGACACCCTGACAGCCATCCATGTTGACGTCCTTAAGAAGCTTGCACAGGCGGCCAAACACACCGGCAGCCGTGTGGTGCATATCTCGGCAGTGGGCGCCGACACGCAGGCCACAACTGATTTTCTGCGCACCAAAGCGCAGGGCGATGCCATCCTTGCCCAATCCGGCGCAGATCACGTGATCCTGCGCCCTGCCATGGTTCTGGGCCGCGACGCCTATGGCGGCAGCGCTCTGCTGCGTGCATGTGCAGCTCTGCCATGGATCATGCCGCGCATATTCGAAGATAGCCCTGTTCAAACCGTGGCACTCTCCGATGTGGCACAGGCCGTCCTGCTCGCGGCAAATCCCAAAATCCCCTCTGGCACTGTGGCAGATCTCGCAGAGAGCGGGAGCCAGAGCTTTGATGCGCTGGCCCTGCGCATGCGCCAGTGGATTGGCCTTCCGCCCCCCATCCTGCGCCCGCGACTGTCACCTTGGATGCTACAAGGCGCAGCCTCTGTTGGTGACGGGCTGGGATGGCTTGGCTGGCGCGCACCGCTGCGCAGCTCTGCCATCACCGTCCTCAAAGAGGGCATCACCGCAGCCCCAAAACCTTGGCAGGCCCTGTCCGGCCAGAGATGCGCGACACTCCACACAACTCTTTCAATCACGCCAGCCACCTCTCAAGATCGCACCGCCGCGCGCCTTTACCTGTTGATGCCTTTGGCCATTGCCACCCTTGCGGTCTTCTGGGTGCTCTCTGGCACCATAGGCCTGCTGCAATTGCCCGAAGCCGCTGCGGTGATGATCAATGCCGACACCCCCCCGCGTCTTGCTGAGCTCATTGTGATCGCGGGGGCCTTTGCCGATATAGCACTTGGCGGGGCAATCTTGATACGGCGGCACACCCGCCGCGCCGCAATAGGCATGGTGGCCCTGTCCGCCGCCTACCTGCTTGGAGCCGCCCTCCTGACGCCTGCGCTTTTTGCTGATCCCCTTGGCCCCATGGTCAAAGTGCTGCCCGGCATCACACTGGCCGCTTTTGTGGCTCTGCTTCTGGAGGACAGATGATCGAAGAGCTTTTGCGGTTCGCCCATGTCATCGGGGCCACCGTCCTTCTTGGCACCGGGGCGGGCATCGCTTTCTTTATGGTGATGTCTCATCGCAGCCGTGACCCGGCGCTGATTGCCCATGTGGCGGGCATTGTGGTCATCGCTGACACCGTTTTCACCGCCACCGCCGCCCTGCTGCAACCCATCACCGGCGCTTGGCTGGCTTGGTCCATTGGCTGGTCCCTGTGGGAGCCCTGGATTGCGCTATCGCTTATCCTCTATGTGGTGGTCGGTGCCTTCTGGTTGCCAGTGGTCTGGATACAATTGCAAATGCGCAATCTGGCCCGCTTGGCGCGCGACCAAGACACCCCCCTGCCAGAGAGATACCACCACCTCTATCGCATCTGGTTCGCCTGCGGCTTTCCCGCCTTCTTTGCGGTGATTGCCATCGTCTGGCTGATGTTGATGAAACCCGCATTTTAAAGCGGCCACAAAAAAAGGCGCGACCAACGCCGCGCCCTTTCCATCTCATGCGCCTAAGATCACGTCAGATCAAAGCGGTCCGCATCCATGACCTTGCACCAGGCGGCCACAAAGTCCTGCACCAGCTTGGCTTCCCCATCTGCCTGACCGTAAACTTCCGCCACGGCCCGCAGCTGCGAGTTTGAGCCAAAGACCAGATCCACACGGGTCGCAGTCCACTTCACCTCACCAGAGGCGCGGTGCGTGCCCTCATAGATCCCTTCGCCAGCGTGGCTCCAGTCATTGGCCATATCCAGCACATTGACAAAGAAGTCATTGCTGAGCGTGCCAACCCGATCGGTGAAGACACCATGCTTGCTGTTGCCATGATTGGCGCCCAGCACACGCAGGCCACCCACCAATGCGGTCATTTCCGGCGCGGTCAGCGTCAGCAATTGGGCCTTGTCCACAAGCAGCTCTTCCGGCGACACAGTGTATTGCGCCTTCTGATAGTTGCGGAACCCATCGGCCTGTGGCTCCAGCATGCCGACGCTTTCCACATCGGTCATCTCCTGGGTCGCATCCCCACGACCCAGGGAGACCGGCACGGAGACGTCATGCCCTGCGTCCAGAGCCGCCTTCTCCACCGCCGCAGCACCGGCAATCACGATCAGATCTGCCGTGCTGACAGGCTTGCCAAATTCCGCTTTCACCTCTTCCAGCTTGTCCAGAACCCGCGCCAACTCTTCTGGCTCGTTGGCGTCCCAGTCCTTCTGCGGTGCCAGACGCACACGCGCCCCATTGGCCCCACCCCGCATGTCGCTGCCACGGAAGGTGGAGGCCGACGCCCAGGCGGTTTTCACCAAATCACTCACCGACAGGCCAGAGCCGATCACAGCAGCCTTGAGTGCAGCCACATCATCCTCAGACAGAGCGGTTTCGCTGGCCGGAACCACATCCTGCCAGATCAGTTCTTCGGCAGGCACTTCTTCGCCCAGATACCGCGCACGTGGGCCCATATCGCGGTGGGTCAGCTTAAACCAGGCGCGCGCAAAGGCATCGGCGAACTCTTCGGGGTTCTCATGGAACCGCTTGGAGATCGGGCCATAGATCGGATCAAGACGCATCGCCATATCGGCGGTGGTCATCATGGTCTTCACCTTTTTGCTGGCATCATGCGCCGCCGGGGCCATGTCTTCTTCTTTGACATCAATTGGCTCCCAAATCCACGCGCCCGCCGGGCTCTTGGTCAGGTTCCACTCATAGCCAAACAGCAGATCAAAGTAGCCGTTGTCCCACTGGATCGGGTTCGCCGTCCACGCACCTTCAATGCCAGAGGTCGTGGTGTCATCCCCTTTGCCGGTACCGTGTTTGTTGATCCAGCCAAGCCCCATGGTCTCAATCGACGCCGCTTCTGGCTCTGGCCCCACCAATTCAGGATTGCCTGCGCCATGCGCCTTGCCAAAGGTGTGCCCCCCAGCGACCAGCGCCACGGTTTCCTCATCGTTCATCGCCATCCGCGCAAAAGTCTCGCGAATGTCGCGCCCAGAGGCCAGCACATCCGGCTGCCCATCCGGACCTTCCGGGTTCACATAGATCAGACCCATCTGCACTGCGGCCAGCGGGTTCTCCAGATCACGCTCCCCGCTGTAACGCGAATTGTCCGCTTCGGAGCTTGCAAGCCACTCCGCTTCTGCGCCCCAATACACATCCTCTTCCGGCTCCCAGACATCGGCCCGGCCACCGGCAAAGCCAAAGGTGGTGCCGCCCATGCTCTCAATCGCCACGTTGCCCGCGAGGATATAGAGATCCGCCCAGCTGATCTGATTGCCGTATTTCTGCTTGATCGGCCACAACAGACGGCGCGCTTTGTCGAGGTTGCCATTGTCAGGCCAAGAGTTCAGCGGCGCAAAACGCTGCTGCCCGGTGCCGCCACCACCACGGCCATCCGCCGTGCGGTAGGTCCCTGCCGAGTGCCATGCCAAACGGATGAAGAGCCCACCGTAGTGCCCATAATCCGCAGGCCACCAATCCTGACTGTCCGTCATCAACGCGGTCAGATCCGCCTTCAGTGCCTTGTAGTCCAGCTTCTTAAATTCTTCCGCATAGTCAAATTCAGCGCCCATTGGGTCGGACTTGGCAGAATTCTGATGCAGAATGCGCAGGTTCAGCTGATTGGGCCACCAATCCCGGTTGCCCCGTGTTTTGTTGCTCACGGCACCATGCATCACCGGGCAGCCGCCTGCTTTGATATCTCCGTCCATATCGTCCTCCTGTCAGATAGATGGGTCTGTCGATTGTCTGGAACAATTCTAAACATGGCAAACTCATAAACAGAAGTTGCATTTTTTAATCACTGCGATAATCAATTCCTATGACAAATCTGACCCTGCGCCAGCTCCGCTACTTCGAAGCCCTCGCCCAACATCAACACTTCGGTCGCGCCGCCGACGCCTGCGCCATTTCCCAGCCTGCCTTGTCCGTGCAAATCAAAGAGTTGGAAGAAGATCTCGGCCTCCCCCTATTTGAGCGCACCGCCCGACAGATCCGCCTCACGGCCTTTGGCGAAGACATGGCCGGCCGTGTCCGCGACGTGCTGCGCGGAGTTGATGAAATTGGCGAAATGGCGCGCATGGCGCAATCTGGCATGGTGGGGCGTCTGCGCCTTGGCGTGATCCCAACCATTGCCCCTTACCTGCTGCCCCGCTTCCTGCGCCAGCTGCGCGTGGATTTTCCCGATCTGGAACTGCACGTGCGTGAAACCATGACAGCCAACCTGATTGAAGAGCTGCGCCGTGGCCGTATTGACGCCGCCATCGTCGCACTCCCGGTCTCAGAACCCACATTTGAGGAAATGCCACTGCTGTCTGAAAGCTTTGTGCTGGTCCGCCCAAAATCCGAAGCAGACGCCCCTGTGCCCGCCCCTGAGCATCTGGAACGCGAACGCCTCCTGCTGCTGGAAGAGGGCCACTGCTTTCGCGATCAGGCCCTGTCGTTCTGCGGCATGCCCACCGCCCGCCCGCATGAGGGGCTCGACGGCTCTTCGCTCTCCACGCTTGTGCAGATGGTTGGCGCAGGCCTTGGCGTGACTTTGATCCCCGAAATGGCCGTGCCCATAGAAACCCCCTCCGCAGAGGTCACCGTCGCACATTTCAAAGGTCGCGAGCCCAACCGCAAAATCGGCCTGATCTGGCGCAAAAGCAGCCCTTTGGGGCCGCAATTGCAAAGGATCGGCTACACGGTGCAGACAAGTGCTGCACAACGGGGGTAGCGAATTTACCAGACGAACTTACGGCTACTGAAATCGGCTCATTGACAGATGCCGCGAACGCCCCCTTTGACACCACCATGGCCGTTAGGCAGTATGTCATTGCGGCCGATGAGTGATCTGCTCACCTTTAAAGGGGAATGATACGTTGTTGAGACTAATTTCGTTCCTGCTGATTTTGTTGGCTCCTAGTCAAGTGATTGCCCACGCACCATACTATTCACAAATAGAACAACTTCAGCAAATTGAGGGTGAGTCTTTCACAATCAAACTTCTCCATGGGGACGGGATCATCACAACAGACCCAGTGCGCGCAATTGTTGTAGATTCCAAATCGCGTATTCGCGCCATTTCACCTTTAGGCGTTAGATTGCACATAAACTGTGGCCGACTTGAAGAGGCTCACGATTGCGTGGTTTATGACAGTGTTTCTAGCCTGATTTATGAGGTCGCGCCAAGTGCTTGGGCGATAGGCCCCGTTGTAGAAAAAGAAGAGAAACCACTACTGACCGCTTACCCAGAAGGTATGGGCCTAGATTTTGGTTTTTTGGTAAGACCCGCGACATTTTCGGAGATTGTCCGATTTGAAAGCGCAAAAATTAGAAAATTCCCGCTCGTTGCTTTGTGGTCTTTGATCTGGTGGACTGTAACTGCGCTATTTTTTACCCCCATTGTTTGGCGCATATTCGTCACCAAAGGTGATTTCCGAAGTTGGAGCGCGTCGATTATTGTGTGGGATATCTTGCGATTGCTCTGTGCCGCCGGGTGCCTATTTCTTGCAATCGTTATCTGGGCTTGGGAGTCATACTCGCTGTACTATGCGGCATTTTTTGCTGCGGCCGGTCTATCGCTAGCACTCTTAATTACCCGACCTAGGCGAGACGCGACCGCTTAGGGTTTGTCGAATGAACAGCAGCCCTACTACGGCTCTCAATGGCCCACATACGTGGCTACGACAGGGCTGGCTCGTTTCAGACTAACTCGGAACCTTTGGATGACTGAAATGGCAACTTGCGCGGTGCGGCAAAATCAAATGTACCGCACATGCGACAGGATGCAGCATTGGTGATGGCCGGAAATCGAAGGTCCGCGATGTCCGCAAAGCGAGCAAGCAACATTACCATCATCGACAAACACTAGCACGCGCCTGAGAAGCCCTCTGCCCTCCCCAACTTTCCCCTAGCTTTCCCCCCATATTCCGCCATGGTGCTCCCATGCGCATGATCATCACCTTCTCGGCCCTGTTCCTCTCGGTCATCCTGCTGCAGCTCAGCTCCGGCGGTGTGGGGCCATTGGATGCGCTCTCCGGCATCGCTCTGGGCTTTACCACGGAACAGATCGGCCTTTTAGGATCGGCGCATTTTCTTGGCTTCTTCGTCGGCTGCTGGTGGTCGCCCCGCCTCATGGGCAGCGTCGGGCACTCCCGCGCCTTTGCCACATTCACCGCCCTTGGGGCCATGGGGCTGCTGGGCCATTTCATTTTCGTGGATCCCATCGCATGGGCCGTCATGCGCATCGCCTCAGGCCTCTGTGTGGCAGGCTGTTTCACGGTTGTGGAAGCCTGGCTGCAATCCAAGGTCACCAATGAAACCCGCGGCCGCGCCATGGGCACCTACCGCGTGGTCGATATGGTCGCCTCACTGGCCGCACAGCTGGTGATCAGCGTTTTAGAGCCTGCCTCTTATGTGTCCTACAACCTTCTCGCCCTGCTCTGCTGTGCGGCGCTCCTGCCGATCACCTTGACCACCTCGCCACAGCCCAAGACCCCAGACGCCCCCCGCCTACGTCCCAGACTGGCCTATGAGCGCTCCCCTCTGGCCGTCGCGGGCGTGATTGTGGCCGCGCTCAGCTCTGCCTCCTTCCGCATGGTCGGCCCGGTCTATGGCACCGAGGTGGGGCTGGCCGTGGGCCAAATCGCATGGTTCCTCGCGGCCTTTGTGCTGGGCGGGGCCATGGCCCAATATCCGGTCGGCTGGCTGGCCGATAAATTTGACCGGCGCTGGGTGCTGATCTGGCTGTCTGCCGCCGCTGTCGTGAGCTGCGCCACAACTGTGACTCTCGGCGGTGGCAACACGGCCATGGTCATGCTGAATGCAGGCTTCTTTGGTTTCACCTCTTTCCCGATCTACTCCGTCGCCGCTGCCCACGCGAACGACTTTGCCACCTCTGAGGAACGGGTGGAGCTCTCTGCCGCGCTGATGTTTTTCTTCGCCGTCGGCGCCATCGGTACGCCGCTCTTCGCCTCAGGCCTGATTGAGCGATTTGGCCCTGCTGCGCTGTTCATCATGATTGCCGCCGGGCATGCGCTTCTGATCGTCTTTGGCCTCACCCGTATGCTGGCCCGCCCAACGGTCGCCGACCGGACCCGCTATGTCTACGCGCCGCGCACCTCTTTCACCGTGGGTCGCATCACCAAACGCCAGCGCGAAACCCCCACGCGAACCGATGAGAGCAAAGATTAACGCCACAATCGGCGTGAAAATGACACCGACGCGTCACCGACGCAAAACAGACGGGATACCGACAGGATACCGACGCGCCATTTTCAGGTTAATGTCGCCGCCACAAGGCCGCTTTCAATTCCCCTGTTAATTCCACTGTGGAATTGCCCCGCCCTTTGAGCTAATTGGGGCCAAACAGATAAGGAACACTCAAAATGGCGCGCCATCTGATCACCTCGGCCTTGCCGTATATCAACGGCATCAAACACCTCGGCAACCTGGTTGGCAGCCAGCTGCCCGCCGATCTGTTTGCCCGCTACATGCGCGCGCGCGGCCACGAAGTTCTGTTTCTTTGCGCCACCGACGAGCACGGCACCCCAGCTGAATTGGCGGCGGCCAAAGCCGGCAAAGACGTGGCCGATTACTGCGCCGAAATGCATGACGTGCAGGCCAAAATCGCCGAGGGGTTCCGCCTCAGCTTTGATCACTATGGCCGCTCCTCCAGCCCACAGAACCACGCGCTGACCCAGCACTTTGCAGGCCGTCTTTCCGAGATGGGCCTGATCCGCGAAGTCACTGAAAAGATGGTCTATTCCAACGCGGATGGCCGTTTCTTGCCAGACCGCTACATCGAGGGCACCTGCCCCAACTGTGGCTTTGACAGCGCCCGTGGCGATCAGTGTGACAACTGCACCAAACAGCTCGATCCAACAGATCTGATCAACCCCTATTCCACCATCTCCGGCTCCACCGATCTGGAAGAGCGCGAGACCAAACACCTCTTCCTGTGCCAGTCGCAAATGCGCGACAAACTTCAGGCCTGGATTGACAGCAAAACCGACTGGCCGGTGCTGACCACCTCCATTGCCAACAAGTGGCTCAACGATGGTGACGGCCTGCAAGACCGCGGCATCACCCGCGATCTGGACTGGGGTGTGCCCGTTAAGAAAGGCGGCGCAGATTGGCCCGGCATGGAAGGCAAAGTCTTCTACGTCTGGTTTGACGCCCCCATCGAATACATCGCCTGCGCGCAGGAATGGGTTGATGCCGGCAAAGGCGACGATTGGGAACGCTGGTGGCGCACAGACAAAGGCGCGGACGACGTGACCTACACCCAGTTCATGGGCAAGGATAACGTCCCCTTCCACACCCTGTCTTTCCCCGCGACCATTCTCGGCTCTGAGGAGCCGTGGAAAGCCGTGGATTACATCAAATCTTTCAACTACTTGAACTATGACGGCGGCCAGTTCTCCACCTCCCGTGGGCGCGGCGTCTTCATGGATCAGGCGCTGGAAATCCTGCCGTCTGACTATTGGCGCTGGTGGCTGCTGAGCCATGCCCCTGAAAGCTCAGACAGCGAATTCACCTGGGAAAACTTCCAGCAGTCGGTGAACAAAGATCTCGCTGACGTGCTTGGAAACTTTGTCAGCCGGGTCACCAAATTCTGCCGCTCAAAATTTGGCGAAGAGATCCCCGCAGGTGGCACGCTCGGCGAAACCGAAACCGCTCTGATCAGCGAACTCACCACTCGCCTGCGCGCCTATGAAGGCCATATGGCGGATATGGAAGTGCGCAAATCCGCTCAGGAGCTGCGCGCCATCTGGGTTGCGGGCAACGAATACCTGCAGACAGCAGCCCCTTGGTCCACCTTCAAGGAAGATCCGGAAAAGGCGGCGGCTCAAATTCGTCTCGCGCTCAACCTGATCCGATTCTATGCCGTTGTTTCTGCGCCCTTTATTCCGGATGCCTCCGCTCAGCTTATGGCAGCGATGCACACAGACGACACCAGTTGGCCCGAAGAGGTCACCACCGCGCTGGAAACCCTCGCACCCGGCCATGCCTTCACGGTGCCGGATGTCACCTTCCGCAAAATCTCTGATGACGAACGCGAAGAGTGGCAGGAAAAATTCGCAGGCAAACGTGAAAGCTGATCCCCTTCCAAAGGCGCTGCACCACCGCAGCGCCTTTTTTCTGACCAGAGCATGGTTTTCTCCAACACAGCTGGATCGAAACTGACATAGATCAACATCGGGGCAGAGCACGTGGGCTATGGCTTCGGCGAATTTAAAAAATGTGCTAAACTGCCCGCACATCACAAGGAGAACGCCTTATGGAAGCTTTCCTGAATATCATCTGGAGCCTGATCGAAGCCGTCCCACCGGTCATCATGGCCTCCATAATGTTGCTTGGCCTCAGCGCGGTCGCAGCAACCCTTCTGTGCCTGATCGTAGCAGCAGTGACGATGCGCAAAGAGCGAAAGCACGCATAAGCCAGTTGCGATTCCTGCCATATCCGTTTGAGAAAATACGGGCATGTGCATTTGGGGAGCACACACGCTCTCCCGACTTTGTCAGGCATCTTGCATGCTGCGGTCAAAACCCACCTGCTTTTGGTCAAAATGGCCATACTGCCGCCAATCGCAACGGCCGCTCTGAAAACCCCGAAAGCTCTTCATATTGAATGCCTTACTGGGATTTTTTAGTGGTACCCGCGGCCGGAACCACCCTCAGTTAACACTGACAAACACAAACAAACATCACTTTACACCTAGAAACACATATCGCCTTATTTTGTGTGTAATTACACTAAACTCTGTTGCGTGATGTTGCATGATGTTAAACGTTGTTGGCCAAGCACAATGAGGGGCCAATGAGGGGCCAAAATTAGGGTTGAGGGGCCACGCACATGCTGAACAAGCTGACAGACCGCCAGATCAAAGCGATCAAGAACTTACCGGATGGAAAAACAAAGCACCCCTTCCCTGATGGCGGCGGTCTCTTTCTGCTCGTTCGTTCAAGCGCCAAAGGCGGGGTGCGGAAAAGCTGGATCTTTCGGTACTCCCTGAACAAGAAACGATCTGACCTTGGCATGGGGTCATATCCGACTGTCTCACTGTCAGAAGCCCGCACCATGCGGGACAGGTACGCAAAGGCCCTATCCGCTGGGCAAGACCCTAAAGCCGTCAAAGACGTTGAAATGAGCGAAGCACTGGCCGTATCCAGAGCGGCAGCCAACGTGCCAACTCTTGAGAACATGAGCCATCAGGCGTTTGAGGCGATCAGAGCAACACTGAAAGAGAGCGCGGCCCACCGCTGGATGACACCTCTGCGTCTCTACGTTCACCCGACAATCGGCAGTGTGCCAATCACCCAGATAGACCAACACGTACTGCATGACTGCCTCAAGCCTGTGTGGCGCACCAAGCACCCAAGCGCGGTGAAAGCCCTTCGCCGCGTCAACATCGCCCTGAAACACGCCACGGCGGCTGGCCTAGACGTTGACCTACAGGCCGCACAGAAAGCCAAAATCATTCTCGGGGAGGTGGATCACGAGGAAGTAGGACGACCATCGCTGCACTACAGGGACGCTCCACACTTCTATGCTCAATTGCCCAACGATGGCGCGGCGCTGCTGCTGAAAGCGTTGATGCTGACCGGCGTTCGCTCTGCTGAAATGCGCCTAGCCAGGATCGAAAAGATCGAATGGAACGAGGCCATATTAACCAGCCCGCGCGAGATCGTGAAGGGCCGGAAACGGACCACGAAAGACAATCGGATTGCCTTGTCCAGCGAAGCCGTGCGGGTTTTGCGATGCGCGGCAGGTGACCGCACAGAAGGCCATATCTTCCGCAACCTCCAGCGCAGCGCCTATTCCGACAATGCCGTGTCCAAGCTGATGCGGGACAGTAATTGGCTGAAAGAGCGCGAGATTAAAGCCACTCCGCACGGCATGCGCTCCACCTTCAAAGCGTTCATCCTTGAGCGTCACCACGAGATCCCACCGCACATCGTTGAACTGGTCCTGTCCCACACCATCGAAAACAAGGTTGGCGCTGCATACACCCGCACCGACCAAATCGAACAACAACGGTGCGCTCTGGAGCGTTGGGGGCGCTTCCTTTGCGGCGACAAGACCCCTGTGATCGACCAATTCAGCCCAGATGAAAAAAAATTTGAGGCTCAATAAACGTCATTTTGCAATAAACGGGACAAATGATGCATTTGCGAGGCGAACGAAAACTCGTTCGGAACAATGACTTTCACTAAAGCAGAGGACAAGATGTTTTTTCCGAGCATGACATTTTGTAATTTTTCATTATTTTCATATGCTTGGCGAAAATTTTAGGGGCTTGTGTCGTAGAGTTTACTGCTGTTTCTTGATGTCAAATCAGACACAAAACAACGGAGACACACTATGAGCGCCCCCCTCAATACACCAAAGAAACGGTTCACCGTGGCTGAGGTCGCGAAGGATCTCGGTATCTCCAACATGACTGTCTATCGGGCGATCCGTGACGGCAAACTCAAGACCGACCGCTTCGGCCAGCAGCACCGCATCACGCAGGCTCAGATCGACGCATGGGGCTCCGCGTCAGTATGACCAAAGGCAACGGCTCAACCAAGCCCCAGCCGGTCGAGATCAATGGCACGACGTACCGGAGTATTGAGCAGGCGGCACGCAAATTCGGATTGAGCGGCACAACCCTAGCAAATCGGCTCAATAAGGGCCTGACTGGCAATGAGCTCACAAAGCCTGCCGTCACCAAAGCCACACCTGTCGAAATCGAGGGAAAGACCTATCCGAGCGTTGCAGCAGCGGCGCGCGACTTCGGTATGTGTGAGACTTTGCTACGCGCTCGCCTTCGGCGCGGCCTGACGGGCGGCGCGTTGCTGCAAGCCCCAGGGGCACTACAATGGAAACGCCCAAAGCCATCAGCCCCCAAGCAGGAGGAAGATGAAGAAGGTCAAGCCCTGATCGCTGCGATCTCGGACGACCGCTACTTTCGGGCAATCCTATTCCCCAAGGCCCGCAAGCTGCGACTGGAGCGCCTTGCATTCCCCTTTGCCCTGCATGGCGCCGAAGTCAGCACACACACAACACCCAAGAGCTTCCTAGCGGAGTGGGATCGGGTGGTGGGTCGGCCCAGCCAGAAGATCATCAAACTCGCTGTCACCGCCCTGTCAGCAAAGAATTAGGCACTGACTTGATTGAGGCCCCTGCGCGCCTCTCCTCTAAGGCCAACCGCCAATGGTCCGATGGTGCTGACCGAAGAAAAACGTACCGCAACACAAACCACCACAATGGCCCCGTGACTGCGGGTGCCAAACAAAGGAACACGCACATGGACAATCGTGCAGATAGCCGCTGCGGAACTCTCGCGGACATGGACGGGCTTCACATCCCAAGCCCGCACATCACCGCGAGGGGCGACAAATTTCTGGACTACATGGACAATGGCAAAATTGGGTTTAACCAAGCCGGTCAAGCATACTTTGCAGCTGGTCTAATCAAGGGGGGAAAGGCTTGGCTCAACATGACGTTAGGGCCAATGGACGCTCAAGGCGAACCAATCATCTATGGATGGCGACCGGAAGATGAAGACGTTGGGATCGCGGCTATCGATGGCTACGTCACGGAATGGCCCCAGCAGGAAGCTAATGCTCTTTGTGATCGAGTGGTTTTAGAGGGGCGGGCGCCTTCAACTCTGGCGGAAATGAAGATCGCCATGGATGAGGCGGACGACAAGATTAAGAGCGATGGCGATCCGTATGCGCTCGCGGTCTATCGGGCAAATATTTACGCGCTCTGCATGGCTGCACGTGGCGAACGGGTGAAATTGAAAGTCGGCCCCACCAACGAGAGCGGCGATCCATATTATGAAGAATACGACCCCGAGAATGAGATCTCTGGATACGTCGCGATGAACCTCAAGATTTCCGAATACAACAAACTAGGTCTTCGCCCCGACAAGTCGCCTGCAGCCTGATCGCCCGCCCGCTGGCTGCGGCGGGCGGGCACAGCGCACACCACAATAACAACGAAAGACATCGCTATATGCTGCCACCTACATCCGCATACAAACACCGCCCGAAGGCTCCCTCTACCCCCCGCAAGACTGGCACCCTGTCACTTGCGCTAGGCGGCGCGAGCCGGCTGACTGGTGGACCGTCGAAGCTGGTGCGCAGCGCCGGCCCGAGGCCCAAGCTATCAGCCCGCGAACGGATGCGTCAGGAGCTACCTGGTGTGTTCTGCCCCAAGGGATACCCGCGCCCGCTGGCCGTGGGAATTCATACCGCCGTCATGAAGCGCACCGGCTGGCCGTTGAAGGAGGTACGCAAGATCCTCGGCAAGCATTGCTGCAGCTTTGCCTACCTCAAGGCCGTTGCACGGAAGCACGGCGAGCGGCACGACCTCGACGGCAATCCAGTTGGGCCGGTGAGCGATGAGGACCGGCAATATGCGTCAGAGCGATTGGCGGCGCGTGTTCGCTCCTCAAAGCAAGGAGCGAAACGACCGCAGAACGAGGCCAGCAAGTGAGCGGATCTGAGATCGCGGCTTTCCACGCCTCCATGGTGCCAACCGGACAGGCCAGCATTGAGACTGGTGGGCGCGTGGGCGTCCTGTACATCACCGAGAAGCGTGGCATGCACCGCCGCAGCGGGCAGAACCAATGGCGGTGCCGGTGTGGCGTGTGTGGATCCGAACGGACCAATCTTGAGGGCTTTTTGCGCACTGTGATCGCTGACGGATCTCTTGGCTGCAATGACTGCACGGAGGCGGCAGCGAAAGCATGAACACACCTCATAAAAATCAGCAGTATTATGAAATGCAGCCATCAAGATCAAAAAGTGAACAACTTGATTTTACTGCGCTTTGGGGCTATACCTATAATCACACCAGTTCGACACAAAAGCCTCGCGCCCTCAATGGGATGCGAGGCTTTGTTCGTTACACCACCACACAACATATGAGGCCATTGCCATGCTGACCAAGCGCCAGCGGGACGTAATGCTGTTCCTGCAAGACACTTTCGATGAAACCGGCATCATTCCGACACAAGATGAGATGATGGCAGCGCTCAACCTCAACAGCAAAAACCAAACATATCGGGCACTGAAAGCCTTGGGGGAAAAGGGGTTCATCAAAACCCTGCCGCGTCGCACACGCGCCATCGACATCATCCGGCGCGTTGATCGCACCCCTGCCGAACTGGCAGTGCTGGAAGCTCAGAAGAATGAGGCCGCGCTGTGACCGGCTCCACAAAACAGAAAGGGCGCCCACTGGGACGCCCATTCCGTATTTCGATAGCACTGGACCAACAGTGCTGGATCATCTCTCACGCTTCAAGAAATGTGATCACAAATGCACAATAACGCTACAAAACTTGCAGAACAAGGGGGGTCCCCAAATTATTCGGGACAGTCCGACAACGTAGATAAGCGCCTCACCCCCCGCAGGATAGCCGAGGCTCAAGCCCGCAAATTGATGGGAATGATTTGCAGCAAGCTCCCACTACCAAAGCAACAGAGACAGGCGATGGAGCTGGCGGCTTGCATGGCGAAGTTCGACCACAAGACCGGCGAGGTTTATTGGTTTCTCACGCCCACAAAAGCAGGACTTTGCCCAGATACGCTACGTGCCATGCGCAGATCAGCGATGCGAGACGGTTGGTCTGAGTGGACCGGACAGAAGTGCGCAAGGACGCTGAAAATGCGCTTCATCGCCAAGAAGGCGGCTCAACTTGCGGGAATGAGCGACCTAGACCTATCTGACCTTGACGCGCGCACCTGGCCTCAAGGTGAGGGACGGGAGCGTCGTGATAAGGCGACCCTTGAGACGATGGATATCGCCTTCTCGAAGGATGACCGCGAGCGGGACCGATACAACGCCTTACGCTTCATTCTGGACCAGAAAGGCATGCCTTTTGGTTTGTTCCCGCTGGTGAAGGATCGACTTCAAAAACGTTCATCGCGCAACAACATCTCAACGCTTTTGCAAGTTTCGGATCAGGCAACCTTGCGACGTGCCTTAGATCGGATGCCCACCGAACACATCGAACTGCTCAATCTGTTCAGTGGCCGCAAAACTGCGCCACCTATCCCCGAACGCCTCAAACCAGCCTATAAGTCTCTCCGCAAAGAGGCTGCCGACGACCTGCGCTGCCTGCGAGGCATGGGGCGCGATGGCGCTGGGCGCATGACTGACCGGCGTAAAGCCCTCATTTCACTTGAGGGAAAAGTTGGATCTGGGCCATCGACAAAGATGATCTATACCGTCCACCCGTCTGTCGCTGCTTTCATTGAGAAGTGCCGGAGCGAGCGCAAAAAAGGACATTTGGACCAAGCTGGACGAGCCGCGTGGATTGACAATGCAGTTGGAGGGAAGTTGGAGGGAGGAACCCCCGAAATTTCGGTAAGACTATATACAGAGCAGGTAGAGACACCCAAGTTTTCAGAACAGTTGGCAGAGAATGATTTCCAACAAGTGCCGCTGGACGCTTACGAGCAGGAAGCAGCGCAAGCCCAGCCAGAGATGGAAATCAATTCTGAGGACACTACCCTGACCAGCGACGACACCACCCAGACGCAGCCAGTGAATTGCCCGAGCCAGACCAATGATGAATTTTTCGGTTTGGAGGGGGCCAACGCAGCACCAGCATCAAGCGGGACGCATGAGGTGGGAGGGAAACCTCGAATTGTCACCTGTCTGGCAGGGCCAAATGCCGACACATCCACACAGGACGCCGCCGAGGTGCAGGAACTGACCGCATCCAACGACAACAACACACCTGCAGCGGAGAGTGTGATCCCGATTATAGGGCGCATCCGCACCAAGGTTTATTGGGAACGGCGCACGTCAAACACCAATGGGTTGGACACTCTTGGCGTCCGCACCGTGACCATCGACGGCGAGCCTTGGTTCGTGGCCAAAGATGTTTGTGAGGTGCTGACCATCAAGAACTCTCGCGACAAAATTGCAGGACTGGATGATGATGAAAAAGATTGTGTCCACATTAGTGACGCAATGGGGCGCCTGCGAGAAACAGGGGTCATCAACGAAAGCGGCCTCTATTCTCTGATCATGACCAGCCGCAAGCAAGAGGCCAAGAGGTTCAAGAAGTGGGTCACATCTGAGGTGCTTCCCACGATCCGCAAGACGGGCATCTACGGCCAGCCAGCGCAGCAGAAAAAGAACCCTGCACGCCCACAACGATCCGACAGGGTTCCAAATGCACACACAATATCATCAATTGTGATGCACCAACCACAAAACACCAACCATAAAGATCCCAGCCCCACCGGCTGGCCCCGGCCTGCCGGCCCATCCCTCGGGATCCCGTCAACTGCTCACGAAACCCCAAAATTTTGGCCGAGAAATGGCCTCAAGCAACCTTCGCACACAATGAGGCGCTGGGCACCTAAAGCGCTCTCAGCCGCGCCCTGAGCCCTTCAACCCGAAAGGACCCCCAAACTATGAAATTCCTGCGCAACACCCTGCAGATTACGGTCGAAGACGTAGACATCATACGCGGTGCCACCCGCAAGGGATACCGCGCCAAAAACCCACTAAGCTTCGAGGAAACAAAACAAGTCCTTGGAGAGTTCTGCGACCGCTGGCAAATCGGTTTTGAGGTCGATGATGAGACGGTGGAGTACTCCGCCCCTGATGCCCCGAACAGCAAGCACATCAACGTTTTGATCGGGCTTCTAGATAGTATGCCGCATGATACGTTGATGTGGCTGGATGGTTATCTGTGGGCGCGCGATGTGGACCCTTGGGAGGGGCTGGATGTTGAGGCCGGCTTGGTCCGAGTGCGGGATCAAGAAATCTTCCGGCTAGGTGTGGAGATCACCCTAACAATGTTCGATGACGGCATGCCGCGCGAGCACATTGAACTCCAAGATGAAATCGCCATCCAAGCCCGAGAAATGATCGCAGCCACAAGAATTGAAAACTTCGGAGGAATTGCCCGCGATGGAGGATACTTGGTCGATCTGCCACGCGATGTGAAAGATGCTGTTCACAGTGCGATACGACGCTTCGGTAAAATGCCGACAGAAGGGCTGCCAGACTTCAGCTGACAATGCGATCAACGCGGAGACCCAAAGGGAGAGATCTGCTGCGTTGGATACAATGCTGGACCGTACTGGTCATCGTCAGCCTCGCACACGTACCCTCCATCAAACCAAGAAGCGGGGATTTCTCTGGGATTTCTGAAGCGGCTTTGTTCGTATTGAGGGGGGTACACGACATCCCTCCCCTCACCTATAACTGGCTCCATCAAGAGTTCGGCGACATGTCGAACACAACGTATGATTTCATCTGCGGAGCTCTCACATGTGATCCTCTTGCCGCCAAAAATTCCGGATACGGAGCACCAATATCCAAGATCCCAGTTTGCCAATTGTCGCGCGCGCCGCAGACCTTGTGACAACAAGGTAAACTCCTCGTGTCGCGGATCCGCAATTATGCTATCAACCACCCCGCCAAGAAGACCAACCGGCCCCTCCATCTCCTGAAAATAGTGGTCCTGCGTTCTCAGCAAAAAACCGGAAAGCCCGGCCCTAGAATTAAACGATATAGCCTTTTTGAGAAGGCTCAACTCGTCAGCTTCAGCCCCAGATCTGACGCAACGGCTACGAAATACAACGAATTCAATCATCACTAACCCCATGAGCGGCGGCATACCCGCCTAGCGCAATCAATCATGTCCTTTTCAACTTAAGAAATTTCTTCGTTCTTCGCGTGCAGCTGGCGCACGCAACCGCGACACCATAGCCCGCGGCATACAAAACGTACCTGGCCAAACTCATTTCTCGCGATTGCGAACAACGATTACTGCAACACAAAAAACTGGTCAGCGAGAGACGACCAAACGGAGATTGGGCGAGGCCTTGCTCTCTTTCGGTTCATCCAGATCCTCAACAAAGAGTTCTGCAATTCGCATTGCGCGTAGTTTGGTTGAAGGGGCCTTTCGGGCTTGGCCGGTCTCTGCACCCCCTACCCTCCCAAGCATTTGAAAGTTATCCCCTTTCAATTTTTCGAACTCTTTGTCAGCCATTTTTTAAACCCTAAACTCGCTAAAAACCAAACCACAAGACCACCAACACAGTACATTTTTAGGCTATTTTTAGAGTGTTAAATTTTTCCTAAGATACCGCTCTTTGTTTTTTATTTGTTCGATATTCGTTCATTAATTGACCACATATGTGCTTGCAAAAGTGCACGGGCGAGATTGCAGAAACCAGCCTTGACTTGAACGCCCAAGAAAAGACCCACTTCGCATTTTTCCATTCGATGCGGAGGTGCTGCATATCAGGGGCAACAGTGGGCCTTGAGGTCGCGCACATACGTCACCTGACGGGCGCGGCGCTCAAGCCCCACTGGAGCCACACCCTACCCATGATCCACTCGCTGCATATCAGCCAAGAGGCTGGCGGTGCCGATTGGTGGGGCAAAATGGGGTTCCCCATTGGGTCTGAGAATGACCCCCGACTTTGGGCGGAGCGTCTGGCCGAAGTTACCGGAAACCCGGAGGAGGCTGACGATTTGCTGCGCGACATGCGCGCCCTAGCAAGCCGCGACTTCATCTATTCAATTTTGAAAGCAGAGCAAAACCTATGAACGATATGACAGCCCCACACCTGATAGAGATCAGCGCAATCACAGATCCAGAGGTGCTTGTGAGCAAGAAGCTATATGCCTCCTCACGCGATGTAGCCAAGCGGTTCGGGAAGGAACACAAGAATGTTCTCCGCGACATCAAGGCCCTTGATTGCAGTGAGGAATTTTCTCGGCTCAATTTTGAGCTCAGTGATTACAAAGATACAACAGGCCGAAAACTCCCCTGTTATTACATGACCCACGATGGTTTCACGCTGCTGGTGATGGGCTTCACCGGCAAGGTCGCGATGGCGTGGAAGGAGAAATACATCTGGGCCTTCAATGCCATGCGGGACCGGCGAAGTGCGCCAGCCGAAGTGGATTTCAGCGACCCCAGCGTGGTCGCAGACTTTGAAAATTGTGTAAAGACATTGAGTTAGGAGGCTCCCTCAGATTTGAGGGCTCCTATATCTCTAAGCAAAACAAGGAATTAAAGTGCTACCTTATACCCAAAGACCTCGCCATGACCCTAATCACCGGCTATCGCGTAGATCTCCGATACAAGGTCGTGAAGCAGATCGAGGCTCTTGAAGTTGAAAAGCAAGACTGTGCGGCCACTTGTCTGCTGGCCAGACAAGGACCGCAAGCAACCCAAATAGACATGATGCTTCGATATGTTACGCGGTAAGCCGCCATTTGCTGCGAGGCATCGAGGCAGAAACACGAAAAGCGCAGGCCGTAGCCTGCGCTTCTATGTGGTGCAGTCGAATGCTTGTTAACGGCTCGACCACGGATTTTGAACAAAATCTATGATACATACTTCGAAACAGCGCGCAACAGCAATCTGACATTGCATCCGAAAATGCGGAATGCAATCTTGGATAATATTGTTTTGGAGATTGAGATGCGCTTGGGGCTGGACATTGGCACAAATTCCATTGGCTGGTGGCTCTATGCCACCCATGAGGGCGAAATTTGCGATGTGATCGATGGCGGGGTGCGGATTTTTTCGGATGGGCGCGATCCGAAAACCAACGCCTCGCTAGCCGTAGACCGGCGTGCAGCGCGGTCGCAGCGCCGTCGCCGCGACCGGTTCTTGCGCCGAAAGGCGGCACTCATGAAGCGGATGGCCGAGGCCGGGTTGATGCCAATCGATCCGGCGGAGGCCAAAGCACTGGAGCAATTGGACCCTTACGCCCTGCGCGCACTTGGGCTGGAACAGGAATTGCCGCTGGCTCATTTCGGCCGGGCGCTTTTTCATCTGAACCAGCGGCGCGGGTTCAAAACCAACCGCAAGACCGACCGCGGCAACAATGAAAGCGGCAAGATCAAGGATGCAACCGCCCGGCTGGATCAGGCGATGATGGCCACGGGCGCCCGCACCTATGGCGAGTTCCTGCATCTGCGCCGGGCCGCCGCGCCGGATCCTAAACAGGTGCCGACGGTGCGGACGCGGCTGTCGGTCGCCAGGCGCGACAACGCCGAAAAGGAAGAGGTGGGCTATGATTTCTACCCCGACCGGCGCCATCTGTCGGAGGAATACGACCAGCTGTGGGCCGCGCAGGCGGTGTATCACCCTGATGTGCTGACGGATGAGTTACGGGATAATATAGCGCTGATCATCTTTCACCAGCGACCACTGAAAACACCTGAGGTTGGGCTGTGTCTGTTCACAGACGAGAAACGTATCCCTGCGGCGCATCCATTGAACCAGCGCCGCATTCTGGTGGAAACCGTCAATGCGCTGCGGGTCGCGACCAAGGGCGAGCCCGCACGCAGGCTGACCCGCGAGGAGCGCGACCAGATTCTGCATGCGTTGGACAATAAAAAGCACACCAAATCTCTGGCCAGCATGGTGATGAAGCTGAAAGCGCTCGGCAAAACGATCAAGCTGCGTCCAGAACAATCTTTCACGCTTGAAACCGCCATACGTGACGCAATTGCCTGCGATCCAGTGCGCGCCAGTCTCTCGCACCCAGACCGGTTCGGTCCGCGCTGGTCGACACTTGACGCGGATGCACAGTGGAAAGTAGTCGAACGCATCCGGGCAGTGCAAAGCGATGCTGAACATAATGCGCTGTCGGAATGGCTGATGACCGAACATGCGCTGGAACGCGATCATGCCGAAAAGGCCGCGAACGCCCTGCTGCCTGAAGGTTACGGGCGGCTGGGCCTGACCGCCACCAAGCGAATTCTGGCCGCGCTTGAAGCAGAGGTAATCTCCTATAGCCAAGCGGTGGCACGCTGCGGCTGGCACCATTCAGACCGCCGCACAGGCGAGGTGCTGGAAAAGCTGCCCTATTACGGTGAAATCCTGGACCGCCATGTGATCCCCGGCAGCTACGATGAAAAAGATGACGACATCACCCGCTATGGCCGCATTACCAACCCCACGGTGCATATCGGGCTGAACCAACTGCGTCGGCTGCTGAACCGGATCATCAGCGTCTACGGCAAACCCGATGAGATCGTGGTGGAGCTGGCACGCGACTTGAAGCTGTCAGAAGAGCAGAAGAAGGAAGTCAATAAAACTATCAAGAAAAACACCGACGCCGCCGCGCAGCGCAGCAAGAAGCTCGACGAAATGGGTATCCCCGATACCGGCGCCAACCGCATGGTATTGCGCCTGTGGGAAAGCCTGAGTGACGATGCCATGCTGCGCAAATGCCCATATTCCGGCCAGCAAATCAGCGCGCAGATGCTGTTTGACGGGTCTTGCGACGTGGACCACATCTTACCTTATTCGCGCACTCTGGACGATGGCATTGCCAACCGCACCCTGTGCTTGAAAGAATTCAACCGGCAAAAATCCAACAAGACTCCGTGGGAGGCCTGGGGCGGCACCCCGCAATGGAACAAGATCTCTACCAATCTTAAGAACCTGCCCGAAAACCGTGCCTGGCGCTTTGCGCCCGATGCCATGGAGCGTTTCGAGGGCGAGAATGATTTCACCGCCCGGGCCCTGAAGGATACGCAATACTTGGCCCGGATCGCCCGCACATATCTGGAGGCACTGTATGATGGCCAGGATGGCAAAAACCATGTCTGGGTGGTGCCAGGACGGCTGACAGAAATGCTGCGGCGCCATTGGGGGTTGAACGGGATCACCGCGCTTGGTGATCGCGACAAGAAGACAGTAAAGGCCAAGAACCGCACCGACCACCGCCATCACGCGATTGATGCGGCCGTGATCGCGGCAACCGACCGCGCGCTGATCCAGCGGATCAGCAAAATAGCGGGCCGCGATGAGTTGGAGGGGGCCGAAGACGTGGTGCGCGCAGTGCCGCCGCCCTGGGCTGGGTTCCGCGATGACATTGCCGCGCAAATTCAGCGCATCATTGTCAGCCACCGGGCCGATCATGGGCGGATTGACCCGGCAGCGCGCAAGTCCGGCTGCGACAGCAGCAGCGGCCAGTTACATAACGATACCGCCTATGGCCTGACGAGCGACGGCACCGTGGTTACCCGCAAGCCGTTGATGTCACTGAAACCCGGCGATATTGCCATCACGACGCGTGGCGCCAATATCCGCGACACCGATCTGCAGCAGCATCTAGCGCGGGTCACACGCGGGTTAGAGGGGAAGGACTTTGAACACGCGCTGGCTAAATTTTCCCGTGCCCGCAAATTGCCAGATCACTCCGACAATCCCTATTTTGGCATCCGTCGGGTGCGGATTAAAGAAGCGCTCAAGGTGATTTCCATCAAGGATAAGAATGGCCGCGCTTACAAAGGCTACAAACCTGACAGCAATGCACGCTACGAAATCTGGAAGCTGCCGGATGGAACTGTCGCCCATCACGTCGTGGCGACCTTCGACGCACACAACGATAGAGCGTCCAAACCGCACCCCGCAGCTAAGCGCCTGCACCGGTTTCACAAGGGCGATCTGGTGCGTCTGGAGCAAAGCAAGTTTGGCCCGATTATCGCGACAGTGGAAAAATTCAATGTCAATGGCGGCATCGAGCTTGTTCCCCATAACGAGGCCAATGCCTCGGACCGCTACCGTAAATCGAAAGAAGACCTCTATATCCGCCTGAGCGCCGCCACTTTGATTAAATCCGGTGGTCGCCGGGTCTATGTCGATGAAATGGGCCGGGTTAAGGACCCCGGCCCGGCGAAAAGCTTGTACACATAGATTGTATCATGATGGCAACTTTCGGTGCCTATCGGTCGGGCATCGGATGATTTTAACCAATTCTCATCACCTGCGGCCTTGAATGAACACTGTTTTCAGAAAGGGAACCCGCATGGATCAGATCATCGACATTGCCACCGACGGCCGCCACCTATCGCGCGAACGTGGCTTTCTGAAGGTCTCGGAACAGGGCACCGAAATCGGCCGGACGCCTCTGGATCAGGTCGCAGGCGTCATGGTGCATGCCCATGGCACCACCTGGTCGACCTCGCTACTGATCGAACTGGCCGAGCGTGGCGCACCGGTTGTTTTATGCGCCGCCAACCATGCTCCAAAGTCAGTGCTTATGCCGCTGGAAGGCCACCACCTGCAGGGCGCCCGGATGCGGGCGCAATGGCACGCCCGGACACCGTTGATCAAACAGGCGTGGAAACAGGTCATCAGCGCCAAGGTCAAGATGCAGGCCGCCGCGCTCGATGCCTTTGGCCAAGACGCGGCGCCGCTGCATATGATGCAGCGCCGGATCACCTCGGGCGACGGCAGTAACATCGAGGCCCAGGCTGCGCGTTACTACTGGCCGCGCATGATGGGGACTGATTTCCGACGCGACATCGGCGCAGGCGATGAAAACGCGCTGCTGAACTATGGCTACACCGTGTTGCGTGCTGCCTGCGCCCGTGCCGTGGTTGCGGCCGGCTTGCACCCGACCATTGGCCTATTTCACAGAAACCGGGGCAATGCATTTGCTCTGGCCGATGATTTGTTGGAGCCGTTCCGCCCCCTGGTCGATTGCGCGGTGTGCGGGATCGTCGCGTCTCGCGGTTCTGATGTGGATCCCCTGGCCAAGCAGGTCTTGGCCAGGCTGATCGCTACAGATTTGCCGCTGCAGGGCGGCACGACACCTGTGTCGGTCGCGTTGATGAAGCTCGCTACATCACTCGGGCAGAGCTTCGAGAGCGGCAAGCTGGCCCTCGCTTTGCCTGTCCCGCCAACGTCGGATACGCTCACAGGTTTGGGTGCATGCGCATAACCTTCAAGCAACTGTCAGGATACCGGTTGATGTGGATTCTTGTGATGTTCGATTTGCCCACCGACACGAAACTTCAGCGAAAAAAAGCAGCGGCATTTCGCAACTTCCTGCTGGATGAGGGGTTCGAACGCAGTCAGTTTTCGGTCTATGCTCGTTTTGTCAATGGCAAAGAAGCCTTTGCAACGCGCGTCAACCGGATCGAACGCCATTTGCCCGATTCAGGTGACGTGCAGATCCTTAACTTCACTGACCGGCAATATCGTGATATTATTCATTTCTCGGATCAAGGACGCCATGCGGCCCGGGAAAATCCGCAGCAACTTGTAATGTTCTGAGGTAATTCATGTTGGAAACTTACAATAGATCTCGAATAAATCCCTGTTTTTTCAGATATTTGACCCGAGATCTATTGTAGCTGTTCAAAATCCGAGGTCCAGCCGCAACTGTCAGATCAATGGACGGTGGGCGACGAAGATTGTAGCTGTTCAAAATCCGAGGTCCAGCCGCAACGGCATGGGGGCCATTCGGCGCTAACCTCTTTATTGTAGCTGTTCAAAATCCGAGGTCCAGCCGCAACCGTGTGGCTTTGAGAATGCCTGTGATGTCTATTGTAGCTGTTCAAAATCCGAGGTCCAGCCGCAACGTGGCAGGACAACAAGTGCCGTTTTTCTCAATTGTAGCTGTTCAAAATCCGAGGTCCAGCCGCAACACAATGATTACGCGGCGGTGTCCGTTTTTGATTGTAGCTGTTCAAAATCCGAGGTCCAGCCGCAAC
Organism: Shimia sp. R11_0; assembly: GCF_017744035.1. Taxonomy (NCBI): domain Bacteria; kingdom Pseudomonadati; phylum Pseudomonadota; class Alphaproteobacteria; order Rhodobacterales; family Roseobacteraceae; genus Shimia; species Shimia sp. R11_0. The sequence goes on along the minus strand of NZ_JAGHQY010000003.1, from coordinate 318,886 downwards.
GGATCGTCTTGCCGTATGGGTTCCGAATAAATTGTAGCTGTTCAAAATCCGAGGTCCAGCCGCAACGGTCACGAGGGGTGTTCGCTACTGCGGCCCATTGTAGCTGTTCAAAATCCGAGGTCCAGCCGCAACTAGCGACGTCCTAGGTTTGCGGCTGCAAGGCTTTGCTGCACAAATCATTTCAAGGATTCACTGCTTGAGTCCAGTGTGATAGCTGGGTGACATGAGTAATTGGGCCCACACGAAGTACCAGACCACGAACTAGTTGGCTTACAATGATGCGTTGAAGCGGCGTAGATCGTTGTCGATTTGGTTTGATCCTGAGATGACTAGACATCGCCGCCAACCGGCAAGCGTGGCAGGAATGGTCAATCTGATTATCTAGATGAATTGAGCCTAGACAAAATTGGAGGTTTCACAACTCAGCGTCTCGCATACTTGGCGAATTTTTCCGTCAAAGAGCCTCTCCGCAGCATGCCCGAAGATGAGCCAGTGTCGGCAACGGGCCGTTCGTGGCGCACTGCAAAGCTCGATACTGCACTCAAGTTTTATGCGCTCCAGATGCAGAATTCGTCATTATTGGCTCCAGAAGTCAATCGCCGAACCGTGAACGCAGAGCTGCTAGAAATCTGAAAACGAGGCTGGCAAACCTGAGTAGCTCGCAACATTTCCAGAAGCCATGGTTCGTCGGTTTTCTGAAAGTGCTATGCAAGTCTACGCGGTAAATTTGCGTTGAACACTTATTGCCAGACAGCATAATTCAACAACGGACATCACCAATCCCTCTTTTGTGCGACCCTATCCTCGGCTGCCACCTGCTTCTTGGTTGCAGCCATCTTCCGAGAATAAAGATCCCGTGCCCGTTTGCGCCCGTTCTCCGAGAGATCAACACCGTTCCGGTTCACAAGTTTCACACGCTCCCCCGTAACATCCTCAAAGGCCATCCGCAGCGCGTCTGAGGTCCTCCCCTGAAACTCAGCCACCCCAACAAGCTTCTCAATCACATGATCGTCGAATTCATGTTCGCCACGCCTGATCGAATAGGAAAAATCTGCAGGATAGCGAAACAGGATCTTCTCAAGAGCATGACCACCCTCCCGCGCAGCCACGTTTGGGCGAACAGCCAACCGATGGATCTCTCCACGGCTCTGCATACGCAAAAGCTGCTCGTACCGCCCCGCTATCGCCCGGTCGTGAAAAACATGACCATTCACCATGAAGCGGCCACTTTTGGACCGCGGCTTGCGCCGCTTCTTACGCGGCACCTGGTGTTGCCTTGCTCGATCAGAAACACTCGTCATGTGACTTTTCCCAAAAGATCCGACAGAGGGGTGTTTGTGGATCTACCAACACCCTTCCCCTTTCCCTGCATTTTTCATTGAAACTCATCATCGTGGACGAAAGCACTGCGTATCTCGTAACCCGGTGTGATGAAGTGTTGGCAGCGATAATAACGGTTATCCTGTCGGTGCATGCATTAGGCCGTTTGCTTTTGCGAGCATTGCAGTCATTTCATCATCAGTAGGTAACCTCCTTTCCGGCGGCAGTTGAGGCTCTTGCAGAGCGCCGTTGAAGGCGGTCTTTGGCTGCACCGGACTTGGTGGCGAGCGCGTAGGCGCAGGAGCAACAAATGGGGCGTCTGTGGTGGTCGCCGAGACCACATTGTTCAACCGCGACGGCTGGATCTGCGATGTTTGGGCGCTTGTGTTTGCCACTATGGTCGTATTGGGGGCGTTCCGATCATTGTGGGGTTCATCCGAACCAGATGTTTTAGTCAGCTTGAATTGCGAATAATCCTTGCTGCAAAGGGCTTCGATAGCTATCGCATCCTCTTTATTCATGCTGTCCAGCACTGACTTGGCGCGAGCGGCTGCCACGAGCTTACTCGACCGGCTGCGCAATCCTTCGGCCTCATCCTTTGGGACATACACAGTCACTTCCTGCAGACCATATTCGGCCATCCGCTGACGCTGTGTGCGCTTGGTTTGTCCAGCCTTGGACCTCTGGATTTTGCTGCGTGGTGCCATGATCGGTTTTTCCTTGTCTGACTGGCTGCTTCAATGCGCTGTCATTCGTGCATGCACTCGTGTCTGCATCTGTGCTGTCAACGGTGCTGAGGATGGTGCGCGCGTAGGTGCGTGGGGTCGTGTCGGCACGTTAGCATGCACCACGCAAAAAAGCACACTTCACCTCGATCAGAGGGAGAATTTTGCAAAAATGAACATCAGTAAATTGCAACATTTCTCTCACCTCGCGGTCAAAAATCATCGACCGAAAAGTTTGGGGACTGCAGGCGGCGCACCATCACTGAGAGCAACATAGAAAAACCGAGTGCTTGAAAACGCTCGATAGAAGCACCGAACCAGCACCACCTAGCCAAAGAGCGTATTGGTTCGACAATACCTAAGCGCAGCTCTACGCGCTTTGAGCGGCAACCAATACGGCCCTGTCAACCATCACATGCGCAACCTCTGCCCTTGTGACAAGTGTAGCTTCGGTTGATGCATGAATTCCCGCAAGCCTTGCCTTTGCGACAAATCTTGCAACAGGCAGCAAGGTACCTTTTGTCATCCGATCGTAAATCCCAAAGCCTTTCCGCGATTGGCTCTTGGACTTGCACCAATCCATCATGATTTTGCTGAGACAACGGAGCAGATTGGGCTGCTGTAGACAGCGCTAAAATCGCGGAAAAAATCACCGCGGAGAAAGTCTTCATAATTTCTAAAACCTCATCCAAAATCAAAGCGCCACAAAGATAAAACAAGCTATTGCGGCGGCGCTGCAAAACTAGTCCAACCCAAAAAAACATACAACCTGAGGGTGTTCATACTTTCTGTAGCCTGCAGTTCGATGAGGGCACAGCGCAATGTCCAAAGAGCTTTTTTCTGCAAAATTGGTCGCACCAGCGCGTCGGGGGGCTATCCAATACCTCCCCTACTGCGCGCGGGGTCGATGGGGGGGGGTGGGTCTCGTATTACGCACCCCCGGGGTGGGGTCTTACTACCCCTGCCCTTTGCGCCCCCTGTCATCGCCTCGCAAAGGTAGAGAGCGGTTGATGATTGCGTCTAGCGCATAAATCCCCTTGAGAATGGCGAGGTCCCACAGCGACGCGCTACGGCGGGTGTTATCCAGTACTATCGGCAATCTCCCACTCTGAGGTGGTGATTCATGGGTGTCTGCGCAGTATGCGGCGGTTCCTCGCCAGAAGTGGATGACAACACGCTCTGCCTTCCTCAAGCGGCACCCTATCGCATCCCTCGCTGGATTGGCTCGGGTGTATGAAAGCAGAGGCTGGCCTGTCGCGGCTCCCGCAGGCCAGCCTGACGCCCCCAAAAGTGTTGCATCGCCTTCCTTAGCATCACGCCGCGTTCAGCTGATCCGGCCTCGGTCGTGTGGATTGCAAATGCAAACCATGATCGCAGCCACAGAGGCCACAGCGGATCACCTGGCCGAAGAGCAGCGGATAGCGGCCCGATGTGTGGCCTGCGGAAAAGTATCTGATGAAGATGCAGGTTAAACACGGCCCACGGCTCAAGCCCCATAGCAGGCGAGTGCCACCCGGGCTGTGATGGCCTTGAACCGCATACGTGTTTAGATGGTTGTCGGACGAGAGCTCTGTATTAGCCGCCGCTGACACGCTGTTGTCTCCCCTCTGCTAGAGACAAGCGGCATTGTAGCTCACATCGCCCCTGAGATGAGACGCAAGCTGATTGTACGGCCCTCCGAGCCAGACGAGGAAAGCCGCCCCTGAATAGCCCTCAAATCTTGACGCAACTCTCTGTGTCCGATGTGGACAAGCACATCAAAGCAGCCTGTCATTGCTGGCATTGAAATCACCACAGACGATCAAGGGCGTTTCAGCCTTAATGCCCTGCACCGTGCCAGCGGTGGAAAGAAGACAAAGCAGCCATCAGATTGGTTGAAATTGAAGGGAACCGAGGAGCTTATCGCTGAATTGGATAACTCCGAAGATCCTCGGAGTTATCAAAACAAGAGCATAGTCTCTAAATCAGGGAGGTATGGCGGCACCTTCGCGCACGAAATCCTTGCGGTTGAATATGCTGGCTGGGTCAGCCCTGCTTTCCGCATCCAAGTCAATCAAGCCTTTATCGACAGCCGCACTGTTAAGGTGGATCGGTCACAGGCCGCCCCTCTGCCCCTCGCCGTAGACATCGCAAAATCCAATAAGACCAAATACGGATAAAGCATAATAAAATAAATAACTTAGATAAAGTTCACCCCTTGAAGGCAAGGTAACCAATGGTTACATATTTTTAAGCAAGCTCTGACAACTCAGCCTGCGTAACCCATGGAGACAAAAATGAACGACCTACAAATCACGCACCCCGCGACACCTTGGGCCTTCCTGACAGTTTTTCACCGCCCCACAGGGGACCATGAGGAAGGCGAAACAAGCGTCTGGGCCTTTGGGGACATGGCCGCGACCCATGAAGCCGAGCGCATAATCGAGAGCATTTCTGGAGTTGATTTCACACGGCGCCGTAGTGCCGAGATCTCCCCTATCGAAGTCGAAAACCTCTGGACCGCATGCGGAACAGCGGCCAACGACACCGGCGAGCTGCTTTCCGCTCTATCGGCCCGTGGCGAGGTAGCCTGAATTGACCCAACGGGAAGTAGACAGCGCATTTCACAGCATGGAATTGACCCTGTGGATCATGCAAGCCCTCGCCTTGATCCTTGCGACACTGGGTTTGGCCGGAGGTGCCCTGCTCCTGATCTGAAATACCTGCCCAAGCCATCGGATCAGATTGGCTCGGGCCACTCCAACAACTCGCAAATGGCCAGAGGTTTGGAAGGCTGACGTCACTTATTCATGCTTGGATTGGTGAAAGCAGCTTCAAGGACGCTCACGGCGCTTGGCGTCGATACATCTGACCAATGATGCGAGAGAAATTGCCAACCTAAGTTGCCGGCACTCATCCGTTTGTGCAAATACATGAGCGCGACCATTCAGGGGATCAATTAATGGCCAAGGCAATGACAACCGACGAACTGCGAGATGCGCTCGACCGTCTGGGCATCACTGCCGAGAAGCTGGCCGAGATCATCGGAACGTCACCCGTGACAGTGCGGCGATGGCTGATGGACCCTGACAAGCCGACGCACCGGCAGGTTCCACCCACCGCAGCGAAGGTGATCGGCTGGATTATAGAAGGCGGGCGCCCGAAGGAATGGCCACCGGCGCCGAAGTGATCCGGACTGCCTGATCGAAGGCGCGCGAGGTCCGCAAATGTATTTACTGAGCCATCTCGAATCTAGTGGGCTGGACGTTTGTCGTGGGTTGATGCTGCCCCGCCATGAGAATAATCAAAAATCCTCATTTCACCGTCTGGCCCACCCTCGAGACGCCGAAGCAACGCAAATGAGGGGCTAATTGAGGGGCCAAACCCCACCACAAGAGCCAAAAACCCTTATTTTTAAGGTGAAGCTCGCTTAATCTTGGTACCCGCGGCCGGACTCGAACCGGCACGGCCTATACGGCCTAGAGATTTTAAGTCTCCTGTGTCTACCATTCCACCACGCGGGCAACCTACACGCTGACTTTAGTCAGCGGCGCGACAATAGCTGTTCCGTGTCTGGTGTAAAGTGACGAAGATTAAAGCTCTTTACCTGGTGCGGATTTCGGCGCGGCCGATTTGTACAAACTGCGCTCCGGCAACCAGGGATTGAGCTCCAGAGCTGCTGCCAGTGCATCCTGCGCTGCAGCCTCACGCCCCAACCCGATCAAAGTCAACGCCAGACCGGAATGCGCCCCAACATGACGCGGCGAAAGCTCCAATGCGCGTTGAAGATCTGGCAAAGCCGCCTCAAAATCCTGCGCAAGGAAATTCACAAAAGCACGTTGATTGTAGCCTTCGGCATACTCCGGGCAATAGGCCACAAGCGCATCAAAATCCTTCTGCGCCCCAAGCAAGTCCCAGCCGGCCCGCTTGCGCATACCCCGGTTCAGAATTTCCTGCGCTGTATCGTCCGGCGCATCGGTCCAATAGCCCCACATGTCATTTGAAATGGTCTGCGCCGTAGCAGGATCCGGCGCGCGTTGAATGCGGTCAAACAACCGATCAAGCGCCTCGGAGTGATCCGGCGGTTGTGGACAGCTGGAGGCAGCGGCCGATCCAGCACTCAGAAGAAGGGCAAACAGGATACGCATACCTCAGGCTGGCACGGCCCTGCGCAGATCACCAAGTCACATCTCTGCGAGGCCGGTCTCCTTGACCGCTTCCATCGCCACATAAGTGGAGGTGCTGGCCACATAGGGCAGCGCGGAAATCTTCTCTCCCAGAACATGGCGGTATGCTGACATGCTGGTGGTGCGGACCTTCAGCAAATAGTCAAAGTGACTGGCAATCATATGCGCCTGCTCAATTTCCGGCACCTGCGCAACAGCGGCGTTGAAAGCGCGCAATGCTTTCTCACGGGTTTCAGAGAGTTTCACCTCCACAAAGGCCACATGATCCATGCCCAAACGGATCGGATCCAGCAAGGCGCGATACCCCATGATCACCCCTTCCCGCTCCATCCGGCGCAACCGCGCCTGTGTTGGAGTTTTGGACAGACCAATTTCCTGCGCCAGATCCGTCATGGAAATGCGCCCGTCTCTGGCCAGCACCTCCAGAATCGCACGATCAAAGGCATCCAGATGAATTTTATCACTTTGCATATCAAAACACCCCAACTGATACCAAAACGAATAATCAATTCCCTAATTTCAGTCAATCTGACCAAATCAAACGAGATATATTAACAAAAAACCTGGAGAGAAAAATGACAAACGCGCGCGGTCTGATCGACACCACAACTTATTGCAACGAAGAGACCCTGCTGGAGCAGTTGATCCAAAGTGCCGATCTGAGTGAACAAGACCGCAAGATGATTGGCGCATCAGGCGCAGATCTGGTCACAAAAATCCGCTCCGAAACAAAGCCAGGCATGATGGAAGTCTTTCTTGCCGAATATGGCCTCTCCACCAACGAGGGCGTCGCGCTCATGTGTTTGGCAGAGGCGCTTTTGCGGGTCCCAGATGCCGAAACCATCGACGCGTTGATCGAAGATAAGGTCGCCCCCTCAGATTGGGGCAAACACCTTGGTCAATCCTCTTCTTCTCTTGTGAACGCCTCAACATGGGCTTTGATGCTCACCGGCAAAGTGATGGATGAAAGCAATGCTGGCCTGATCGGCACGCTGCGCGGTGCCGTCAAACGCCTCGGTGAGCCCGTGATCCGCACGGCGGTGGGGCGCGCCATGAAAGAAATGGGCCGCCAATTCGTGCTCGGAGAAACCATCACCTCCGCCATGAAGCGCGCCGCCGATATGGAGGAAAAGGGCTACACCTACTCCTACGACATGCTGGGCGAAGCGGCCAAAACAGATGCCGACGCGATGCGCTATCATCTGGCCTATTCGCGGGCTATCACCGCCATTGCCACCGCCTGCACCCACGAAGACATCCGGGCCAACCCCGGCATCTCTGTAAAACTCTCCGCGCTGCACCCGCGCTATGAAGTCGCCCAAAGTGAGCGCGTCATGGAAGAGCTGGTGCCACGCCTGCGCTCGCTGGCGTTGCTGGCAAAATCTGCGGGCATGGGGCTCAACATTGACGCCGAAGAAGCCGATCGGCTTGCGCTCTCCATGGATGTGATTGCCACGGTTCTGGCCGAACCCGCTTTGGCAGGCTGGGAAGGCTTTGGCGTGGTGGTACAAGCCTACGGCAAACGTGCAGGGGCCACGCTGGATTACCTCTATGAGCTGTCCCAGACACTTGATCGCAAGATCATGGTCCGCTTGGTGAAAGGCGCCTATTGGGACACAGAAATCAAACGCGCACAGGTGGAGGGGCTGGAGGATTTCCCGGTCTTCACCTCCAAGGCGGCAACCGATGTCTCCTATATTGCCAACGCGCGCAAACTGCTGGGCATGACCGATCGCATCTACCCACAGTTTGCCACCCACAACGCCCACACAGTCGCCGCCATCCTGCATATGGCAGAGGACAAAACCGTCTTTGAATTCCAACGTCTGCATGGCATGGGCGAAGCGTTGCATGATCTGGTGCTGACAGGCGAAAACACCCGTTGCCGCATCTACGCTCCAGTGGGTGCCCACCGCGATCTGCTGGCCTATCTCGTCCGCCGCCTGCTGGAAAACGGTGCCAACAGCTCCTTCGTGAACCAGATCGTGGATGAAGACGTGCCCGCCACCGAAGTGGCCAGCGATCCCTTTGAAACCGTCAACGCCGCGCAGGCCAGCCTCACCACAGGCCCTGACCTGTTCCTGCCAGAGCGTGTCAATTCCAAAGGGTTCGACCTCACAGATCAGCCCACGCTGGCCACCATCAAAGTGGCCCGCGCACGGTTCCGCAACGCCACATGGACAGCTGGGCCCCTTCTGGCAGGTGCCACCGCGCCCGAAGCCCCGATCGCGGTGACCAACCCCTTCCTGCCTACCGACAGCCCCGGCACCGTGGCCCATGCCAGCGCAGCTGATGTGGAAACCGCGCTGTCATCCGCAACACCTTGGGCAGCGGCACCTGCTGAGCGCGGTGAAATCCTGAACAAGGCCGCTGACCTCTATGAAGCCAACTTTGGCGAGTTGTTTGCCCTTCTGGCACGCGAAGCAGGCAAAACGCCCAATGATGCGGTCGCCGAATTGCGCGAAGCGGTCGATTTCCTGCGCTACTATGGGGCCAATGCGCCGCAAACCCCACCGGCGGGCCTGTTCACCTGTATTTCCCCGTGGAACTTCCCGCTGGCCATCTTCACCGGGCAAATCTCTGCCGCTCTGGCGGCTGGAAACGCGGTGCTCGCCAAACCTGCGGATCAAACACCGCTGATCGCCTTCCGCGCGGTGCAACTGCTTCATGAAGCGGGTGTCCCCTCCTCTGCGCTGCAGCTCCTGCCCGGCTCTGGTGCGCTTGTTGGGGCCGCGCTCACCTCTGATGCGCGTGTGAACGGCGTGGCCTTCACAGGTTCCACAGCAACCGCACAGCGCATTCGCAAAACCATGGCTGAAAATCTCACCCCCGGCGCACCCTTTATTGCCGAGACCGGCGGCCTGAATGCCATGATCGTGGATTCCACCGCCCTGCCAGAGCAGGCTGTGACCGCAATTGTGGAAAGCGCCTTCCAATCTGCCGGGCAACGCTGTTCGGCCCTGCGCTGCCTTTATGTCCAGGAAGACATCGCCGACAATCTGCTCGACATGTTGAAAGGCGCGATGAAAGAGCTGACGCTAGGGGATCCTTGGAGCCTCTCTACCGACAGTGGCCCGGTGATTGATGTCGCCGCGCAAACCTCCATCGCCGATCATATCGCCGTGGCCCAATCCGAAGAACGCGTGCTGTATCAGATGCCCACGCCGCAAACCGGAACCTTCATTGCGCCGACCTTGATCAAGGTGAATGGCATCGCCGATCTGGAGCGCGAGATCTTCGGCCCGGTTCTACATGTCGCCACCTTCAAGGCCAGCGATCTGGATGCCGTGATCGACGCCATCAATGCCACCGGCTATGGGCTGACCTTTGGCTTGCAAACCCGCATCGACGACCGGGTGCAACATGTCTCTGATCGCATCGCGGCGGGCAACATCTACATCAACCGCAACCAGATCGGGGCCATCGTCGGCTCCCAGCCCTTTGGCGGCGAAGGTCTGTCTGGCACCGGTCCAAAGGCGGGCGGGCCGCACTACCTGCCCCGCTTTGCCAAAGTTACCCCACAATTGGGCGGCAAATGGGACACAGAGGTCGCGGCCCAACATCTGCAAACACAGATTGATCAGGCAATGGCGCAACCCGTGGCGCAGAGCACGCTCACCCTGCCCGGACCAACCGGCGAATCCAACCGCCTGACCACCTATGCCCGCCCTCCGCTGCTCTGCATGGGGCCCGGCGCGGACACTGCCGCAGATCAGGCCGCCAAAGTCACCGCACTTGGCGGACGCGCGGTGGTGGCAAGCGGCGCTCTGGCTGCGGAGGCTCTGACCACATTGAACGGGTTTAGCGGCCTGCTCTGGTGGGGCGATGCGGCAACCGCGCGCAGCTACGAGCAGGCGCTGGCAGAACGCAGCGGGCCGATCTTGCCGGTCATCACCGGCCTGCCAGACGCCGCGCGCGTGGTAGGAGAGCGCCATGTGTGTGTCGATACAACAGCCGCAGGTGGGAACGCAGCCCTTCTCAGCGGTGCCGGTTGACCTCCCCGGCAAATAAGCCCAGCTTGGCGGCATGTTTCCGATCAGAGATCACAACCCGTCAGGCCGCACCCCCTATGTTGTTTATGCGCTCATTGCGCTGAACATCCTGATCTTCCTGAGTTATCAGCCCATTATGGGCGATGATTACAGGTTGGCACTGTTCTTTCAGGACTGGGCGCTGCTGCCTGCCGAAGTGACAGAGGGGCGGCGCCTGCATGGGCTGTTCACCTCCATGTTCCTGCATGGCGGATGGATGCATCTGGCGGGCAATATGCTGTTCCTGTGGATCTTTGGCGACAACCTCGAAGATGAGATGGGCCATCTTGGCTTTCTCGTCTTCTACCTGCTCTCTGGTCTGGGCGCAGACGTCGCACAGATCGCGGCAAACCCTGACAGTCTGATCCCCATGGTCGGTGCCTCCGGTGCCATCGCCGGGGTGATGGGGGGCTATCTGCTGCTCTTTCCCAAAGCGCGCGTCGACATCTTCCTGTTCCTGATCATCATCTTCCGAATATTCACGGTCCCTGCCTGGATCATGCTCGGGCTTTGGTTTGGCCTACAACTGTTCAACGGCCTCCTGTCAAATCCGGAGGCCGGCGGCGTGGCACATTGGGCTCATGCAGGCGGCTTTGTCTTTGGCGCGCTGCTCACCCTGCCGGTCTGGCTGCGCCGTGGTGGTGCGCATTATTGGCAGGAAACCCATGGCCACCCGCCACACCCTGAAGCAAAATACCGCCTGTCCCAAAGCTCCATCCCCCGCGTAAGGAGACGCAGATGACCCAGAAACTGACCTGCCACTGTGGCTCCGTGGAACTGCGCGTGCGGCTGGCCGAACACCCCAGCAAAGCACGCATGTGTGATTGTTCCTTCTGCCGCCGCCGCGCCGTTCCAAATGTCGACGTGGCGCTGGACGATCTCACCATCGTCAAAGGCCATGAAAGCCTGACACTCTACACCTGGGGATCAGGCACGGCCAAACACTATTTTTGCCGCAATTGCGGCATCTACACCCATCATCAAAGGCGCTCCAATCCAAACGTCTATGGCGTCAACATCGGCGCATTGGAGGGCGTGAACCCGGCAGACTATGCGCCCTTTGGCTGGGTTGACGGGATCAACCACCCTTCAGACAGAAAAACCTGACCACATGGGGCCAGGTTTCTCAATCTCACAGGAGGCAAGCGCCTTTATCGGCGCTGAAACGTCACCCGTTGCGCACAACTTTCGCAAAAGTTGAGAAAATCGGCTCATTGGCCACAAGCACATTGCCGTCTTCCAGAAGATCCCCATCAGGATCAATCGGCTCAACCAGCGCGCCTGCCTCTTTCGCAATCAACAGCCCGGCCGCCACATCCCAGGATTTCAGGTTACGCTCCCAGTATCCCTCATAGCGACCTGCCGCCACATAGGCCAAATCCAGCGCCGCAGATCCAAAGCGGCGCACACCCGCCGTGGCAGGCAACAGGCGCGCGAGATCCTGCAGGGTTTCCGGCAGATCCGCACGGCCGCCAAATGGCAGCCCAGTGGCAAAAATCGACTCAATCATGCGGTGACGGCCTGACACACGCAGACGCAGACTGTCGTTCAGCCAGGCACCTTCGCCACGTTCCGCATAAAACATTTCATCCTTGGCAGCGTCAAAAACAACACCGGCAACAATTTCACCCTTGTGCTCCAGCGCGATGGAAATCGCCCAATGCGGCAAACCATGCAGGAAGTTGGTGGTGCCGTCCAGCGGGTCCACGATCCAGCGGCGGGTCGGGTCTTTGCCCGCGATTTCACCACCCTCTTCGGCAATCCAGCCATAGGTTGGACGCGCGCCAAGCAGTTCTTCTTTCAGGATTTTCTCCGCTGCGATGTCGGCACGGCTGACAAAGTCGCCTGCCCCCTTCATCGACACCTGAAGGTTTTCAACTTCCCGGAAGTCCTTGACCAGTGACCGGCCCGCTTTGCGGGCGGCCTTCATCATGATATTCAGATTTGCGCTGCCCGGCATGGCACGGCTCCTTTTGGCTCAGAGCGCGCGTATACGCTCGTAATCCCTTTTTGCCAAGGCCTTATAGGGCTTCTCACACGGCTTGTGAAACGCGGCGTCACAAAACCACGCAAAAAAGCCCACAGCCTTGCCAGCCTATCCCCCGCCCGCCAAGCTCTCATCAAAGAGCTGGAGGATATGAGTATGACTGAGAAGATGCAGCGAATGGTTTTGGCAAGCCGCCCCACAGGCATGCCTCAGGACGAAAACTTTCGCTTGGAAACCGACGACTTACCAGAGATCGGCCCCAATGAGGTCTTGGTGCGCACCCACTACATGTCGCTTGATCCTTACATGCGCGGACGCATGGATGATGCCAAATCCTACGCAGCACCAGTTCCCATTGGCGGCACCATGGAAGGCGGCGCCGTCGGAGAAGTCATCACCTCAAACCATCCCAAATTTGCGCCTGGTGATTTTGTCTTTGGCATGTTTGGCTGGGCCACACATGGGGTGGCAAAGGGGCAGGATATTCAAAAACTGGACCCCACACTTGCCCCCATCACAACCGCACTTGGCGTGTTGGGCATGCCCGGCTTCACCGGCTGGTTTGGCCTTATGGAATACGGCAGGCCCAAAGCTGGCGAAACTTTGGTTGTGGCAGCGGCCAATGGGCCTGTTGGCTCGATGGTTGGGCAGCTCGGCAAAATCCATGGTCTGCGCGTAGTCGGAATCGCCGGCGGCGCAGAGAAATGCAAAACCGCAACAGAAACCTATGGGTTTGACGCCTGCATTGATCACCGCGCCTATGAAACCGCGCGCGATCTGCGCCACGCCCTCAAAGAGGTCTGCCCGGATGGGATCGACATCTACTTTGAAAATGTTGGCGGCAAAGTTCTTGATGCGGTGTTGCCGATGATGAATCCGCATGGGCGTATCCCCCTTTGCGGCATGATTGCCTGGTACAACGCCGGAGGTCTGGGCGCGGATGCCGCGATGGAAGCGCTGACCGGACCACGCCTGTGGCGCACCATTCTGGTCAATTTCCTCTCTGTAAACGGGTTTATTATCTCCAACCACTTTGACCGCTATGGCGATTTCCTGCGCGAAATCGCCCCGCAATTGGCGGCCGGCAAAATTGCCTATACCGAGGATATCGCTGAGGGTTTGGAGAACGCTCCGGCAGCCTTCCGCGCCCTTCTAAGCGGCGGCAATAAAGGCAAACAGATCGTCAAGCTGATCTAGTCTCAAGCCATATGGATGTTTCAGCACCCTTGCTGAACCTAAAAGTTTGACCGCCGCGCCAAATGATCATGGACGCGACGGTCAAGCATTCGAACGTACGAGGTAAAACCGTTCGAAATTCAAAATATGTGATGATGATGTCAGATGTCAGCCTGCCAGAAGCCGGGCTTCCTGCACCTTCAAAGACGGGCGCGCCTCGTCCCCATAGCTGTGCAAACCTTCGCTGACCAATTCCGGAAACAGATCATAGATTTCTTTCTGCACCGCCTCTGTCATGCTGTTCAGCCCCTGCTCACCGGGCATGAAGCTCTCGCTGGGAATACCGCCGCCATAGATGATTTCGTGGCAATCAAACAGCAGATGCACATAGGTGACATCGCCACCGGAAATTTGCCGGATGGTCTCTCCATTCAACAGGCTGATGGCAGGCACCAGCGCCTCTATCTCCCCAAAATGCATTTCAACACGCCAGCCGCTGAGCATCATGCGATGATGCGGGGACACCATGAGCGGCACATCATTGCCCAAGGCACCTGCCTCAAAACGCACAGGCGCCAGAGCGCCGGTGCCCGACACGGTCCGTTGGCCAATCCACCGCAAAGGGCGGAACCCGTGGTCCATCGTCAGAACCATGTCACCGGGCACGAGATCTTCGACCGCAATTTCACCCCCCTGAGTGATGATGCGCGTCCCTTTGACAAAACATGGCACAAAATCCCACTCTTCCCGCGCCGCGTTCAGACCGGAAAACTGATTGCCCAACAGACGATCGAGGGAAACCGACTGAATGGGCTTTGAATTCAGAAGCCTCTGATCCGCATTGTCCGAAAACTCCGGCGCGAGATAGGCATTGCCGTTCAAATCCTGAAACACGACAGCTGAATAGGTGCCGGTGGTGCCATCCACAAATGTAACGGTCGCACTGTAAACCGAGGTGCCATCAAAGGTCTGCGCCGCACCGCCATCCACACTGAACTGATCATTCGGGCTGTTGTTCATATTGTAGAACCCGCCCACATTGCCAACTGCGGAAACTTCAACAAAGTCATTCACGAGAGCGGCGCCGGGGCCGCCAAATGTCATCCCAACCAACGCGGAGGCGTTCTCTGCCGTGAAATTGCCCTCATTGGTATCAATGTCGGCCAATTGACCTATCGAAATGGCATTGAATGTGGTTCGCATAGGTACCTTTGAGGTCCCGCTTCGGAACAGCAGTGTGCTGTACTGACAGAGAGATCCCCACCCCCTAGAAGTTTCGACGTGCCGCCAGCACATGGAGGCTGGCGTTCGGAAACACTAGGGGGAGAATCTTCACAAATGGCTCACAAAAAAGATTAAGCGGATTGCAGCCGACGAGCTTCCTTACCAGCCAGCGCAATTAGGTCCTGCATGTAAGGCTTATCGAGATCCTCATCGCGGGTCGCTGCAAAAAGCTGACGGGTCAACCCATCCGCGGTGAGCGGTCGCGTGACATAGTCAGAGGAATATTTCACTTCCCGCACCACCCAATCCGGCAGCACAGAGACCCCACGGTTGGACGCCACAAGCAACAGAATAACCGCCGTCAATTCCGCCTGCCGCACAGCCCCCGGCTCCACCTTGGCTGGCGTCAGCAATTGCGAAAACACATCCAGTCGGGACCGCTCGACCGGATAGGTGATCAGCGTCTCGCCACGAAAATCTTCGGCATCCACAAAAGGCTTCTGCGCAAGGGGATGCTGTGCGGAGGCCACAAAGACCGGCGCATAATCAAACAGATGGCTAAAAGACACCCCGGGCAGGTTTTCCGGGTCCGAGCTGACAACCAGATCCACCTCTTCTTTTTGCAAAGCGGGCATCGCGTCAAAGGCCAGCCCGGGGCGGATGTCCACATCCACATCCGGCCAGTTCTTGCGAAACTGTTCCAATACCGGAAAAAGCCACTCAAAGCAGGCGTGGCATTCAATCGCGATATGCAAGCGCCCGGAGCGCCCATCGCGCACCCCATTGAACTCCGCCTCAAGCTTTTCCACTTCCGGCAAAACCTGATTGGCCAGTCGCAACAGACGCAACCCCGCCGCTGAAAGCTTCATCGGCTTGGAGCGGCGCACAAACAGCTCGACACCGGCCTGCTCTTCCAACCCTTTGACCTGATGGGACAAAGCCGATTGTGTGATGTTCAACTGCTCGGCAGCACGAGCCAGACCGCCACATTCATGAATGGCGCGCACCGTACGCAGATGACGAAACTCAATGTGCATCTTCATATGGGACTCATGACCTTCTTGAGTATTATGAATTTGCGTAAAGATGCCACACGTGAGACATGAGGGCAACCGCAAGTTACAGGATGCCGATCATGACCACGCCTCAAGTTTCTTTTGAATTCTTTCCGCCGCAGTCTTTGGAAGCCTCCTTTCGGCTGTGGGATACCGTTCAAACCCTTGCGCCACTTGATCCACGCTTTGTCTCCGTGACCTATGGCGCTGGCGGCACAACGCGCGATCTCACACGCGAAGCCGTGGCCACGTTACACAAATCTTCCGGCCTCAATGTGGCCGCCCATCTGACCTGCGTGGACGCCTCAAAGGCAGAAACCCTGCAAATCGCCGAAGACTTTGCGCAGGCCGGCGTGTCAGAAATTGTCGCATTGCGGGGGGATCCCCCCAAAGGCAGCGCTGGATTTACCCCCCATCCCAAGGGATTTGCCAATTCGCTTGAGCTGATCTCCGCTCTGGCAGATACGGGCAAATTCACGATCCGCGTGGGCGCCTACCCCGAGGTCCACCCAGAGGCCACAGACATGGCCGCCAATGTCGACTGGCTCAAGCGCAAGATTGAGGCCGGTGCCAGCGAAGCCATCACGCAGTTTTTCTTTGAGGCAGAGACCTTCCTGCGGTTCCGCGACGCCTGCGCCGCCGCTGGCATCACCGCCCCTATTTTGCCCGGCATCCTGCCGATTGAGAATTGGAAAGGTGTGCGCAATTTCGCCGCCCGCTGCGGCACCTCCGTGCCCAACTGGCTGATCAATGCCTTTGAAAAGGCCGAACGCGACGGGCGTGAGGACCTTCTGGCCACCGCAGTCTGCACAGAGTTGTGCTCTGACCTGATGGACGAAGGCGTCGATGCGCTGCACTTTTACACGCTCAATCGCCCGGAACTGACCCGTGATGTCTGCCACGCGCTTGGCGTGACCCCATCGGTGCGCCTGCAAAACGTGGCGTAAAACACGCTCCCTCCCCTTGCAGTATCATGGGATATGCGGCTCTATTTCACTTGTTAAAGGAGCCCCCCATGACACAGCACCACTTCGCGCAATCGCTAGAGGATCTGGCAACATTTGACACCATCCTCTCCATGAGCGGGTTGGCCTTTATGCAGGCGATCATCAAAGGCGACCTGCCCGGTGCGCCAATTGGCAAAACCATGGGATTTGTGCCCATCCATGCGGAGCATGGCAGCGTCACATTTGAGGGCACGCCACAGTTTGATGTGCTCAACCCCATTCGCACCGTCCATGGCGGCTGGTACGGCACGGTTCTGGACAGCTGCATGGCCTGCGCGGTGCAGACCACGCTTGCCGCAGGCCAGATTTACACAACGCTCGAATATAAAATAAACATCCTCCGCTCCATCCCGCCCGGCATGACGGTGCACGCAATCGGCAAAGTGCAACATGCCGGTCGCTCAACTGGCATCGCCAATGGCGAGATCCGCGGCGTGGAAGATGGCAAACTCTACGCCACCGGTTCCACCACCTGCATCATCATGAACGGACCGCGCAAGTAGTGTCATCTCGGTGGCTCAGCCAAGGCTGAGCCTGCGGGCTGCGCCCACGCCACAGCACAGCTGTGTCGATTAAAGGGGATCTGAGGGCGCATACGGGGCTTGAGATTGGCGTCCCTCTGGCGCAGGCTGCGCCCAAAAGGAGGGCGCAATGCGGGCCGTAATACAACGAGTAAGCGAAGCACAGGTACGCGTGGACGGCACGGTCATCGGGCAATGCGGTCCCGGTCTGATGGTGCTGGTCTGTGCCATGCAGGGGGACACCGAAGCGCAGGCGCAAAAACTCGCCCAGAAAGTCGCCAAATGCCGGATCTTTCAGGATGAAAACGGCAAAATGAACCGATCAGTGATCGACGTGGGCGGCAGCGCTCTGGTGATCAGCCAGTTCACGTTGAGCGCAGACACGCGCAGCGGCAACCGCCCCGGCTTTTCCACAGCCGCCCCACCGGAAGACGGCAAACGGCTCTATGAACTCTTCGCACAACAGCTTGGGGCGCTCATCCCCGTGCAAACCGGTTCATTTGGCGCGGACATGAAAGTGTCGCTCATCAATGATGGGCCTGTGACAATCCCCATGGAGGTCTGACACCCTGCCCCTTCTGAGGATGTTCAGGCAGGGCACCAGACCGCCATATCGGTGCCTCCCGGCTCACGAAACTCAAAACGCGCGCCGCCGGGAAACTCAAAAACTTCTTTGGTAATTTCCGCGCCCGCGTCAGAGACCTGTTGATACGCCGCCGAAAGGTCATCTGTTTTCAGCACAATCAAAGGGGCCTTCGGGCCACTGCGCTCAATCCCGCCGCCAATGCCTGCGTTCTGAATGTCGCGATAATCCGGGCCGTAATTCACAAATTCCCAAGAGAAGGCCTTGCCGAAAAAACCTTCGGTGGCTTCCAGCTCGGCGCTGTAAAATTCAACGTAGTCTATTTCCAGAGTGAGGGGCATCTCGATGTCCTTTCCAAGAGCGCGCCCCACAAATGTTCCCGATTTGTACACTCACGTCAAGACAGCACATCGCCAACCCAAGCCGAGCCCTTTGAGGCCCTCAGCTCTTTTTGACAAACTTGGTCAGGATCACAATACGCTGGCTTTCCACGCGCCCTTCGATATGGGCCTCATTGTCCATCACCAAAGAGATATTGCGCACAGCCGTGCCCCGTTTGGCGGTAAACCCCGCGCCTTTGACCGGAAGATCCTTGATCAGCACCACCGTATCGCCCGCCGCCAACGCGGTCCCATTGCTGTCGCGATGCACAACCTCAGCGGCCTCAAGCCCCCCCGCTTCCGCCCAGGCCAGCACATCAGACTCCAGATAGGCCATGTCCAGAAGGTCGCGCGCCCATGGCGCTTCGGGCAAAGCCTTCAGCAAGCGCCATGCCAGCACCTGTTCGGCAGGCTCGGTGCTCCAGATGGCTTCGTGCAGGCATTGCCAATGCGGCCCATCCTCTGGCCCTTCTGCCACGGCTTTATTGCAAGTCGCACAGAGCGCCACCTGCACATCACGCGGCGCAACAGTCCCCAAATGCGCTTCAGGCGCCCCACACAGGCAACAGTTTTCTGACATGGAGCGCTCCGATCTTATGAAGACGCCTCACTCTGTCATGGAGAGCGTAGCGTCAATGGCTTTCTTCCAGCCCGCATAGCGGCTTTCCCGCCAGCCGTCATCCCGCAGGGGCACAAACTGGCATTCTTTTTCCCAGGTCGCGGCAAAGCCCGCCATATCCGGATAGACACCAATCTGCATCCCCGCCAGCCAGGCTGCGCCCTTGGCTGTGCTTTCGGCCACCACAGGCCGATCCACCGGCGCGCCCAGAATGTCTGACAGAAACTGCATCGCCCAGTCCGAGGCACTCATCCCCCCATCCACGCGCAGCACAGTGTCCCCCGTGCCGGCATAATCCGCCTGCATCGCATCCAGCAGGTCGCGGGTCTGAAAGCCCACGCTTTCCAGCGCCGCACGCGAGAACTCCTTCGGGCCTGATCCTCGCGTCAGCCCAAACACAGCACCACGCGCCTGCGGGTTCCAATAGGGGGCCCCAAGCCCTGTGAAGGCAGGCACCAAAATCAGCTCCTGTGCCGGATCGGCCGCATCCGCCAAGGCCGCCGTTTCTGCTGCGCCTTCGATGATGCCCAACCCGTCGCGCAGCCATTGCACAACCGCGCCAGCAATGAAAATGGCCCCTTCCAGCGCATAAGTGGGCTTGCCATCCAGCTGATAGGCAATGGTGGTCAGCAAGCGGTTGTGCGAGGTCACCGGCGTATCGCCCGTGTTCAAAAGCGCAAAACACCCGGTGCCATAGGTAGATTTCAACATGCCCGCCTCAAAACAGGCCTGCCCGATGGTGGCCGCCTGCTGATCTCCGGCCACGCCCCGGATCGGGATCGCCGCGCCAAAAATATCCGGATCCGTCGCGCCAAAGTCAGCGGCGCAATCCTTGACCTCTGGCAACATCGCCATGGGAATGCCCAGCAGGGCACAGATGTCCGGGCTCCACTGGCCTTTGTGAATGTCGTAAATAAGGGTGCGGGCGGCATTGGTGGCATCGGTGGCATGCACCTTACCGCCGGTGAGCTTCCAGATCAGATAGCAGTCCACTGTGCCAAACAGCAAATCCCCTGCATCTGCCGCTGCGCGCGCGCCCTCCACATGATCGAGGATCCATTTGACCTTGGTGCCCGAAAAATAGGGATCCAGAAGCAGGCCGGTGATGGATTGCACAAGCTCTGCATGACCCGCCGCTTTCAGTGCATCACAGATTTCTGCGGTGCGCCGGTCCTGCCAGACAATCGCATTGTGCACAGGCTCGCCGGTATGGCGGTTCCACACCAAAGTGGTCTCCCGCTGATTGGTGATGCCAATGGCATCCACGTCCTTGGCCGCAATCTTCGCCCGTGCCAGCGCGCCCGAACAGGTCTCCACCGTGGTGACCCAGATGTCCGCCGGATCATGCTCCACCCAGCCTGAATTTGGAAAATGTTGTTCAAACTCCAACTGCGCGCTGGCAATGGGGCGAATATCCCCATCAAAAACGATGGCGCGGCTGGATGTGGTGCCCTGATCGATGGCAAGAATATGTGTCATGACGGCCTCCCTGCGTATGTTTGCCGCGCACCCTACGCCGCTGAAACTGTTACCGCAATCATGAACAAGACCTCTCCACAGGGAAATTACTAATTTCTTCGTAGATGAGCGCCACCACCTCTATCCCGTCCCGTTTTGGCACCGTACATCACACTAGGTGAGACACGCCTCGCAAAGCGCATGCTTTGCGCCACGCCCAACAGCCTGTCAGCAGCTGGCTGCGTCAACAGGTTGGCGGGAGGACCACCACTCCCTGAGCAGAGGGCCGTGGACACGCGCCACTGCGCCAACACCGCAGGCTTCAGCCCTGCGTGACATCATGACGGTAGATCCAGTCAAACTGCCCCATCATGCGCGCAGGCGCCACTGACGAGGCCATGCGCAAGCCCATATGCGCAGCGCGGCGCAGCAGAGGATTAGACAGGTGGTATTTCCAGGCATTCTTACTGGCTGTGTCCACAACCCGCTTCACACGCGCCTCGCGGCGCCCCTGATAGCTGGCCAGACCAGCAGCAACCGTCTCCGCCTTGCTGAGCGCATCCACCAGCACCCAGGCATCCTCCATGGCCATCACCGCGCCTTGCGCCATGAACGGCAAGGTCGGATGCGCCGCATCCCCAAGCAACGCGCAGTGCCCCCCCTGCCAGACCGGCGCAACCGGATGCCGAAACAGCCCCCAGCGCCGCACCTCCTTCACCTCCGCCAACATGGGCTTCACTGTGCCACCAAAATCGGCAAAAACCGCCCGCAGATTGTCGGGGTCGTCCGGAATGTGCCAGCCTTCTTCGGCCCAACCGACCTGTTCCTGAACCGCGACAATATTGATCAAAGCGCCCGCGCGCAGCGGATAGCTCACCACATGACGCCGTGGCCCCATATGCACCCGCGCGACATTCGGATGATCAATCGTATTAGGTACGGTCGCCCGCCAAGCCACCTGCCGGGTGAAAAAGGGTGCCACGGTCCCATTGAGGGCCGGCCGCAGACGCGAATGCAGACCATCCGCCCCAATCACCAGATCGGCCTTCATCTCTGAGCCATTGGCCATCACCACACGCGGGCGCGCATGCCCCTCGCCCGCTGGCACAATGCTGTCCACCTTCTGCAGTAAAAGCACACGCACACCAGAGGCGCGCACTGCGGCAGCCAAACAGTCAATCAGGTCTGCACGATGTAAAAACAGATAAGGCGCCTGATCTTTCAGCAACGACAGATCCAGATGCGACACCATCGTCCCTGCCGCATAGTCACGCAACTCAACAGCCTGCGCCTTGACAGCGCGCTGCGCTACCTCAGCCTGCAGGCCCAGCGCCCGCAAGACCGCGCCGCCATTGGGGCTGATCTGAAGCCCGGCGCCCACTTCCGTAATCGCCTCAGCCTGCTCCAAAACACAGACCTGCGCGCCACGCTGTCTCAGCGCCAGCGCCGCGGTGAGCCCGCCGATGCCTGCGCCAATCACGCAGACCTTCTGTCTCGTCAAATCCATGTCAGCGGTATCTACAAAAAAACGCCGAGGCAAAAGCCCCGGCGCTGGTATTTTTTTAAGCAAAGTAAAAAAAGAGCCGTGACAAATGTCACAGCTCAATCATCACGGTGCACTTTTTCGCGACGCTCGTGGCGCTCCTGCGCTTCAAGGCTCATGGTGGCGATGGGACGCGCATCCAGACGCTTGAGCGAAATCGGCTCCCCAGTCACCTCACAATACCCGTATTCACCTTCATCAATACGGCGCAGTGCGCTGTCGATCTTGAGCACCAATTTGCGCTGGCGATCCCGGGTGCGCAACTCTAGCGCCCGGTCGGTCTCTTCGCTTGCACGGTCTGCGACATCCGGAATATTCCGTGTGCTGTCTTGCAGGCCTTCGATTGTGTCACGGCTGCCAGCCAGAAGTTCTTCTTTCCAGTTCAGCAGTTTGCGACGGAAGTACTCGATTTGCCGGTCATTCATGAACGGTTCATCTTCTGCGGGACGATAATCGTCGGGCAGGAAAGTTTCGGCTTTCATTTCTGCTCCCTCACCGTGGCTCACGTCCTTCGTGCTATTCAATTCAGACATGCAACCCCCCTTCTCTAACGCCAGCACTTACTCCCTTGAGGCGGGAATGTCACTACCTCTTAGTGGCACATTGCGGACAAAATATGTTCAGGATAGGGTCGCGCTGAAATTGAGGAACGGGCGGAGAATTTCCATGCAGTTTACTGGTACCAAAGATTACGTAGCGACAGATGACCTGACCGTAGCCGTCAATGCCGCCGTGGCGCTGGAGCGCCCGCTTCTGGTCAAGGGTGAGCCCGGCACCGGGAAGACCGAACTCGCCTTGCAGGTGGCCCAGGGTTTGGGCCTCAAAATGATCGAATGGAACGTGAAATCCACCACCAAGGCGCAGCAGGGGCTCTATGAATATGACGCTGTATCTCGCCTGCGGGACAGCCAGCTGGGCGATGAGCGCGTGCATGACATCTCCAACTACATCAAGCGCGGCAAACTCTGGGAAGCTTTTGACAGTGACGAGAAAGTCGTGCTGCTGATCGATGAGATCGACAAGGCCGATATCGAATTCCCCAACGATCTGTTGCAAGAACTCGATAAGATGGCCTTCCACGTCTATGAAACCGGCGAGACCGTCACGGCCAAACATCGCCCGATCATTATCATCACCTCCAACAACGAAAAAGAACTGCCAGACGCCTTCCTGCGGCGCTGCTTTTTCCACTACATCCGCTTCCCGGATATGGAGACCCTGAAAAAAATCGTGGCTGTGCACCATCCGGGCATCAAAGACGCTCTGCTGACCACGGCCCTCACACAGTTCTTTGAGATCCGCGAAACCGCGGGACTAAAAAAGAAACCTTCCACCTCTGAGGTGATTGACTGGCTGAAGCTTCTGCTGGCCGAAGACCTGAGTTCTGAGGATCTGAAGCGAGATGGCGCCAACGCCCTGCCCAAACTGCATGGCGCTTTGCTCAAAAACGAGCAGGATGTGCATTTGTTTGAGCGTCTTGCCTTCATGGCACGCTCCGGTCGCTGAGTTTGTAACCGGCCCTCAGAGACTTGTTTCTTGATCGAGGGCCGCGATTTCTGTCGACGACCACCGCATTCTTGCCCCAGTTCTCAGGCATGCTAGGCTAACAGCCAGCGCCGCTTGGCGCACAGGCACAGACAGGACAGACGATGACAGCCGCCATACCGCGCATTCGCCCCCTCAAAGCCACCGACGAAGCACAATGGCGTCACCTCTGGACCGGCTATTTGGCCTTCTATGAGACAACGGTGCCGGAAGAGGTCTACGCAAGCACTTTTGCGCGACTTCTGGGCGAAGATCCGCAGGATTTTTCCTGCCTTGTTGCTGAACAGGACGGCACATTGGTTGGCCTGACCCATTTCCTCTTCCACCGCCACGCATGGAAAATTGAAAACGTCTGCTACCTTCAGGATCTTTTTGCCGACCCCGCCGTGCGCGGCACGGGTGTGGGGCGCAAACTCATCGAAGCCGTCTATGCCGCCGCTGATGCAAATGGGGCACCATCGGTCTATTGGCTGACACAGGATTTTAACCAAACCGCACGCACCCTTTATGATCGTGTCGGAAAACTGACCCCTTTCATTCGGTATCAAAGGCCCTGATGTTTCGTTTCTTATTGCCATTTGTTTTTCTGGTCTCCGCCTGCGCCCCTGTGTGGGAGGGGGGGTCCACCACCCGTGCGGCCGTCTCTGAGGTCACCCTGCCGCCGGTCAAAGCCTTCTCCACACCCCGCCCTTTGCCGCCGGGCCGCTCCAACCGCGACATGGCCCGCGATTTTCTCGATCTCTCCTTTGAACTGGAAAGTGGCCGCAAACTGGCGCGCATGACCCGCTTTGAAGGCCCCATCACCCTGCGTGTCACCGGAACGCCTCCGGCGGGCATGATGAGCGACCTGCGCGCGCTCCTGACGCGCCTGCGCACGGAGGCGCGGATCAACATCACACAGACCACCTCCGCAACGGCCAATATCACCATTCAAGCGGTCTCTCGCAAAGACATCCGCAAAGCGCTGCCACAAGCCGCCTGCTTTGTGGTGCCCAATATTTCCGCGTTAAACCAATATCGCGCGGCACGACGCAGCGGTGCCGCCAATTGGGCGCTGCTGGAGAACCGCCGCCAGATTGCAATCTTTCTGCCCAATGACGCCAGCCCGCAGGAAACCCGCGATTGCCTTCATGAAGAGCTGGCACAGGCTCTTGGCCCGCTCAACGATCTCTACCGCCTGCCTGACAGCGTTTTTAATGACGACAACATTCATGCGGTGCTCACAGGCTTTGATATGCTGGTGCTGCGCGCCTATTACGATCCAAGCCTAACCAATGGCATGACCCGCGCCGAAGTGGCGCAACGCCTGCCCGCGATCCTGGCGCGCATCAACCCGCGTGGCGAACGGCTGTCCTCCAACCCGCTCCCTGCCACGCCGCGCAGCTGGATTGAAGCGGTGCAAACCGCGCTCGGCCCCGGCACCTCACAGATCGGCCGCCGCCTCGCAGCGCAAGAGGCGCTCAAGATTGCCCAGAACGAAGGCTGGCGGGATCACCGCCTGGGGTTTTCCCACTATGCGCTGGGGCGTCTGATTCAGGGGCAGGATCTGTCCCAAGCCTTCTTTCACTTCGCCGAAGCCGACCGCGCTTATCGCAGCGCAGACCCCTTCGGCCCTCATCGCGCCTATGTCTCCACCCAATTGGCCGCCTATGCCATCAGCGCAGGCCAAAGCCGCGAAGCCCTGAACATTCTCTCTCCGCAATTGCCCAAAGCCGCACAATTTGAAAACGCCGCCCTGCTCTCCACGCTCATGCTCTTGAAAGCCGAAGCGCTGGAGATGGAAGGCAAGCTGGAGGAGGCAGGTCAACTGCGGCTGGACAGTCTTGGCTGGGCAAGATACGGCTTTGGCCCGGACTGGGCCGTACGCGCAAAATTGCGCGAAATCGCCTCGCTCAGCCCGATCAAAGGGAGATCATAAGAGACGATGTTTGTGATTTTTGGCGCCCTGCTTGGCGCAATTCTCGGCGGCGCGCTCGCTGCAAAACGTGGCGGCAAAAGGCTCGACATCCTGCAATACGCCGTCGTCTACGCGATGATTTTTGCTATGCTGGGCCTGTTCATCACCCTCTTCGTCCATCGTATGTCTGTGTGATCCAAGATGTTTCTACCCTTCTTTGAAAACCTGCGAGCCGCCCGTGTGCCTGTGTCGCTACGCGAATTCTTAGGTTTTCTTGAAGGGCTGCGCGCGGGCCTTGCCACCTATGATGTGGAAAGCTTCTATTATCTGGCACGCACCATCATGGTGAAGGACGAGCGCAACATCGACAAATTCGACCGTGCCTTTGCCATGACCTTCGATGGTCTTGCCAACATCTCCGCACAGGATGTGCTGGAGGCCGTGGACATCCCCGAAGAATGGCTGCGCAAGATGGCCGAAAAACATCTCAGCGCGGAAGAAATGGCCGAGATTGAGGCCATGGGCGGCTTTGATAAGCTGATGGAAACCCTGCAAGAGCGCCTCAAAGAGCAGGAAGGCCGCCATCAGGGTGGCAACAAATGGATCGGCACCGCCGGCACCAGCCCCTTTGGTGCCTATGGCTACAACCCCGAAGGCGTGCGCATCGGCCAGAAAGAAAGCCGCCACCAGCGCGCCGTCAAAGTCTGGGACAAACGCGAGTTCCGCAATTTTGACGACACGATCGAATTGGGCACCCGCAACATCAAAGTGGCGCTCAAACGCCTGCGCCGCTGGGCCCGCGAAGGGGCCTCCGAAGAGCTTGATCTGGACAACACCATCCGCGCCACCGCCGAACACGGCTATCTGGATGTCAAAACCCGCCCCGAACGTCACAACGCTGTGAAAGTGCTGCTGTTTCTGGATGTGGGCGGCTCGATGGATCCGCATATCAAAGTGGTGGAAGAGCTGTTCTCCGCCGCCCGTGCAGAGTTCAAACATCTGGAATACTACTACTTCCACAACTGCCTCTATGAAGGCGTGTGGCGCAACAATCAGCGCCGCTGGAACGATCAGACACCTACCCATGAAGTTCTGCGCACCTATGGGCCGGATTACAAATGCATCTTTGTGGGTGACGCCTCTATGTCGCCCTATGAAATCGCCTATCCCGGCGGGGCCAATGAACATTGGAACCAGGAGGCCGGTCAGGTCTGGCTGGAACGCGCGCGGGATCAGTGGGCCTCCAATCTCTGGATCAACCCGGTTCCAGAAACCCACTGGCAATACACCCATTCCATCAGCATGATCCGCGAGATCTTTGAGGATCGCATGGTGCCCATGACGCTAGAGGGGCTGGAACGCGGCATGCGTGAGTTGACCCGCTAACAGCCTTCGGCGCGCTGCTCCGCCTTCATGCCTGCTCAATTCTGCGGCAATCGCTTCCCCGGCAGAGCCAGAACCTGCATCACAGGCAGTGCCAGCCCCACATAGCTGGCCACCGCACCGAGATGTTTTGGGATATTGTCCGTCACATCGCGCACACGCGTTCCATAGTAGATGTCACAAGACACCGGCGGCAGCGCCAGATCAGAAATCCTGTCTGAGGGCACAATATTGAACACCCCAAACAGGAGGCCCAACATCGGCTGGTCACAATGCCGACACACCCCACGCGATAGAGGCGACGGCCGCATGGTCTTGATCCACTTCAAACTGTCGGGCTCTTCCGCCCGCACTTGTCCTCGACGAAACAGCAAAGCATCCGCATAGTGCGCGCCATACACAGCCTGGCATTTTGTACAATGGCAGCGAAATCGCACACGCGGCGCCGCATGCAATTTGATGTGCGTCCGCCCACACTCACACGTTGTTTTTATATCCTTCATGCCCCACCCTAGGCAGCCGTTTCAAACAGCGTCAACATCCCACTCCGGGTGACGTAGAGACCCCCTGCCGCTTCACATAGCTTGCACCGCGCCGCCCTGAGGCCCATATCTCTCTCATGATCAAACTGACGCCCATTCTGCTGGCCCTTGTCATGGGGATTTTGACCTTCAGGTTTTCCGCATGGCGTACCAATAAAGAGCTGGCTGCAAAGTCATCGGAACTGGCAGATCCCACGCTCTCGCCGCTCATCGCGCGCATGGCTAAGGCGCTCGATTTGCCCCGCATCCGGGTGCACATTTATGAGATCGAGCCGGTGAATGGCCTCGCCGCGCCCGATGGCAAAATCTACCTCACCCGTGGCTTTTATCAAAAATATCGCGCAGGCGATGTCACGGCCGAGGAAATGGCCAGCGTCATTGCCCATGAGCTCGGCCATGTTGCCTTGGGCCATGCCCGCCGCCGCATGATTGATTTTTCTGGGCAGAACGCCCTACGCACAGCTCTGGCCATGGTGCTCAACCGTTTCCTGCCCGGCCTTGGCGCACTGCTCTCGGGGGCCGCACTATCTCTGCTGATGGCACGGCTTTCGCGCGCAGATGAATTTGAAGCAGATGCTTATGCCGCCGCCCTGCTGGTCAAATCAGGCATTGGCACCTCTGCGCAGAAAAGCCTCTTTGACAAGCTGGCCCATCTCACAGGTGCCCGCGGCGCCACCACCCCCGCCTGGCTGCTCAGCCACCCCAAAACCGAAGAGCGCATCAAAGCCATCGAAAAACTCGAAACGGACTGGGGCCTTAATAAGGTTTGAGCCTTCCTCTTGAGAAAAATATCCTAGGGAGTTACAGCCTGCTGTGACGGGGCAAAGCCCCCTTCTGACCGCACGCCTGCGCAGCAAGCGCCTCAGCAAGGTTACCCCGTAGCACTCACTGCCTTGGCCAGTTTGGGCAGGCGCGCTTTCTTCAGCAGCGCGCGCATCTCCCATGTGGCCCCGCTGAGCCGCTCCGCCTCTTGTCGCACCGCCTCACAGACCTGCGCCACTCCGTCCGGATCCTCGCCCCAGCACCCGCGTAACAGCTCATCGGGCGCAACCCGCAGAAGCCCTTCTTCGGCCAAAGTCTGACGTGGAAAATCTTTCGCGTTGACCGTGACAATCGCATCGCTGGAGCCTGCAATGGCCGCCGCCAGCACATGCGCATCATGCGGGTCAGGCAGAACAAGACGCGCCTCAAGCGAGGGCTTCCAGGTGACCGCCGCCTTGGGCCAGGCTGCCGTCAGAAGCGCGATCTCACTGCGTGCCTGCGGCTCCCCTGTGGGGCCAATCTTGCGCGCCGCCCGCGCCCATTCTTCCAAAATGCGGGCCGACCATTGCGGCTCAAACGCTCCTGTCGCTGCCACCCCCAACAGCACCTCCCGCATCACGGTCGGATAAAGCACGCAGGTGTCCAGCAGAAGACGTTTCACATCAGGCTCACAGACGGAAGAACAGGGATTTCAGATAACCACTTTCCGCAAGCTGCGGCATCAAAGGGTGGTCCGCCCCCGCAAAGCCGGTGTGCAAAAGCTGCGCATGCCGCCCTGCCCGGCCAATCCCGCGCAGGCTTGCGCCTCGAAAGCGTGCCACATCTGCGGCATGTGAACAGGAACACAAACCCAGATAGCCCCCCTCTGCCACCAGCGGCGCAGCCAGACGCGCCACGCGCTCATAGGCCCGCAATCCTTTTTCAAGCGCCGCTTTGGAGGGCGCAAAGGCTGGCGGATCACAAATCACCACATCAAACTGCGCCCCTTCTTCCTGAAGCGCTGTCAAAACCTCAAAGGCATCGCCCTTACGCGTGTCAAAACGCGCCTCCACGCCCGCCGCCGCAGCCCCCGCCTGCGCCAGTTCCAGCGCCGCCGCAGAGCCATCCACGGCCGTGGCATGGGCTGCACCACCGGCCAAAGCGGCCAGAGAAAACCCACCCACATGGGAGAATACATCCAAAACCTTTGCATCCTTGCAAAGCTGCGCAGCAAAAGCATGGTTGGGACGCTGATCATAGAACAGCCCGGTCTTCTGCCCTCCGGTCAGGTCAGCCATATATGTGGCACCATTCATCATAACCGGCACGGGGCTTTCCGGGGCCTGCCCGACCATGACCTCCATGCGCTCCTCCAGCCCTTCCAGACTGCGCGCGCGCCCGCTGCCGTTCATGATCACACAGGACACCCCGGTCACCGCCACCAGCGCCGCAACAAGCGGCTCAATCAACGCATCCGCCCAGGCGGCATTGGGTTGCACCACGCAAATCTCGCCAAAACGATCCACCACCACACCGGGCAGACCATCAGCCTCAGCATGGATCAGGCGGTAAAACGGGCTGGGATAGAGCCGCTCCCGCATCGCAAGCGCGCGGGCAAACTTCGCCTCAAACCACCCCTGATCCATCTGCGCGTCCAGATCGCGCTCCAGCATCCGACAGAAAATCTTACTGTGGCTGTTGGTGGCCACAAGCCCCATGGGTTCACGCTTGTCATCTTCCAGCACCGCAATGGTGCCCGGTGCCAGCGCTTTGGTGCGCCGATCGGTGACCAGCTCATTGTCATAGACCCAAGGAAACCCATGCCGGATGGCACGAGCATTGGCTTTGGGTTTCAGACGTACGACGGGGCGTTCAGACGCAGAAGAGGACGGCATAGACATGCCGCCCTCCTACTGTGTTCTTTGAGATCTGAAAAGCCCTGTTGGCGCCTCACACTCCCCTCTTGGGCCGCGTTCAGCTCTGTGCGGCCACCGAGGATGGAGCTGGGGGTGTGGCTGTCAGCTGCGTGCCAATCGGCTCCAACGGGCGAATAGATTGCGTGACGCCGCGCTCAGGGGCCACAAAACCCTCCGCTTTGGTCAGCTCTTCGCGCACGACCCGTGCCAGATGCTGGGTGATACGGTACTTCTGTGTCAGACCACGGGATTCCGCCACCACGGCCTTCTGCCCGCCATAGCCCACAAGGCTCGCCTTGATCGGCTTGGGGCCGCGCAGGACCACGCCGGTATCAGGGTCGATAATGGTCATGGTAAAGCTGATGGAATGCACGCCGCCCACGGTGTAGCGCGTTTTTTCCGTCAAAGCGTGAAAGCGGGTCACTTCGATCTCTACTTTCACCGGTTTGATCCCATCCAGCGGCCCCGCCCCTAAACGCAGGCTCTCTTCAAAAATGGCCTGCACCTGCTCATGGCGATCGCCATAAGCTTCACCGCGCCAGACGATATCGCCGCCCGGGTAATACATATTGGATTCCGACACCACGAGTGTCTTGGGTACAGAAACGTCAAAACCGGCCAACTGATAGGACGGCGCCGGCGCCACAAGTCCGCTGGGTGCGGCCTCATACGGCAGGTTCCGGCTCGCGGTTTCGACCGAGGCACAAGCGCTCACACCCAGCCCCAAAACC
Organism: Shimia sp. R11_0; assembly: GCF_017744035.1. Taxonomy (NCBI): domain Bacteria; kingdom Pseudomonadati; phylum Pseudomonadota; class Alphaproteobacteria; order Rhodobacterales; family Roseobacteraceae; genus Shimia; species Shimia sp. R11_0. The sequence continues at coordinate 288,336 of NZ_JAGHQY010000003.1, read as the reverse complement.
ATCGCTGCGATCACACGTACTAAAGTCATTTCCCACTCCTCAGACCGTTTGGGTCTCTGTTAGTTCCATAGCCAAAATGCTGGCGAAATGGGGCGGGATTACGACAGCTGAGGGACCATTCGGGGGAATTGTTAAAGTTTTACTAAAACACGCCGCAACACGCTTGAGACATCAAGTTACGCCCAAAACACTTGCGGCTTAGGACCAAATGCCTGGCGTTTAATTGGCTGGGTTTAGGTCATTTAAGTTATTTGACTTCAATCTCTTGGACGGCTGCGCCAGCCGCCACGACGGCGAGGGTTCGCCATCTTTACGCGGCCGTCTTGCAGGACCTGTGTCATGGGATGGTCAGGTGCCTGTGCAGCGAATGCTGACAAAAGTACCTCAATCGCATCCCGACTGTCGATCCCCTCCGGCACCGACAAAGCCCAATCCAGAAAAATGGAACGGCACTCCGCCGCCGTGATGCCTTCGATGCGATAGCTTTCGTGTATCAGTCCTTTGGGATCGCAGTGCGACAGGTCCATATTATGCCTCCCCAGTGGGCAGCGCATCGCACCGCGCGAGCGCATCTTCAATCAGCTTGGCCGCCGTGCTGCAGGACGTCTGCAGATGTGCCATCAACGCTTCCATATCCTGCGCCCCGGTCTCACGCAGCAAGAAGGCGCGGCCACCTTCCCCAATACTGTCCGGGTCAATGGTTTGGCCAGACAGAAGTTTGGAGGCCAGCTGTACCTGCCAACAAAGCCGATAGGTGGTGGCAAGGTCTGAGGACTCAGCGGCGCTCAGCCACCCAATTGCGACACCTGCCTGCAATCCCTGCGTCACTGTGCGGCGCGGGCTGCCCGCAAGAAGCGCGGCTGTCTGACTGAGCAGCTCGATGTCTTGAAGCCGCCCCGCGCCAATCTTGGCATCCCAAGGCCCATCCGGAGCCTTCGCCGCCGCAATCCGCCCCCGCATCTCTGCCACATCGGCACCCACGCCCGCAGCCCCCGTACCAGCACCAGTTTCAGTATCAGTGCCAGTTTCCGCTTTGAGCACCTCTTGGCGAAAGGCTTCAACCTCTGCCATCAACGTCGGTGCCCCGGTCACAGGGCGCGCCCGCGTCAGCGCAAGATGCTCCCAGGTCCAGGCCTCGTTCTCCTGATAGTTCTTAAAGGAGGGCAAAGAGGTGGCCACCGGCCCCTGTGTGCCCGAAGGACGCAGGCGCATGTCCACCTCATAGAGCCGCCCCTGTGCCATAGGCGCACTGATCGCCGTCACCAAGGCCTGTGTGAACCGCGCATAATAAGGCCGCGCCGCCAGAGGCCGCCGACCTTCAGAGGCTTCCACACCATCCGCATCATAAATCACAATCAGATCCAGATCCGAGGTCGCATTCAAACGCTGCGCCCCAAGAGACCCCATGCCAAGCACCATGGCCCCGCGTCCCGGCATCGGCCCGTGCTTTTGCGCAAAATGATCCGCCACCGGCTGCCACAACCCGGCCAGCACCGCATCCGCCAGATCCGCATATTGCCGACCGGCCTCCTCCGCACCAATCAGCCCCCGCAGATGATGCACACCAATGCGGAACTGCCATTCCTTGGCCCAGCGCCGCGCCCCGTCAAGCTGATGCTCATAATCGCTCTCCCGCGCCAGCCGCTCTGTCAGGTCTTCCGTCAAGGAGGTCACACCCGGCCAGTCGGTGAAGAAACTGCCCCCAATCACTGCATCAAACACGCCCGAATTGCGCGACAGATGTTGGGCCAGCGCTGGGGCCGTACCAACAATATCCACCAAAAGATCAATCAGTTGCGGATTGGCTTCAAACAGGGAAAACAGCTGCACCCCGGCGGGCAGACCACGCAGGAAGCCATCCAGCGCCAAAAGCGCCTCATCCGGCCGCGCCGTCTGTGCCAGCCGCCGCAGCATTTCCGGACGCACACGTTTGAAGATCTCCACAGCCCGCGGGCTGCGCAGAGCCGGATAGGTCTGCCAGCGCTCCAGAATGCTCTCATCAAAGGCATGCGGCGCAGCCTCCCCCGCATCCGCAGCACAGGCGGCATCTGGCGCAAAAAAGCCTTCGGTCATCTCATGCACTTCGCCGATGCGGCTGCGCAGCTCGTTTTGGATATCCGCCACATCGCGCCCCATCAGGCCGGCAATGCGCCCCCAGCTTTCCGCCCCTTTGGGCAAACGGTGCGTCTGCGCATCCCCCACCATTTGGATACGGTGCTCCACCTCGCGATGAAAGCGGTAATGATCCGCCAGCCCCTCAGCCACTTCTTCAGGCACCCAGCCGCGCGCCGCCAGCTTGCGCAGGCCCGGCACTGTGTGACGATCCCGCAGATAAGGATCCCGTCCTCCCGCAATCAACTGACGGGTCTGGGTGAAAAACTCAATTTCCCGGATGCCACCGCGCCCAAGCTTCATGTCGTGCCCATCCAGCTCCAGCGCGCCGCCAAGGCCCTTGTGCTCCCGAATGCGCAGCCGCATGTCATGGGCGTCCTGAATGGCCGCGAAATCCAGATGTTTGCGCCAAACAAAAGGCGTCAACGTGGTGAGAAACCGCTGCCCTGCAGCGAGATCCCCCGCAGAAGGCCGCGCCTTGATATAGGCCGCTCGCTCCCAGGTGCGGCCAAGGCTTTCATAATAGCGCTCCGCCGTTTCCATGGCGATACAGACCGGTGTGACCGCCGGATCGGGGCGCAGGCGCAGATCCGTGCGAAACACATAGCCATCGCCGGTGATGTCGTTGAGCATCGCGGCCATCTTGCGTGTGGCCCGGATGAAACTGGCGCGGGCATCGTGATAGTCATCTGGCTCAAAGCGGGTTTCGTCAAACAGGCAGATCAGATCAATATCAGAACTGTAGTTCAGCTCATGCGCGCCCATTTTGCCCATGGCAATAGAGACCATCCCCCCCGCTGTGGGGATATCATCTTCGGTGGCACCCGGCAGTTTCTTGCGCCGGATTTCCGCACCAATGGTGGCCTCCAGCGCCAGCTGGCTGGCTAGGTCGGCAAAATCCGTCAATGTCCCGGTGACCTTTTCCAAGGTCCAAACCCCGGCCACATCTGCCAGCGCCGTCAACAGCGCCACCCTGCGCTTGGCCGCACGTAAGGCGGTGGGCCGCTGATCCGGTGCCCCGGCCCGCAGCTCTGTCATCAAAGCGGCCAATGCGGCATCCGCATCCTGCAAGGCCTCAGGCAGCCATGCCGCCTCTTTGTGGATCAGACTCTTAAGATAGGGGCTTGAGCCCCCCACCCCATAAATCAGTTTGGCAAGATCGCCGCTGATCCCCGGCACAGCCTCTTGGGCTTCCGCCCCAAGGTCAGGATCAAAGGCATGTGGCAGGCGGGTGATATGCGACTCAAAAGACATGGGCGGACTTTGCAGAGCGTGTCAGGCGAGGTCAATCCGCTGCACTGCCGCAGGGCGGGCAAGCCGCCCGGGGGCCAAGGGGCCAGCCCCCTCTTGGTTGCGCCAATTCACCCCCGGGATATTTTTGGCCAAATGAAGCGCGGCAGCGGCTATTTGTGCAGTAGCGTGTCCTGACTGAAGCTGTTGCGCCATTGCCCCTCCCGCAGTTCCCAGAGCGAGGTGATCAACATGACCTCCCAGACCTCTGAATCGACCCTTTGATAGGCCGCCCTGTAACTTAAAAGCCCAGCGCTCTCTGAAATCTGGCGCAGATGCAGATCGCTCAAGTCATAGGCTGCAAAGCTGGGTCCATCTGACACTTGCCCGGTATGGGCCTCTTTTCCGGCAAAACCATCGGGGTAAACCCCCAGAAAATCATCGGTCAACAGGGCGCCATCAGCTGCGCTGTCGCCACGCACCAAGGCCTCCCAGACCTGCGTTTCCAGCGCAACAAGTCGGGATTTCATATCTTTCTCGTGTATCATGGCCGCACAGTTCCCTGCTTTTGGCAAAAACGCAAATCCACTTTGAGCACAGCAGAACTGAAATTTTACGCGCCAGCGGCGCAGGGCACGACGTATAAAAACCGCAGCCTGCACCGAAATCCGGCCCAATGCAGCAAAAAATACAGAGTAAAATAATCATGTTTATCAACATACTAACTCCAAAATGTAAAAACAATTCACATTCACGCTTGCATTCCCCCCTACCGGTGCCAATTTAGATAATGTGAAAGCGATTTACATCCAGTTTCACACCGCACACAGACACATAACCTCGGAGACCCCCATGACCCCTGCCGCAACCGCCCATAGCGCCGACACACAGCACCTGAGCTGGTTTGGCAAGTGCGAGGCCTGGCTCGACAGCAAAGGCAAAGGTGCCTGGATCGCTGCCATGGTGCTTGGCTTTGTGTTCTTCTGGCCCGTCGGACTGGCCCTGCTTTTCTACATGATCTGGAGCAAAGATATGTTCAAAAAATCTTCCCGCAGCCGTGGCTGTTCGCGCCGTATGCATGTGATGACCTCCACCGGCAACAGCGCCTTTGACAGCTACCGTGATGAAACCCTGCGCCGTCTGGAAGACGAGCAGAAGAGCTTTGAAGACTTTCTCGAACGTCTGCGCGCCGCCAAAGACAAAGCAGAGTTTGATCAGTTTATGGATGAGCGTGCGCACAAAGCCGCTGACGCGCGCCGCGAAACCGAAGAGGCTTGATCTCTCTTAAATGCGAACGCGGTGCAGGAGCCCCCTTCTGCACCGTTTTTCTCGGCCTGCATGCTCCTTACACATTTCAAGAAAGACCCCAATGACCCAAGCCACCACAGATCGACGCAGCTATGCGCTGCCTGATCCTGACACCCAATCTGAGTTTTATCAGGATGTGACCTTCAAGCGCGCCCTCGCCTGGGTCATCGACAGCGCGCTGGTCTTTGTGCTCTGCGTTTTGGTGCTGCCCTTTACCGCCTTCACCGGCCTGTTGTTTTTTGGCGGGCTGGTGCTTGTTTTTGGGTTTGCCTACCGCGTGGTCACCCTGACCACAGGGTCGGCCACATGGGGCATGCGGCTGATGTCGATTGAAATGCGCCAATCCGATGGCGCGCGGTTTGATCTGGGCGCTGCGTTTTTGCACACATTGGGCTATCGCGTCTCTGTCATGTTCCCAATCCTGCAAATCATTTCCATCGTGCTGATGCTCACCTCGGCACGCAAACAGGGGCTGACCGATCATGTTATGGGCACAGTCGCCATCAACCGCGCCGCGCGTTACTGATCCCGCCGCATATCTCCACAGAACGCAAAACGGGGGCCCAAAGGCCCCCGTTTCTTTATGTCTGTTGCGCGGTGATCAGTTCCCGATCAGCGCAGGCAGGATGGTTACGATAGATGGGAAGCACCAGAGAATCGCAAGCCCCAGCACCTGAATGAGCACAAAGGGAATAATGCCCCTGTAGATGTGCCCCGTCGTGACTTCCTTGGGCGCCACGCCGCGCAGATAGAACAGCGCGAAGCCAAAGGGCGGCGTCAGGAAGGAGGTCTGCAGGTTCACCGCAATCATGATGGTCACCCATTTCGGATCGAAATAAGAGCCATAGATCACAGGGCCGACAATCGGGATCACAATGTAGATGATCTCCAGGAAGTCGAGCACAAAGCCCATCACAAACAGCACCACCATCACGATCAGGAAGACTTTGAGCTCATTGTCAAAGGACTTCAGGAACTGTTGGATATAATGCTCCCCGCCAAAGCTGATCACCACCAGATTGAGCAGCTGCGAGCCAATCAGAATGGTGAAAACCATGGAGGTCACCTTGGCCGTTTCCCGCACAATCGGAGACAGCACCTTGCCGCGGAACAGCACCCAGCACCCATAGAGCAGACCAAACATCGCAAAGAGATAGGCGCCCTTTGCAACGAAGAATGCAATCAGGTTCTCTGTGGCCACATCGGCCTGGTTCACCCGCAGATCAAAGTTCACCCCGACCAGGATCATGATGATCACGGCAAAAGTGGACCAGATGATGATTGCGCCAGATTTCTCCTGATCCTTCAGCTTGCGATAGGCCGCCAGCATGATGGCCCCACCCGCGCCCAACGCCGCAGCCGGCGTCGGGTTGGTGATGCCACCCAGAATGGACCCAAGCACCGCAATGATCAGCACCAGCGGCGGGAACACCACACGCAGCAGATCATTTTTGCTCAGCAGACCCGCCGCATAGCGCACCCCATAAAGGGTCATCGCCAAAGGCAGTGCCACAAAGATCAGCGTCCAGCCCGGCGTGGTTACCGGCGAGATCAGTGCAATATCCACACCCAGCGCCAGCAGAACACCCGCCCCGCCAATCAGCAGAGGACGGCTGTCCGCGCTCGGAGAAACACCCCGTGCTGTGGTCAAAACCAGTGCCAGCAGCAAGAAGCCAATCGCAATGCCAGAGCCGATAGGCGCTGCCGCCGCGATTTTCTCTGCACGTTGTGTGGCGCGTTCTTCTTCGGTCAGTGCACGCGCTTCCGCCACACCACCTGCCGCATCGATCTCCGCCTGCTCCGCAACCGCGGTGTCCCAGGCAAGTTGACCATGCAGATCAATCATGGAGGCCTGACATTCGGCACTCACATTGGTGCGCAGGCTTGCGGTTTTCCCCGCATCCGAGAAGCTGTCCACAATCACGTTCTGAGAGCCAATCACATTGACCTGTCCCAGAAGGATCACACCCGCGATCAGTGCCGCAGGCACGCCAAGGAACCATGTGAGACCTTCGCCACGGGTGATTACCTCACCTGTGCTCTCCCCAAACTCCACCGCTGGGGCTTCTTTCGGGTTAAACAGCGCATAGCCAAAGGCATACAGCCCATAGAGCACCGCGAGCATGATGCCGGGGATCAGCGCCGCCTGGAACAAGGTGCCAACGGACACCACCGCAGGCTCACCCAGATAGGTCAGCGCATCCGAACATCCGGCAACCTGTGCGCGGTCTTCCTGCGCGGCAGAGTAGAGATCGCCCGCCAGCGTGCCCAGAAGCACGATCACAATGGAGGGCGGAATGATCTGCCCCAATGTGCCAGAGGCCGCAATCACACCGGTCGCCAGCTTTGGGTTATAGCCGTTCTTGAGCATGGTGGGCAGCGACAGCAGCCCCATGGTCACAACAGTTGCGCCCACGATGCCGGTAGAGGCTGCAAGGAAAGCTCCCACAACCACAACCGATACCGCCAGACCGCCGGGCAGCGGGCCAAAGACGCGCGCCATGGTGGTCAGCAGATCGTTTGCGATCTTGGAGCGTTCCAGCGTGATCCCCATCAGAACAAACATCACAACCGCCAGCAGCGTTTCGATGGATTGTCCCGCAAGCACACGTTCGTTCATACGGTTGACCACAAAACTGATGTTGCGGTTCAGCGCCTGCTCCCAGCCGCCTGCAAAAACAGGATAGGCTTCGGTGGGGAGGTCCGGATATCGGAAGATCGATATTTTGTCGGGTTTCACACCCTGCGCGATCAGATCGGCATACATGGCCGAGCCGGTATCAATGGCCTGGTGAATAAGAATGCCGGCGCTGTCCAGCGCGGCGATGATCGCAAAAGAGATCACCCCTGCCCCGCCGATGGCAAAGGCCACCGGAAAGCCGGAGAGAATGCCCCCAAAGAGGCAGAGAAAGACGATAATCAGGCCGATCTCGACCCCATCAAGTCCAAATAGCATTGGTTCTGCCCCTATACTCAGTGTGTGCCTTCATAGGCTTCTTCGCCCTCGCCCAGCGTATCGCGGTCGAGGTACTTGCCTGCACTGCCAGCCCCTTCTTTGAACTCCAGATAGGAGCGATAGAAGAAGGCAATCGCCTGCAGGAAGACCATGGCGGCAAAGGCCACCAGAAGCACTTTGAAGAGGAAATACGCGTTAAAGCCGTTGGGAGAGAAACCAATGGTTTCTACGTTCCACTTCAGGATACGCGCCTTTTTGAGCAACAATTCCAGCTTGTCGGAAGCGGAGACTTTTGGCGTCACCAGATGGCGCCACATGAAGTACCAGCCATACATCCACGTCAGCACAGCCACAGGCATCATGAAGATCAATGATCCAACCATGTCGATCACCCGCTTGGCGCGGTGGCTGATGCCGGAATAGATCAGATCCACCCGCACGTGACCGCCCTGCACAAAAGTGTAGGTGGCACAGAGACAGACGATCATGGCGTTATAAAGCTTGAGCTCTTCCGCCCACCAGCTCACATCCGCGGTCAGAAAATCGACATTCCAGATCAGTGAAATTTCCGCCACGGTAAAGATCCGCTGCATGAAAACGATCACGATCTGCTGCAACACCATCAGCAGGCCTGCCCAGGCAAAAAAGCGGCCCACGGTGTTGGCAAAGCCTTCCAGCACGCGCACGCAGCCCCACATGATATTGGTGCGCCACATCCCGATCGCCGTCACGATCAGGAAGAGTGTAAACACCGCAAAGAAAAACTCGACCGAGCCCCCGTAATAGACAAACCGCATCAGCGCCTGCTTGTCTTCGGTGGTCTCAAGGCCGCCAATCCAGCTCAGCCACATGCCCGGATGCAAAAGCGCGTAGCCCGCATTCACAAAAGCTTGGCCGATGTTGGAAAAGAACCAGACCAGACCGTCCAGCATTGCCCCTCATCCCCTTATTGTTTGAGTGGTCAGACAGCGCGCTCCCACGACCAACTGTCCGGTTTTGCAAAAGGCCCCCCGGAGAGCTCCGGGGGGCCGTTTTGCCTTGCTTGTCAGGCCTTAGCCCAGAACGCGGTCGCGCTGCGCGCGGTAGACGCCTTCGGATTTCACCAGCCAGCCGGAGGAGGCACGCATGGAGGTCTCAACGGAGGCACGGATCTTGGCGAAGAGCTCGTCATCCATGTAGCCGTCCAGAGTTTCCTTGGCTGCGCCACCCATTGCGTCCCAAACGCTGTCTGGGAATTCCAGAGTTTTCACGCCACCGGCCTGCAGACGCTGAAGCGCGGCACCGTTGTTGTTGAGGAACTGTGCAAGGTTCCACTGGTGCGCGGCCGCTGCTGCGGTTTCGATGATCTTCTGGTGGGCCGGAGACAGGCTGTCATAGACTTCGCGGTTGGTCGCCAGCGACAGACCCGCGCCTGGCTCGTGGAAGCCTGCGGTGTAGTAGAACTTGGTGATTTCCTGGAAACCAGCCTTTTCATCCGCCCATGGGCCGATCCACTCGGTGCCGTCGATCGCACCAGACGCCAGCGCCTGATACACCTCGGAACCTGGAAGGTTCTGAACGGAGGCACCCATTTTGCCCAGCGCCTGACCACCCAGACCTGGCATACGGAATTTCAGACCTTGGAAGTCTTCAGGGCCATTGATCTCTTTGGAGAACCAGCCACCTGCCTGCGCGCCAGTGTTCCCTGCGAGGAAGGATTTCAGACCGAAGATTTCGCCCAGCTCATCATGCAGAGCCGCGCCTTCACCGTGGTAGTACCAGTTCACCAGTTCCTGCGCGGTCATGCCGAAAGGCACGGCGGTGAAATAAGCGTAACCTGGGTGCTGGCTTACGAAGTAGTAGTCAGCCGCGTGATACATGTCAGCCTGACCTGCAGTCACAGCGTCAAACACTTCAAACGCGCCAACCAATTCGCCAGCGGCTTTGATTTCCACGGTCAGGTCACCACCGGACATCGCAGTGATGGTGTCTGCTGCATACTGAGCCGCGTCAAACACGCCAGCCAGACCACGACCCCAAGAGGTCACCATGGTCAGGGTACGCTTGCCGGTTGCATATGCCGGTGCGGCCAGAGTGGTGGCTGCGGCTGCGGTACCGCCCAGAGCAGAAGTTTTCAGAAAAGAACGACGATCCATATAGGTTTTCCTCCCAGAAATTGTTCAGCCCGACACCTGCAAAGAGACTCCGGGCGGATCGTTGAAGTGGCGCGAGCCTAGCTGCGCCCCTACGTAGAAGAAATACCCACTACCGCGTAGAAAGCGATCAAATGGCAAAAAAGTCGAACCAATTTGGCTTTGAAACTTGCCACCCGCCGGATTGTTAGCGCCAAAAATTGCGAATCTCTCCTTTGATTCGGCGCAAAACTTCCGTAACGAATCAAATATGCGCGCTTTGCTGACCCGTTTGCGACCCTCCTATGGCCAGAAACTCTTTTTGCTGGCCACCCTGCCACTGTTGCTGGCGGTGGCCGCGATCTCCTGGCTGGTGGCCAACCAATCGCGCCAATTGGCCGAGCGGGAAATCCGCGCGCTGGAAACCCAATTGATCGAGGCCAAAAAAGCCGAGCTTCAGAATTATATCTCCATCGCCCGCACCGCTTTCGTGAATATCTACGGCCGCGCCGCCCCCGATGACGAAGAGGCCAAACTTGCGGTCACGCAGATCCTCTCCTCCATGCTCTACGGGCAGGATGGTTATTTCTTTGTGTTTGATTATGACGGCAACAATCTGGTCAGCCCGCGCCAGACCTATCTGATTGGCAAGAACTGGCGGGGCATGACGGATCTCAATGGCACAGAGATCATTGATCCCCTGATCGAAATCGCCCGCACCGGAGGCGGCTATCACAGCTTTGACTGGGCCAAACCCTCCACGCTGGAAACCGCCCGTATGGTCACCTATGTGATCGGCCTTCAGGACTGGCAATGGGTTGTGGGCACAGGCATCTTCATTGACGACGTGCTCGACAGCGTGGCCGCGGCCCGTGCGGATGTGGAAGAGCGCGTACAGCGCACGTCTTTTTACATCCTGATCATCACCGTGGCGGCGCTGCTCTTGGTGTTCTTTTCCGGCTTTGTCATCACCGTGCGCGAGCGCCGCCTGGCCGACGCCAAGCTCAAGGCGCTGACACAACGCGTGTTTGACGCTCAGGAAGAAGAGCGCGGGCGTGTGGCCCGCGAACTGCATGACGGCATTTCCCAACTGCTGGTCGGCGTCCGCTATGCGCTGGACAGCGCGCGCCGCCGGCTGAAATCCGGGGACGCCCGCGGGCTAGAGTCGCTGGACAAAGGCATCGACCACCTTTCCGGCGCCATTCAGGAGGTGCGCCGCATCTCCCGCGATCTGCGCCCCGGCGTCTTGGATGATCTGGGGCTGGGTCCGGCGCTCAAGGCGCTGACCGATGACTTTTCCACACGCACAGGCATTTCCGTGGATTTCAACACCGTGGTTTTCCGCAACCGGCTCGATCAGGACGCAAAAATTGCCCTCTACCGGATCGCTCAGGAAGCGCTCACCAATATCGAACGTCATGCGGGCGCCACCGCCGTAACCATGGATGTGCGCGGGCATAAGAAAGGCGCCACACTGCGCATTGCCGACAATGGCTGCGGCCTGCCTCAGGAAAGTGAGCGCGCCTCGCTGGGGGGGCTTGGATTGCGCAACATGCAGGAACGTGTGGAACAGCTGGAAGGCACGCTGCGCATCTTCTCATCTCGCTCTGGCACGGTAATTGTGGCAGAAGTGCCGCTAAGTCACATCCTGACGCCCCAGACTGAGGGCTCCGACAATACCCGAAAGGCGCGCGCATGACCGACCACGCCCCAGATGAGCGGCCAGAGCATACCCCTGATAGTGCTGTGAAAGTTGTGATCGTCGATGATCACCCCATGGTCGCGGAAGGCATCGAATCCATTCTGGAAAGCTATGAGGGAATCGCTGTGGTCGGCACGTTGAGCAATGGGCGAGAAGCGGTCGATCAATTGCCAAAACTGCGCCCTGACGTGGTCCTGATGGATCTCAACATGCCGGAAATCGGCGGATTGACCGCCACAGAAATGCTGCTGGAACGAGATCCTGACCTGCGGGTTCTGATCCTGTCGATGCATGACAGCCCCGAGTATATTTCCACCGCGCTGAGCCATGGCGCCATGGGCTATGTGCTCAAGGATGTGCCCACCGAGGAAATCAAAACCGCGATTGACGCGGTGATGCGCGGCGAGCGCTATCTCTGCACCGGGGCGCAAGGCTCCCTGGCTCCGTCAAAAACCACAGAGCGTGAACCGCTCACAAGCCGGGAACAAACCGTTCTTCTGGAACTGGCGCAGGGGAAATCCAACAAACAGGTCGCCATCGATCTCGATATCTCCGTGCGTACGGTAGAAACCCACCGCAAGAACATCAAACGCAAACTGGGCATTTCCTCCACCGCCGGGCTGACCCGCTACGCCATGGAACACGGTGTGCTACAGGGCACCGGCGTGCGTCTCTGAGCGCAACTCCCGCGCCTTCAGATCTTCTTTGAAATCCAAAGCAAAGTGCTCACGCGCCTTTGCGACACAGCAGAGCTGTGCCCATCAAAGCCTTGCGCCCGGCGCGCGCAATGGCGCGCGCGGCAGCGACACAGTCACGCGGGCCGGAGCCACACACTCTGAATCAGTCACCATGAGGCCGTGATTTTTCATCAAATTTCCCCAAAGCCCCCTCTTGACGCAACAATCGCAAAGATTTTCACCCCAAAACATCAGCTTTCGGAGCTTTTCGCGGTTGACGCCGCGCCGCAGCGCCCATAAGGTCCGCTTCGAACACATTAAAGGATCCAGACGATGCAGAGGCTAGTCGTCATTGTAGGAAATAGGCGCATGGGCCGGTAACGGACACCATAACGGTACCCCATGCGCCCTCGCCCACAAGCGGGGGCTTTTTTGTGGCAGTAAAATATGTCGTCGGTAACGGAGAGAATGATGACACGTCAGATGACCGGAGCAAAAATGGTGGTTCAAGCCCTGAAGGATCAGGGTGTGGACACAGTCTTTGGCTATCCCGGAGGCGCCGTCCTACCGATTTACGATGAGATTTTTCAGCAAAATGACATCCGTCACATCCTTGTGCGTCACGAGCAGGGTGCGGTGCATGCGGCCGAAGGCTACGCCCGCTCCACCGGCAAAGTGGGCGTGGCGCTGGTCACATCCGGCCCCGGCGCCACAAACGCGGTGACCGGCTTGACGGACGCGTTGCTGGATTCGATCCCGCTAGTGGTGCTCACCGGACAGGTGCCAACCTTCATGATCGGCTCGGATGCCTTTCAGGAAGCGGACACCGTGGGCATCACCCGCCCCTGCACCAAACACAACTGGCTCGCGAAAGAGACCGACACCCTGAGCGAAACCCTGCATCAGGCCTTCCATGTGGCGCGCTCCGGCCGCCCGGGCCCTGTTTTGATCGACATTCCAAAGGATGTGCAATTCGCCTCTGGCACCTATACCGCGCCAGAGAAATCGGACACCTCGATCTATGAGCCGGAAACCAAAGGCGACATCACCGCGATCAACGAGCTGGTGGAAGCGCTGGAAAAAGCCGAACGCCCGGTGTTTTACACCGGCGGCGGCGTGATCAACTCCGGCCCCAAAGCCTCCAAACTGCTGCGGGAACTGGTTGATGCCACCGGCATTCCGATCACCTCCACCCTGATGGGGCTGGGCGCCTATCCGGCGTCGGGCGAAAACTGGCTTGGCATGCTGGGCATGCATGGCCTTTATGAAGCCAATATGGCGATGCATGACTGCGACCTGATGATCAACATCGGCGCACGCTTTGATGACCGCATCACCGGACTTGTGTCCGCCTTCTCGCCGGGCTCCACCAAGGTGCATATCGACATTGACCCCTCCTCGATCAACAAGGTGATCAAGGCGGACATCCCGATTGTGGGTGATGTGGAAAGCGTGCTGACCGACATTCTGAAAGTCTGGAAAGCTCGTGGCCGCAATGTGAACCGCGAGGCGATTGCCAAATGGCAGGAGCAGATCAGCGACTGGCGCAAGGTTGAATGCCTGAAATACACGCAGGAAGGCAAAACCATCAAACCTCAATATGCGCTCGAGCGTCTTGAGGCCCTGACCAAAGACCACGACCGCTACATCACCACCGAGGTGGGTCAGCACCAGATGTGGGCGGCGCAGTACTTGGGCTTTGAAGATCCCAACCGCTGGATGACCTCCGGTGGCCTGGGCACCATGGGCTACGGTGTGCCGGCGTCCGTGGGTGTGCAGGTGGCCCATCCCGAAAGCCTCGTGATCAACGTGGCAGGTGAGGCAAGCTGGCTGATGAACATGCAGGAAATGGGCACCGCGGTGCAGTTTCGCCTGCCCGTGAAACAGTTCATCCTCAACAACGAACGTCTTGGCATGGTGCGCCAGTGGCAGGAACTGCTGCACGGCGAACGCTACAGCCACAGCTGGTCTGAGGCGCTGCCTGATTTTGTGAAGCTCGCCGAAGCCTTCGGTGCCAAGGGCATCATATGTTCTGACCCGGATGATCTGGACGAGGCGATCATGGAAATGATCAATTACGATGGCCCGGTGATCTTTGACTGTCTGGTTGAGAAACATGAAAACTGCTTCCCGATGATCCCATCAGGCAAGCCGCACAATGAAATGCTTCTGGGCGAAGCCAGCACGCAAGGCGCCATCGAAGCTGGCGGCGCGGTTCTGGTGTAAGTGAAACGTTTGGGACGCATAGCGCTAGCAAGCTTAACGCTTCTCGTCGCGGGCACCGCGACTTTGTTGTGGATTGTTGCTAACCCGATGCGTCCCAATCCCAAACCAACCGATTTGATCTGGATCGAAACTCCAAATGGATATGTCTCAGTGACCCCCGCCAGAAACGATCAGATTGTTTGCATTTGCGCAGACTACCAGTGCCCCAAAGGTTCTAAAGTTTCGACCGATATTGAGCCGACGCACTTGGCCTATTCCAGTGCACTTTCTGACGGGTTTCTCTTGGTGATGGATCCAGAGACGACCCCCAATTGGGGCAGAACGGTCCGCCCTAACAGCAAATGCGTATCAAAAGAAAGCGGCGAACCAATCAGATATTCGTTGTCTTTTATTCACGGCACAGACAGCATTGGTCAGAAGGCGACCGATCTCCTGTTAGATATTGAATAGGAAAGCAAAAATGGCTGCTCTAAAAATCAAAAAAGGCTCCTCGAGCCACTCCGCCTATAACCTACGTCCCAACTTCTCGGACACGCAGGAAACCCACACCCTTGCGGTGCTGGTGGACAATGAGCCCGGCGTTCTGGCGCGTGTGATTGGCTTGTTCTCAGGCCGGGGCTACAACATCGAAAGCCTCACCGTGGCCGAGGTGGATCACACCGGTAAACTGTCGCGCATCACCATTGTGACCACCGGCACCCCGCAGGTGATTGAACAGATCAAGGCGCAACTGGGCCGCATTGTGCCTGTGCATGATGTGCATGACCTGACCGTCGAAGGCCCTGCGGTTGAGCGTGAACTCGCGCTGTTCAAGGTCACTGGATCTGGGGACAAGCGCGTGGAAGCGCTGCGCCTTGCGGACATCTTCCGCGCCAACGCGGTGGACAGCACGCTGGAGAGCTTCGTGTTCGAACTCACAGGCGCGCCAGAAAAAATCGACGCTTTCGCAGAGCTGATGCGCCCGCTTGGTCTGGTAGAAGTGGCACGCACCGGGGTTGCCGCCCTGTCACGTGGCGCAGAGTAACCGACCAAAGGCGATTTCAACGCGAAATTATCTATAGTCAAAACGCAAACGGGAGGCTCATGGCCTCCCGTTTTTTGTGCTTTCCCGTTTCGGGGCTTCTCCACCAAAACAGCATAAAGATTTCAAAGCACCGCAGATCGTTCACACCCCGTTCAAAGGCCGTCATTTCACTGCTGGCGGCTCTGAACTGTTCCTTGGGCCAGAGGAACGACATTTGTGCCTTTCCCCTGTGTCATGCGCAGCTTGTGTCCCTCAAACTGCATTTTGTTTACCAAATCTTCTGCCGCAGCCACCGCCACACGTTGAAGATTATACGCCGTTCGCCGCTGTTCAGTCACACACACATCAAACAAAAGCATATCCCCAACCCCAAGCACCACAGAGGCGGTCTCTTGATTGGGTCCATGATCCATCACACCCTCCTTGGCCCCATCAAAATAGGCAAGGTCACGATGATCTTCACACCAAATTACGGCTTTGCAGCGCTCTGGATCACTCCAAAGTACCACACCAAACATATTTTCTCCCCAGTTGTTAAATGCCCCATGCTATGTCGCTTAAAAACACGCAACTCTGTCGCCCCCGAAATTGAGAACGTTTTCGAACTCCTTATTGGGTTGCACCACAGGTTGCATTTTGTGTCAACCTAGGAGAATTATGACGCTAGTTGGCATCATTTTTTTATTACAAAACATCTTCAATAGTTGCAATTCGATCCCGATATCCTTCAGAACACCGTAAATTGAACCCTCAAACACACAGGCATGCGCATGCAAGACCCAGAAGGCCCAACCAGTCTAAGCTCTCCTCCTCTGGAGTTGCGCAAGATGTTTGGCCGCAATCTGCGTGAACTGGCCGCCCCCTATCGCTCCGTTGCGAGCCTATGCCGCGATCTTGGCATCAATCGCACGCAATTTAATCGCTATCTGTCCGGCGACAGCTTCCCGCGACCTGATGTATTGGCTCAGATCTGTGCTTTCTTTGACGTAGACGCACGCATCCTTCTGGAGCCGATCTCAAGCGTTCTGGAAAAGCCAGGCGTATATAATCACCCCTATCTCTATGAATTCCTCGGTCTGCGCTCACGCAGCCTGCCAGAGGAGATTTTCCCATCGGGGTTCTATCGCTTCTCTCGCAAAAGCTTCATTGAACCCGACCAACTGCTCGTTGGTATGATCCATGTGTTTCGACAGGATTGCTATGTGTTTGTACGCGGTTTTGAACCGCGCAGCGCCATGCGGGCGCAGGGGTTGCCCCTGCAAAGCCAGCTGCGTGAATTCAGAGGGGTAGTGTCGCCACAAGATGACGGGGTCTCTTTTACCGTCGCCCATCGCAGCAATGCCGCCACCACATTCAACTACCTCAGCCGTGCAGCCACTTTTCACAACAGCTACTGGCTTGGCTACACCGCGCTGCCGACGCGTGCCACCATGTCAGGCCGCCGCGTGACACAGGTTGTCTATGAGCATCTGAACTGCCCCTTTGCTGACGTCATGAAAGCCGCGCGGCAAACCGGATATACCACGGTGGAGGGTTTGCCGAAATTTCACGCCAACTATCTGCAGCTCGACAAACCGTTCACCTGAACATGCCTCAGTCCGCAGGACTCCCTGCCGCCTTCACCTGTGCATATAGATGCCAGCTCGCGTGGCCGAGCACAGGCAACACCACAAACAGCCCCAGAAAACCTGGTAACATCGCTGCAAATGTGCTCACAGAAATCACCGCAGCCCAAAGCATCATAACGAGAAAATTCTGCTGCACGCATTGGAAACTGGTGATCATGGCGGTCACAAAATCCACTTCGCGATCCAACAGCAATGGCAGCGACAACACCGTGATCATATAGAGCAGCAGCGCAAAGAGAAATCCCACAACAGATCCAAAGCTCAGCATCATCAACCCATTGGCCGACAGATAGACCTCCATGGAGCTGGACACATTGGTCATCGTTGACAGGCCCAGAAACAGCGCAAAGATCATATGCGCCAGAAAGAACCAGAACAGAAACACAATGATGATCACCGCACAGATCGACGGGAGTTGTCGTTTGCTCTGGCGCAGCACCACCCCTGCAATGTCCGGCCAATCCATCGCCTGCCCCTGTTCCAGCCGATGTGACACCTCATAGAGCCCCACGGCTGCAAATGGTCCAATCAGAGGAAAGCCGATGGCCGCAAACGTCAACCAGTAGCTCTGCCCGCTGGCCACCGTCAGCCATGTCATCGCCCAGCCTCCCAGCACATAGAACAACGCAAAGCCGAGGCCATAGATCGGCTTGCGTTTAAAATCGCGGATCCCGCGGCGCAGGGCCTTGCCCAGCATGGCCGTTGTGACAGCACCCAGCGGAGGCACACCATGCTCCAGCTCGTTTTCCGCTGCCTGCGGCGCGCCTGCTGCACGATCCGCGGTTGCTTGTGCTGTCTCCTCCAAGACGGCTCCTCCCAGTTATGTCTCCTCAGAGAAGATCAAAGCGGCTTTGGACGGTAAAATCAACCATCAGGCGCAACCGGAGGGCGTCTTTGCGGCCACTGGGTTGCAACATGATAGGCTTGCGCGATTTCCAGCACCCGCCTATCCTGCCCCTTGGCACCGATCAACTGAATGCCCATGGGCAATCCGCGCGGATCAAACCCCACCGGCAGGCTGATCGCAGGCAATCCCAGAAGGCTCGCAGGCACCATGACCTGCATCCAGCGATGATAGCTGTCCATGGCCACCCCGGCGATCTCGCGCGGCCAGTCCCAATCCGCTGGGAAAGGGAACACCTGTGCAACAGGAAGGGCCAGCACATCATATTCCTCAAACAGAGCCGCCGCTCGTGCGAACCATGCCGAACGTGTTTTTGTGGCGCGATGCAGCGCCAGTGCGCTCAAATCCAGGCCGCGCTGAATCTCCCATTGCGCCGCAGGTTTCAGGCGGTCGCGTTTGCGCGTGTCCAGATAAAGAGGTGCCAGCTCCCCGGCGAGCGCAAAGGCACGCAACACGCTCCAGCTCTCAAACATCTCTTCTGCATCAAATGGCGCCGGAAGCGCTGACACCTCCGCACCCAGCGCATCCATTTCAGCAAGCCCCGCTTCGCAGAGGGTCACAATACCTGCTTCCATCGGCATCGCCCCGCCCCAGTCCTTCAGCCAACCAATGCGCGCGCCAGACATATCCCCCTGATCGCCAATGCCCCAGTCCTGCTCTGGCATATTGAAGGGCACAGCAGGGTGATCTTGCGCCATCACCGACAGCAGCAGGGCACAATCTCTTGGGCTCCGCGCCATGGGACCAATGGTGGAGAGCTGCTGCCAGAAACTTTCCGCCCCTGGCTCACGCGGCACCACGCCCCAACTTGGCCGGAACCCATAGACATTGTTCCATCCCGCCGGATTTCGCAGACTGCCCATCATATCGCTGCCATCCGCCAAGGCCACCATGCCCAGCGCCAGCGCCGCCCCGGCGCCACCCGAGCTGCCCCCAGCCGTCCGCGTGCTGTCATAAGGGTTTACCGTCACCCCATGCACAGGGTTGTAACTGTGCGAGCCAAGCCCAAACTCCGGCACATTGGTCTTGCCAATGAAGATCGCGCCCGCCGCCCGCAACTGCGCCACAAAGACGCTGTCTTCCTCTGACATGCGATCGGCATAAAGCGGGCTGCCCTCGGTGTTGCGCGTGCCTTTGACATGGGCCAGTGCTTTGATCGCCATGGGCAGACCATGCAGCGCACCGCGCGCCTCATAGGCCACCGCATCTGCCGCGCGCGCCTCCGTGATCAACGCCGCAGGGTCATGCAAATCCACAATCGCGTTGACCGCCTCATTGCGCGCAGCAATACGATCCAGCGTTGCCGCCATCACCGCTTCCGCCGTCAGCCGCCCTTCCCTGAGCGCGGCGACAAGCACCGCAGCATCCCAATCCAAAAACGCGCTCATCCGCTTCTCCCCTCAGCAGCAACCGCAGCACGAAGCTCCGCTCAGGGCAAGTCACAAAGGAAAAAGGCGCACCTTTTTAGGGCACGCCTTCACATCTTCACCTTGGATCCTGATCACCCAATCTGGTGCAAAACATCCCGCAACCTGTTCAGAGGCTCACCCTCTGATTGCGACATCTGATCATTCATCCGCCTGCGCGTCAGCACGACTCATACCTGCCACATCCATGGCCAGCGTTGCCGCCATAAACCCATCCAGATCGCCATCCAACACACCTTTGGTATCACTGGTTTCATGGCTGGTACGCAGATCTTTGACCATCTGATAGGGCTGCAGCACGTAAGAGCGGATCTGGTTGCCCCAGCCCGCATCCCCTTTGGCTTCATGGGCCGCGTTGATATCCGCATTGCGCCGATCCAGCTCCATTTGATAGAGCCGCGATTTCAACGCTTTCATGGCAATATCACGGTTCTGGTGCTGCGACTTCTCCGAACTGGTCACCACAATGCCCGTAGGATTGTGGGTGATCCGCACCGCAGAGTCGGTGGTGTTCACGTGCTGACCACCAGCCCCGGAGGAACGGTAAGTGTCAATTCTGATATCGGCCGGGTTCACCTCAATCTCAATATTGTCATCGACAACAGGATAGACCCAGACAGAGCTGAAGGAGGTGTGACGCTTGGCGGCGCTGTCATAGGGCGAAATCCGCACCAGACGGTGCACGCCGCTCTCTGACTTCAACCAGCCATAGGCATTATGGCCAGAAATCTTATAAGCCGCTGATTTGATACCTGCTTCTTCACCGGCGGTCTCCGACTGCAGCTCGACCTTGTAGCCTTTTTTCTCAGCCCAGCGCACATACATCCGCGCCAGCATCGAGGCCCAGTCACAACTCTCCGTACCCCCCGCGCCAGAGTTGATCTCAAGGAAAGTGTCATTGCCATCCGCCTCGCCATCCAGCAGCGCTTCAAGCTCTTTCTCTGCGGCCTTTTCCGCCAACGCCTTTAGCGCGGCCTCGGCCTCAGCGACAACCTCATCATCCTCTTCCATCTCGCCCAATTCGATCAGCTCGACATTGTCGTTCAACTCGGTCTCGATGGATTTCACTGTGTCCATGGAATCCACCAGAAGCTGGCGTTCCCGCATTAACTTTTGCGCGCCCTCTGCATCGTTCCAGAGATCCGGGTCTTCAACCCGCGCATTGAACTCTTCCAGACGATAGGCCGCAGTTTCCCAATCCATACGCTGGCGCAAAAGGGTCAGGGATTTCTCGATCTCTGTGACAGTGTTTTGAGCTTCTGCGCGCATGGGTCTTGGCCTTTTATGAGGTTCAGATCAGGGTGATAGCGCAGAGCCGCAAAGGGGGCAAGATGGCTCGCAAAGGCCCTTGCACCGTCCCACTCAACTTCTGGCTGTGGCAAGGGCAAATCCACGCGCGTTTTACCACAAATTGTCGAGGGAAAGCCAAAACGGATTTTACCAATCCCTTAACCTTTGTTGCGAAAATCGAAGATGATCTTCAGTCTAGGAATCCTCCCATGCGCAGGTTCGCCAAACTCACTTTCACTCTCTTATTCGGCCTCTCCGGGCTGGCTGTTGCCATCTTCGGCGTGCTGCAGATCTCCGTCCCTATTGTGGAGCGGTTAATGGAGGCTGACATTCGCAAACACTCAGAGCTCTGGCACCGTCGCGTGATCCTCCATCTGGAAGACCCCGACAACTCATTCATCGCAGGCGGGCTGACATCAGAGGATATTTCCTATCTGCAATTGCTGCCCGAGGCTTCCGATATCTATCGCTTCAAGCTCTACAACTCATCAGGCACGGTGATCTGGTCCACCCGGCCAGAGGACATCGGCTATCTCGACATCGAACACTTCCCCAAAGAAGCCCTTCAAAACGGCATCACATCTTACCACCGCGAGCAAAAACCAGCCTCCGAAATTGATGGTCTGGCACTGCATGCATTGTCGGAGGATGTCTCCACGCATGAGGTTGCGGAAATCTTCGAACCGGTGATCTCGGGGGGAGAGGTCATTGGGGCGATGGAATTTTATACCGACATCACCGACGTGCGCAAAACCTTCCTGCTGCGCGTGCGCGTCCTCTTGTTTGCACTCACCGCATTGGCCATTGCCACCGTCGGCGTGGTGGCTGTGCTGTTGTTTCGCTCAAACCGCAGACAGTACCGCGCCCTCACCCGCCGCAGCGCCAAAGAGAAGGATCTCCTCAACGAACAGCTCAAACTGGCCCGCAATGTCAAACTGCTGGGTGAGCTGAACGAATGGCTGCAATCCAGCCGCTCTCTGGATGAGCTGTTTGACATGGTCAAACGCTTCATGACCCACCTCCTGCCTGACAGCGAGGGCAGCATCTACGTCTACTCCAACTCCCGCGATGTGCTAGATGGCTGGGCCAGCTGGAATGGCGGCAATCACAAAGATCACATCCACCCGGATGAATGCTGGGGCCTGCGCCGCGGCCGCACCTATGAATATGGCGACAGTGAAATCAATTTCACCTGCTCCCACGCGGAACCACACAATGACCACCCTTACTTCTGCTTCCCCATTCTGGCGCACGGCGAAACCGTCGGCCTGCTGCACCTGCGGGCCAAAAGCAAAGATGCGGAAATCTTTCATGCCAACCGCGATCTGGCGCAGATGTGCTCTGAACAGATTTCCATGGCGATCGCCAATGTGCGCATGCGCGACGAACTGCATGACCAATCTGTGCGTGACCCGCTCACCGGCCTGTTCAACCGTCGCCACATGACAGAAACCCTGCGCAAAGCCATCAATGACAGCCAGCGCAGCACAGATCCCTTCTCGGTGATCGCCATCGATGTGGACCACTTCAAGAAATTCAACGACACCCATGGCCATGATGCCGGTGACATGGTGCTGCGCGCCGTGGGCTCGGTGCTGCAACAGGATTGTGACGGTGACGAAGTGGCCTGCCGCCCCGGTGGTGAGGAATTCACCGTGATCCTGCCCAATTGTGACCGCGAGACCGCACAGGAGCGGGCCGAAGGCCTGCGCAGCGCTGTGGAAAACATCAAGGTGCGCTACGGTGAGAAAACCCTGCCGCGCGTGACCATTTCCGTCGGCCTTGCGATCTTCCCTGAGCATGGCACCCTGCCTCAGATGCTCTTGCGCAGCGCGGATGACGCGCTCTATCAGGCCAAAGCGCTTGGTCGGAACCGGGTTGTGCTCTCTGACGCTCTGGAAAACGGCGAAGCCCCCGGTGAGCTTTGGGCCTTGCCCGACGCACGTGATCAGGATGCGCCCGACACTGCGAAAGACAGCGACACCACCGATACAGAGCCGCTGACGAAGAAAGCCGGATAAGGCGCCTCAACCACAGATAAAATCGCAGACAAACAAGGCCCCATCCGCACGATGGGGCCTTGTCGCATCAGAACAGGGTTGCCAGCGCATAGTAGATCGGCATCCCCAGTGTCAGGTTGAAAGGAAACGTCACGCCCAGCGCCAGAGACAGGTAAATGCCCGATTTGGCCTGTGGCAGCGCCAGCCGCATCGCCGCTGGCACCGCGATATATGAGGCCGAGGCGCTCAACACCATCATAAGAAAGCTGCCGCCGTCCGACAGCCCCACAAGCTTGGCCGCCGCCAATCCAAACAGGCTCCCGACCAGCGGCATCACACATCCAAAGATCAGTACCCCACCAGAGATATCCTTGCGGTTTGCCAAAAGGCTCTTGCCCGCAGACAGCCCCATATCCAGCAGGAACAGCGCCAGCACGCCAGTGAACGGCACCACAATAAAGGGATGCAGATCATTGAGCCCCTTTTCCCCCGTAGCTGCGCCAATCGCAAAGGCCCCCAACAGCAGCACAATAGAACCATTGCCAAGGATGTGGCGCAGCAACGCGCCGCCCATCACCACCTGCCCACTCTTGCGCGCCGCCAGCCAGAGCGCGGACATGATCGCGGGCACTTCCATCGCCGCCGCCACGGCCACCATATAGCCTTCTGAGGCCACACCACGCGCCTCCAGCAGGTTCACAGCGGTGACAAAGGTCACAATGGAAATGGAGCCGTAGTGCCCGGCCACTGCCGCCGCATTGAGCCCATCCAGCCGCGTCATCACCCGCAGCAGCCCATAGGCCACAAAGGGCAGCACAAACGACAGCACCCCCCCCGCCGCCAGCGCAGACAGCAGATGCCCATCCACCCCACTTTTGGCCACCGCCGCCCCGCCTTTGAACCCAATCGCCATCAACAGGTAGATCGACATGAACTTCGCCGCCCCCTCAGGGATCGACAAGTCACTACGTGCGATGGCAGCCACCAATCCGAGAACAAAAAACAAGATGGTCGGCGCGAGCAGATTGCTCGCCAGCGCGGCGATTGAGAGTTCCATAGCTGTCCCTTCTGACGGTGCTGATCCCTGGCCAGCTTTGGCACGGATCTTTGGTCTGTGGGCCGCTATATCTGTTGCCACATACATAGATTCAAATATATGATACCTCTGTTTTTCATAGTTTGAGGCTATGTATGCGCCCCACCTTGCGCCAATTGGAATACATCGTTGCCGTGGCGGACACTGGCCAGATCGGTCTGGCCGCCGCCCAGCTCAACGTCAGCCAACCGAGCCTTTCCGCTCAACTCTCAGAGGTCGAAGCGGATCTGGGCGCGCCGCTGTTTCAACGCGGGCGCAGCGGTGCCAAAATCACGCCTGTGGGCGAGGATGTGGTCAGACGCGCTCGACAAATCTTACATGAACACAAAGACTTGCGCGCCGCAGCTCAAGGCGGCGGCATCTTTCAGGGCCGTTTGCGCCTCGGGGTGTTGCCGTCCATCGGCCCCTACCTCCTGCCTGGCGTGGTACAGCGGCTCCACCGTGAGCACCCCCACTTCCGCCTGATTGTGCGCGAAGAGAGCACACGTGATCTTGATGAAGGGCTGCGAAGCGGTCGGCTCGATATGATCATCTCCACCCCCGAGGACCATCCCGGTGCCCAGTCCACCCATCTGTTTACCGAACAGCTCTGGGCCGCGCTGGCGCTTGATCACCCGTTGCGCAGTCCGCAGGGCACCCTGCCGCTCAACGCGCTGACTGGCCAGACCCTGCTCACGCTGGGGTCCGGCCACCGCTTGTCACACATCGTGGCGGGCCTCGCCGCAACCGCTGGAGGGCGTGTGTCTGATGAATATGAAGGCACCAGTCTGGACGCCATCCGCCTGATGGCAGCCACCGGTGCGGGCGTGGCCATTCTCCCGTCCATCTATGCCGCCACCGAACGGCGCCGAGGCACCGATGTGCGCCTGCATCTGATCAATGATCCCGCCGCCAGCCGCGCGCTCGCCCTTGTACAGCCAAACCTGCCGCAACCGCGCCCGGGCAGCGATGTGCTCGCCGACGTGCTGCAAAGCGAAGCCGCCCGTATTCTGGCCGCGCCTGACGGCGCTATTTCTGTGCAAAACTAATGGTCAGGTTGAAGCTGTGCTGCGCGCGGCCAAACCCCTCAGGTGCCTTGGGATACCGCTTGGAATGGCGCACCGCTGCAATCGCCGCCCGATCCAGCGCGCGCACCCCTGAGGACGTCACAACCACAACCCGGCGCAACCGCCCATTCGCGGCCAGCGTAATCTGCACCCGCACACGTCCGGTCCGCCCCCGGGCCTTGGCCGGATACCGTTTGTTGCGCTCCACCACTTGGCGCACCGCCGCCCCCCAGAGTTTTTCTGGGCTGACCTGCGCTGCACTGTTGCTGGAGGACACCGTCTGTCTCCCCGTTTTCCCGGCGGAACTGCCTTTCGCATTTCCCTTGGCCTGCTGCTTTTGCCGCGTCGCCGCACTCACAGACTGCTGCTGCGGAACAGCCGTGGCGGTGCTGCTGTGACTTACAGACGCCACTGCGGCAGGTTTCACATCCGGCGTCGGCTCATGTGGCTGCGTCACCATCTCCGGAGGGGAAAACTGATCCGGCTGCATGTCTAGCTTGGTCTGCTCTGGCACCACCAGCTTTACCTGCGCTCGCAGAGTCCGACTTGGCAACTTTAGAGCGAGCGGCGTAGCTTCCACAGCCTTCAAACGCTGCACAACGGCGGCCGCCACCGATGGGGGGGCCTCCCAACTCTGCACCATCGCTTTGACCGCCTGTGAGGACGCCGCGAGCGACATAACAGCCTGCCCCGTCGCCCCGGAGGATTGTGGCGCGCCCTGAAAACGCACAACAAACCCCATCAACAGCACCCCCATGGCAAGGCACAGACACAAGGCAAATTGAATTGTTTTCAACGATCTAACCCCGCTCCAAGGAGACAAAAGCGGTCTGAGATCAAGGCCGCCCAAAAAACCACTCCCCGCTTTCTCAAAGAGATCACACGAGGTCAGACGGCTGGCATGTGCACATAGGGATGGCACGGCGGGCGAAGCGTCGACCTACTCGTCCCAAGCACCCCAACTGTCAAGTCACGAATCCAAGAACAACCCGTGAATGAGTGGAAAATCGCTCATCCCCTCTTGTAGACTCAGAAAAAGGCTGACACATGGCATGTTAGCGATGCCAAAGTTCCGCAACAGGAACCTGAGCTAGCCCACATCAAAACACATTCTCAAAACGACTCCGAAGGGTGGGCCACATGCGGCATTCCTCTGTTCGGGCGCTGCTGTTCACAAGCACGATGCTTGTGGCTGCGCCCTTTGCTGCGCCTTTTGCCATGGCGCAAAGTGCAACCGATCTTGATGACATCGTGGTGGGCGTCCCCACCGAGGAGGCCGAGGGCCAGACCTCTGGTGAGGGCACCGATGACGGCGGCATCGCCAGCAACACCATCGACGAAGACGATCCTGCCAACTCAGGCACGTCCACTCTGGGTCAAGACTCAATCCTGCTGCGCGGCAACGGCCAAGACGCCAACAGCGCCCTCGTTGGCCTGCCCAACGTCCACTACCGTTCTGATGTGAATGAAGATGGTGAAGTCAATGACGACGTCGGCGAAGGTGCCGATGACGTGCTTGACCTCCAGCCGCAGGAAATTTCCATCTCGGGCGCACGCGTCAATGAGAACAACATCATGATCGACGGGATCGGGATCAACTCTGTTGTCACACCGGCAAGCCCTTCCACTCAGGGTGATGAAAGCGTTGTTCCCGACTTGCTGGGTTTCTACGGGGGACATTCCCAAACACAGTACGTTCCTTCCAGTATGGTGGAACAGGTTGAGGTGATGGACTCCAATGTTTCCGCAGAATACGGCGGCTTCCTTGGTGGCTCTGTAAACTATAAACTGCGCAAACCAGACCTCGAAGAAGCGCGCGGTGCACTCAGCTACTCCTTCCAAAGTGATGATTTTGCGAAATACTCCTTGGGTACAGAGGACAAAGAGAACCCCAATAATCGGGCAAAACCCAAGTGGACCAAACAGAATTTCTCACTGGATTACTCAACCCCGGTTTCTGAAAACACCGCCGTCATGTTTGGTTACTCCACGCAGCGAGCAACGGCTGAAAAGCAACGCGCACCGCAGTTTGGCTCAGAAGTGGTCGACTCCAAAAGCCGCAGCGATTTTTATCGCTTTGCCCTGACACATGAGCTCGACAATGGTGATCGGCTGACAGGATCGCTGAACTATACGGACTATGATCAGGACTGGAAGCTGGAAAACACGCGTGATGTGAAACTGGATATCCAGAACCAGGCACTTCTGGGCGAAGTGGGCTATGAGAGGGATATCGGAAACCTCTGGTTCATGCGCAACGCCACACTGGATCTGGGCGTAAATCTGCAACGCAATGAAATTGCAAACACGCAGGACGAAAATCAGCAATTCAACTGGATCGGCATGGATCGGAACGGCAATGACCTCTCCGCTGGCATAGAAGGCTGCGATCCAGTCGCCGGAGGCGGTGTACAAATGTGCCAGACCGGCGGCACCGGCAGCAAGTACTTCCAAGACAATCGCATTGGGTTGGATGCAAAAGTGTCAGGTGAAGTGGGCAACGGTACGTTCAAATCAGGGATCGATCTTGAATATTACGACGTGAACCGGCGTGGTGAAGCTGTGGAGTACTATACCAGCACATTTGCAAACACCGCGGGTAACTGCAATCCCGGCGACCCGAGCTGTACAGCTGAGCAATACTTCTGGGCACGCCAGACCATTGATGCCTACAATATGGATGTGACGGCGTCCAAGGTCGGTGCTTATGCCGAAATCGATCAGACTTTTGGGGATTTCTTCCTGCGCGGTGGCCTGCGCATGGATTACAATGACGTCCTTGAGAATGTCGACATTGCCCCACGTCTGAGCGCAACATGGGCGCCTTCGGATGGCTTCTCCCTGACTGTGGGTGCCAACCGTTACTATGACGACAATTATCTCGCCTACGCAGTGCAGGACGCCTTGCCAAGAACCCGCATGGGCCTGCGGTTTGGCGACCCAACGCTGCCTTGGAACGAAACCTTCAACGGTGGAGAAACCTCCTATAGTGGTCGTGGCCTTGACACGCCTTACAACGACGAACTCTCCGTCGCGCTCGGCATCAAGGATCGCTTTACAAATGGCTTCTGGCGTGTGCGCGCACTGCAACGTAAAGGCAAGGATCTGTTTACAAATGAAGGCACTTCGACATCACCGACCCTGACCAATGGCGGCGAAAGTGACTACAAGTCCTTGGTGCTTGAATATCAGAAAACCTGGCAACCAACCAACATTCCGCATCTGAACAATCTGGGTATCTATACCTCGCTCACTTGGTCTGACAGCAACCGTGTTGGCGGCACATACTTCGCAACCCCAAGTCAAGAAAGCCGCGATGTTTGGTACAACGGCCAAGCCTACAACCGCAGCGCATGGGACGAAACCCTTGGCAATCTGGATCAACCCTTCCGCGCGACTGCGGAAATCCGGTCTCAATGGTTTGATGGCGGTATGAGCCTCGGTCTCGTAGCAGATTTCACCGATGCATACAGCGGTGTCCTCTATGATGGCGTGACGCGGCCTGATCCAAACGGCCCACTTTATTCAGAGTACAAAGATCACAGATTCAAGAAATATGTGCTGTTTAATCTGAACGCGTCTTTCAAGGTGGCAGAGGTTGGCAACGGCAACGACCTGATGCTGGATGTGCAAGTCAACAACCTGTTTGACCGCATGCCCTCCGGGACCGCCAGCGACACCAGCCCATGGGTGCGCGGCCGCACCGTCTGGGTTGGGACAAACTTGACCTTCTGATCCAGAGCTTCACACTTATCAGGTGGCGCATCGCAAGATGCGCCACTTTTTCCTTCGACACCTGCGACACGTAGGAGATCCACATGCCCCGCAGCCTCCGCCCCTCCCTGAGTTTTTCCACAGCGCTGTTCATCGCCTTTGCAGGCGCGTCCTTCGCCGAACCAAATACTGCGCAGATCACGCTGGACACCGCCACCGGCGCCATAACGATCACCTCTGAACAGGCAGACGCGCCAACTGTGGACTGGCTCACCGACGGGGGCACGCATTTCAGCGGCCAACTGCCCGAGCTCCAGTCCCCCACCCGGATCAACGGCTGGTCTGAGGAGGCCAGCTATCTCACCGGCGGCGGCTGGCTCCCAAAGCCGGCAGATGGCACAGAGAACGGCCCCCATGACATCACCATCACCGTGCCCGCCACAGATCAGGTCGCGGTGACCGGCACCATTCTGGAAGACCGCATCGAAGAGGATCAGCGCCACCTGCGCTTTACATTCTCTGGCCCAGCCACATCCCTTGGCATTTTTGCAGGCCGCTACCAGCTTCAGGAACGCCCCCATCAGGGTCAGAACGCCCCCATCAGCCTGCGCACCTATTTTCACTCCGAAGAGGCGGGGCTGTCAGACACCTACCTACGCGCCAGCGGGCACTACATCGACCGGTTCGAAGCTCAGATCGGCCCCTACCCCTATGCGGCCTTCTCCGTGGTCTCCGCGCCAATTCCTGTGGGGCTTGGCTTTGCCGGTCTCACCTATGTGGGCCGCTCCATCCTGCCACATGACTATATGAGCGAGCGCTCCCTCGCCCATGAAATCCTGCACAGCTGGTGGGGCAATGCCGTGCGGGTGGACTATGACGCGGGCAATTGGTCCGAAGGGCTCACCACCTTCATGGCAGACTACGGTCTGGCAGAGGACAAAGGCGCCGATGTGGCCCGCCAGATGCGCATGGACTGGCTGCGCCAATTGGCCCTGATCGCCCCAGAAGACATGAAACCGCTCACCGCCTTCCGCTCCGCCAGCCATCAAAGCGGCGGTCAGGGCGAAGGCTACGGCAAGGCGGCTCTGGTGTTTCACATGCTGCGCAGCGAGCTTGGCACAGAGATGTTTTATGCGGGCCTGCGTCAGTTCTATCAGGACAACATCCACAAAGAAGCCAGTTGGGCGGAGCTGCAAACCGCTTTTGAAACCGCAAGCGCACGTGATCTGAGCCCCTTCTTTGAGCAGTGGCTCACCCGCGCCAGCCTGCCGCGCCTGCATCTCAGCGATAGTCACGTTGGTGCCGACGGCGCTCTGTACGTCACTCTGTCACAAGAGGGGCCGGTCTATGACCTGCAGGTGCCCGTGGTGGTGGAGACCGAGGCAGGCCGTGACACCCACACCCTGCGCCTGTCAGAAAACACGCAGAGCTACGCCCTGCCCCTGAAGGGCACCCCGGTGGCCGTGCATGTGGATCCAGACTTTGATCTGGCACGCTGGCCCGCTCAGGATGAACTCAGCCCCACACTGGACAACGCCTTTGCCGGAAGCGGCTTTAACGCCGCCCTTGCCGCGCCAGACGCCGAAGACGCCGCACAGACCCGCGCCATTCTGGAGGACACCCTGACAGTCACCCTCGACTGGAGCCCAGAGCGCCCACATGACATCGATCTGATCTTCGGCACCACGGCACAGGTCGATGCCTTTTATACCGCTAAAAAAGGGCATGCTTTCCCCCATGCGAAAGACGGCGCCGCCCGCGTCTGGCTGGAAAAGGAAAACAATGGCCAGATGACGCTCTACATCTCCGCCGATGATCTTGAGGACGCCGCCGCACAGATGCGCTTCCTTGGCTATTACGGCAGCAAAAGCTACGTGAGCTTTGAAAACGGCAGCGGCCACACCCACGGCGTCATGCCCAGCCAAAACAGCGCCCTGCGTCAACAGATCACCCCCTGATCCTTGCGCAACAGTCCAACACACCAAAAAGCTCCCGCCATTGTGCAGGAGCTTTTTTCTTATGGGCTGAAGATAAGGACAGATTGGCGATCAGATCACGCGCTTAACGTGGCTCCGCAACAGAGCTGCATTGAGCCAATCAATAAAGTCCGCCCGAACTGACCGTCCCGAAGTCTGCCTTTGGTCCGACAATCCCGGTGCCGCCCGATGAGGTCGTGACCTCCCGCCCTCGGGATTTGGCGACCTCTTCCACCAGCGGCAGGTTGGAGCCCATGGCAAAGCCACCGTCAAAGGCCACGCCAAACACGGGCTCTTCCCCATCCCGGAAATACTCCGCCACCACATTGGAACCGCTGGCATCATTGTCCAGACGGGCCCCGGTGAAACGGTCAATCTTGATAAAGCGCCCCCCCGGAGGCACGCGGAACTTGCCGCCGCCGTATTTCTTCACAGCCTCTTCCATGAATTCCTGAAACACCGGGCCACAGGTTGTGCCACCATAGGTACCCCGCCCCAGCGGGCGCGGACGGTCATGGCCAATGTAACAGCCCGCCACGATAT
Organism: Shimia sp. R11_0; assembly: GCF_017744035.1. Classification (NCBI taxonomy): domain Bacteria; kingdom Pseudomonadati; phylum Pseudomonadota; class Alphaproteobacteria; order Rhodobacterales; family Roseobacteraceae; genus Shimia; species Shimia sp. R11_0. The sequence goes on along the minus strand of NZ_JAGHQY010000003.1, from coordinate 257,366 downwards.
TGCTTGTGAAGCCCACAAACCACACGTCTTTGGCTTCATTGGTGGTCCCGGTCTTGCCGGCCACAGGCACAGGCAGGTTGATCTGCTTGCTGGCTGTCCCGCGTGTCACAACCCCCTCCATCATCGAGGTCAGCTGATAGGCGGTGATTGCATCCATGACCCGCTCGCGGTTGGTTACGATGCGCGGGCCGCGGCTTTCGGGGATACTCGGGTCCAGACAATCGGTACAATCACGCTGATCATGGCGATAGATGGTCTTGCCATAGCGGTCCTGCACCCGGTCCACCAATGTGGGCTCCACACGTTCGCCCCCATTGGCAAACATCGCATAGGCCGCCACGATTTGATAAAGCGTGGTCTCATCCGCACCCAGCGAGTTCGCCAGAAACGCGCCCATATTGTCATAGACCCCAAAACGCTCCGCATAGCGCGCCACGGTCTCCATGCCGACCTCCTGCGCCAGACGGATGGTCATCAGGTTCCGGCTCTGCTCAATCCCGGTCCGCAACGGCGTCGGCCCGTAGAATTTATTGGTCGAGTTCTTGGGCCGCCACACACCTTGGGGCGTGTTGATCTCAATCGGAGCGTCAATCACGATGGTCGCCGGGCTATAGCCGCTGTCCAGTGCTGAGGCATAGACGAAGGGTTTGAAGCTTGACCCCGGCTGGCGCTTGGCCTGTGTCGCGCGGTTAAACACCGTATCCTGATAGCTAAAGCCGCCCTGCATCGCGATCACACGGCCGTTGTTCACGTCCATCGCCATAAAGCCGCCCTGCACCTCCGGCACCTGCCGCAGGGACCAGCGCACAAAGCTGCCATCCTCATCTTTGGTGATCGCGCGCACCAGCACCACATCCCCAACCGAGACAAGATCCCCCGCCACACGCGCCTTCCGTGCCAGCGAGCCATCCTCGCGCCGCTTGCGCGCCCAGGTCACATCCTTTGGCGTGATCCAATGCCCATCGGCACCCTCCTCAACGCCTTCAATCCCGATCCGCGCGTCATTGCTGCCCACCTGCAGCACAACCGCCGGATACCACTGCCCCTCAAGATCCACATCTCTCGGAATGGCCACATCCGCCAGCGCGGCACGCCAGCTCACTTCATCCGTCAGAGCTTCCGCCGCAATCACCTCACCGGTGCCGCGCCACACGCCGCGTGAGCGGTCATATTTCTCAAGCGCGCGGCGCAAGGCCCGCGCCGCCACATCCTGCATCTCAGGATCTTCGGTGGAGCGCACGGTCATACCGCCGCTGAAAAACTCATCTTCCCCAAAATCGCGGCTCAACTGGCGGCGGATTTCATCAGTGAAATAATCGCGTGTCGGCAGGGTGGATTTGAAACTGTCATAATCGCCATTCTGCACCGACGCCAAAGGCAGCTCTTTTTCCGCCTCATACACCGCCTGCGTGATATAGCCGTTCTCCGCCATTTCCTTGAGCACAAAGTTACGCCGCGCCAGCACCCGCTCTTTGTTGCGCACCGGATGGAAGCGCCCGGGCGCTTTTGGCATAGAGGCCAGCGTGGCCGCCTCATGTGGGGCAAGCTGTTCCAACGTCTTGTTGAAATAGGTCTGCGCCGCCGCCGCCACACCGTAAGAGTTCTGACCCAGGAAAATCTCGTTGAGATACAGCTCCAGGATCTGCTCCTTGCTCAGGGTGTCCTCCACCCGGGTCGCAAGGATGATCTCTTTGATCTTACGCTCAATTTTGCGATCTCCAGAGAGCAGGAAATTCTTCATCACCTGCTGCGTGATGGTCGATGCCCCGCGCACGCTTTCCCCACGCGACTGCACCGCTTCCACAGCCGCCGCCGCGATCCCGCGCGCATCAAAGCCCGAGTGATAATAGAAATTCTTGTCTTCTGCAGAGATAAACGCCTCTTTCACCAGATCCGGAATTTCATCCGCCGGCACAAACAGACGCCGCTCTTTGGCAAATTCATCAATGATATGGCCCTCACCCGAGTAGATCCGGCTGATCGTGGGCGGCTTATACTGCGCAAGGCTTTCATGGCTGGGCAGTTCCTGACCATAGATCCAGAACACCGCCCCAATAGAGAGCGCCACCACGGCAAGCCCCATGGTCACAAAGGTGAAAATGGTCCCAAAGAACGAGAGAATGAATCGTATCACGCTGGAGGCCTTCTGAAGTCGCGTCTCAAAGCTCCTCTATACAGAGTGGCCTTGGCGGGGTCAAAACACCTCTCTGAGACAGCAGGCGAATTTGCGCTGCGTTGTGGTCACCTGTCAATGGACAAGCCTCTAAAACACTTCGCCAAAGCAGTGCCCTGACAGCGCTCGACACAACAACCGACTATTTCTGATCTTTCGCGGCGTCATGTTGCAGCGCGCCCATCGCACAGGTGACGAATTCATCCATCCGGCTTTCCTGGATGTTTTCAAAGTAGTTCAACATGCGGTTTCCGGCCCAAAACACAATCTTGTTGCCGTTGGACATACGCCCTTTGCCACGCCCCGTGCCGGTCTGCTTGTGGTAATAGGTAAATGTCGCCCGCGCGCGCCGCCCATCGTTACAGGTGGCTTTCACCTTTGCCGTGCCAAAGTTGGTGCGCCTGAAGGTCCCGGTGCAAACCGCACCCAGATTTGTTTTTGTTGAAAAGTGGCCGGATTGCACCCCAATCACTTCGCCAATGAAAATCTCATTTGGCTCCCCGAGAACACACCCAACCACACGGGTACATTGGTTGTCTGGTATGGTGCAATTGGAGGCCCCATGGGCTGCACTCACCGAAAGCCCTATGACAATGGTCAGGCAGGTCATAAAAAGGTGGCCTTTAAAGTACATACGTCGCCCTACTCTCATGACAGCGCACCCCGGGAGAAACGAGGCACGGCACTGAATTTCACTGCGCAATCTTGTAACGAGCCCAGCATCTCTTTTGCAAGCAATGAGAGAACACAGCTTCAAAGTGTCTCCCTAGGATAGCTCACAGTGATCTATCATCCTAAATTTGAGGCTCCACCTCACTGCCGCACCAAAGCCCGCGTGGCCTTATCTTCCGCAACCCAAGCCACAAGCCCATCCCGCAGCCCCGCGGCCATGGCCGCCCGCCAACCGGGATCTTTGAGATTGGCCAGATCCTGCTTGGAGGACATAAACCCAAGCTCCACAAGTACAGAGGGCACATCCGCCGCCTTCAAAACGGAAAAGGCCCCTTCTCTCAAAGGCTTGCTGTTCAACCTGACTGTGCTGCCTTTCAATCCTCCCACCAGAGAATGCGCAAGCTTGAAGGTGCGCGGCTCCGTTTCCATACGCGCCAGATCCAAAAGCACATCGGTCACCTCATCATCGGCCCCGGACAGATCCACGCCCGAAATGATATCCGCTCGATCATGACGCTCCGCAAGCAGGGCCGAGGCCGCATCGCTGGCCTCCTCTGACAGCGTATAGAACGTTGCACCTTTGGCATTGCCCTGACTCACACTGTCCGCATGCAGCGAGATAAACACATCGGCCTGATGCTGATGGGCAATCGCCACGCGACCCTCCAGCGAAACAAACACATCCGCATCCCGTGTCAAAACGACCTCAAATCCCCCCGTCCGGCGCAGCACATCGCGCAGCTCCCGGGCAAAGGACAGCATCAGGTCTTTTTCCTGTACCGTGCCCCGTTCCGCACCAGGGTCAATGCCGCCATGACCCGGATCAATCACCACCACGGTGGCGGCCCAATCGGTCTTTTCTTCTGGCGCCGCCAGCGCAGGTGCGGGCAGATCCCAACGCGGATCATAAGGCGCGCCCGCAGCAGCGGCAAAATCAGCCGCAGTGCCGGGCGCAAGGGTGAGCGACAAGACCGCCGTCCCCCGCCCCTCGTCAATGGCCATCTCCGCCGCCTCCACTGTCATGGCTGCTTCCAGATCAAGCACCATACGGCTCCAGCCCGGGCGATAGGTGCCAAAACGCACCGCAGAAATGCCCTCTGCCGCGCCAAGATCCGCTGCCGTCAGCGCGCCCCAGTCCACTTCGCGAAAGTCCAAGACAACCCGGCGCGGCGAATCCAGCGTGAACACCCGCCAGGGCACCCCTTGTGTCAGGGCCAGACGCAACTGTGCCGCCCCGCGCCGGCCTTCAGACAGACCGCTGTCGGCAATCTCCACCCGTGCGAGAGCCGAAAACGCCGCATCCTGCTGCGCGCCGCCCTGTTGTCCGCCTGCCTGTTGCGCCCCCACCTGTTGCGCAATGGCCTGCTCCGCCCCCCACACAGCACCAAGCGCCGCCCAGAGCGTCACCACAGCTGCCAAAAAATCCCTGCGCATCCTGCTGCCTCACCTGCTTTTTGCCAAGCCTACATCACCCCGGCACGCGCCGCCACGTCTCATGGCTTCCTCTTGACCCCAATATCCCGGGGAGGAGGCACAGCACCGCTGTGCCGGAGGGGCTGGCCCCTCTCTTTTTCTTTATCCCCAAGTTATCTCCAAGCCTCAGACAAAGCCGCGCGCCGCCATGAACTGTTGCAACCTTGCGAGACCATCCTGCATGTCCTGCGTGCTGCGCGCATAGGAGAACCGCAGAGTCTGATGGCCCCGCACCGGGTCAAAATCGAGCCCCGGCGTCACCGCCACGCCCGCCTCTTCCAGGATCTCTCGCGCAAAGGCCCGGCTGTCATTGGTGAAATCACGCACATCGACATAGAAGTAAAATGCCCCATCCGGCGGCGCAAATTTGGTGAAACCCGCCTTGGGCAGCCCCTCGGCCATCAGGGCGCGATTGGCGCGATACACCGCCATATTTGCCTCAAGCTCTTCATGGCAATCCATCGCCGCAAGAGCCGCCACCTGACTGGCATGTGGGGCACAGATGAACATGTTCTGCGCCAGCCGCTCCACCTTGCGCACGTGAGCTTCGGGCACCACCATCCAGCCCACACGCCAACCGGTCATGCTGAAATATTTGGAGAAACTGTTGATGACATAACACTCATCGGTGAGTTCCAAGGCCGTGACAGCTTTGGCTTCATATTCGATGCCGTGGTAAATCTCATCGCTGATAAAGGCCGCCTCTTTGTCGCGGCACAGATCAATCAGCGCCCCCATGGCATCCTTGTTGAGCATCGTGCCGGTCGGATTGGCCGGCGACGCCACCATCAGCCCTTCAAAATCCAGCGCCCGCAGATCCTCAGGCACAGGTTGCAAGCGGTTTTGCGGCGCGGTCTGCACATCCAGCGGCTGCAGGCTCAGAGCCTTCAGAATCTGACGGTAGCTCGGATATCCCGGTGCCCCAATCGCCACGCGTTCCCCGGCATCAAACAGCGCCGAAAACGCCAGCAGAAACGCCCCTGATGAGCCCGGCGTGACAATCACCCGCGCCGGATCAAGGTCCAGATTGTACCACTCCCCATAGAGCTGCGCGATCCGCGCCCGCAGCGCTGGCAACCCCAGCGCCACCGTGTAGCCCATGGCATCCTGCGTCATCGCCTCCGTGAGCGCTTTGCGCGCGGCTTCCGGTGCCGCCGTGCCGGGCTGCCCCACTTCCATATGGATGATGTGACGCCCCGCCTCTTCCGCCTGGCGCGCCGCTTCCATCACATCCATCACAATGAAGGGATCAACCGCCCCACGTCTTGAGTTCCGCATCAAATTGCTCCCTAGTGTCGACCATGAGGTTTCACCGCGAAATGGCAGCGCCGTCAATCACCCGTTTTCACGCCCGCGCCGTCGCTTTGCTGACGGCGCTTGTTCTGTTTATCTCCGCCCCTTTTGCCAGCGCTGTGCCGCTGGCCCGTGACCCCGATATCGAACATGCCCTGCGCAAGATGGCCGCGCCCATCCTGAACGCCGCAGGCCTTGGAGACAGCGTTAAAATACTGCTGGTCAACGACGAAAGGCTGAACGCTTTTGTGGTCGATCACAGCCATATTTTCATCAACACCGGCATGCTCATGCGCATGACTTCCCCGGAAATGCTGCAATCCGTCATCGCCCACGAAGCCGCCCATATCGCCAATGGGCACATCACCCGACGCATGGCCAATCTTGATTCGGCACGCAGTGCTTCCGGCCTCGGTCTCGCCCTTGCTCTGGCCGCCGCAGCCGCCTCAGGACGCGGCGATGTGGGGGCCGCAGTGGCCCTTGGCACGCAAAATTCTGCCCTGCGGCAATTTCTCGCCCATACCCGCGCCGAAGAGGCCTCCGCAGACCAATCCTCCGTGCGCTACATGGCCGCCGCCGGCATTGACCCGATCGGAGCCGTGCAGGTGCAGCAGATCTTCGCCGGACAGGAGCTGCTAAACGTCTCCCGTCAGGATCCCTACATGCGCAGCCACCCGCTCACCCGTGACCGCCTGCGCGCCATGCAAGGCTTCGTAACGGCCTACAGTGGCAAATCCCGCAAACAGCCGGAACTGGAATATTGGTATGATCGCGCCCGCTCCAAGGCGACGGCTTTCCTGCGGCCCACCAAATGGACGTTCCAGCGCGCCGATGAGAGCACAACTGAAGACATCCGGCATATGCGCCTTTCGGTGGCCTACCACCGCCAGCAAAACGCCGCCAAGGCGCTTTCTCACATCAATCAGGCCATCGCGCTGCGCCCCAAAGATGCCTACTATTATGAACTCAAAGGGCAGATCCTTCTGGAAAACCGTCAGTTTCAAAACGCGGTGAAAGCCTATCGCACCTCCGCAAATCTGGCGCCACGCAACGCGCTCATTCTGGGCGGTCTGGGCCGGGCGCTTCTGACGGTCAACCGCCCCAAAGAGGCGCTCACCTATCTGGAAAAGGCGCGCTCTCTGGATTTCCGGGATGCCAAGGTGCTGCGTGATCTTGGCTCCGCCTATGCACAAACCGGTCAGCACGGCCTCGCCTCTCTTGCGACGGCAGAGCGCTATGCGCTGGCCAACCGGCTCAAAGATGCCGACATCCACGCCCGGCGCGCACTTGCGCGCCTTCCCAAAGGGTCCAGCGCCGCGCGCCGGGCCGAAGACATTGTCAGCGCTGCAGAGCGCGTTCAAAAGAGAAAATGATGGAGTTCCCCATAATGCGTTTCTTCGCCCCGGCCGCCCTGGTCCTGTCCCTCACCGCAACCTCCGCCCTCGCCTTTGACATCGACAGCCTGTCAGAGGCCGAGCGCAGCGCCTTTCGCGATGAGGTGCGGGCCTATCTTCTGGACAACCCCGAAGTGATCATGGAAGCCGTCGCCATTCTGGAACAGCGCCGTGAAGCGCAACAGGCCAACAACGATCTTGCGCTTGTGGCCGACAACAAAGACCGCCTCTTTAACGATGGCTACAGCTGGGAGGGCGGCAACCCGGATGGGGACATCACCTTGGTGGAGTTCATCGACTATCGCTGCGGCTATTGTCGCAAAGCCCATGATGAGGTGGCTGAGCTGATCGAAACAGATGGCAACATCCGCTTCATCGTCAAAGAATACCCTATTTTGGGCGAAGCCTCTGAGCAAAGCGCGCGCTACGCCATCGCTGTCAAACAGCTCTTGGGGGCAGAGTCCTATAAACTCGCACATGACGCCCTGATCAAAATGCGTGGCGATGTCACGGCAAAGTCCCTGACCAAACTGTCCAAGGGCCTTGGCTTTGATGCCGAAGCGCTACTCGCCCATATGAACAGCCATGAGGTGACCACGGAAATCCGCACCACGCGCGCACTCGCCCTTGATATGGGCATCACCGGCACGCCGTCTTTCGTGATGGAAGATGAAATGCTGCGCGGCTACCTCCCATTGGAAGGCATGCGCGCCATCGTGGAAGAAAAGCGCGGGTAACCTCTAGGCCATACAGACACAGTAAACCCAGACCGCGGCACCAACACTGCCGCGGTCTTTTTGTTGGGGTTGGCGCGCGCAACGTACGTTGCGATAACCCGCAAGAGCCGTGATTTTGCACCTCCGCAATACCGACGGGTTACAGACGTGAGACTGATGTGAAATTTGGCCCATCTGAGATCATTACCCCAGAGACAGCCGCGCATCGTTTTTTGTGTCAAGCGCCTTGGCAGCGCAACACGCAACAGCTCAAGAGGCCTCCCCTACAGGATAGAAAGGCGACCACAAGCCATTGTCTAGATTGAGAATTTAGATCACTCTTCCGCCGTGACCACCGATGCTGCCGCCGCAAGCGCGACAATGCGTGCCAGCTCCGGATCATCATCAAGGTTGGCGACAGCAAAATTCTCTTTCACCATGTCACTGGCCAGCGCCAGATCTCTCACGGTGCTCGTCCCCTCACCCGCCGGCCCATACAGCTCGCCATTCACCTTGAAATAGACAGAGCCGGACATGCCCGCCCGCAGGGTCGGCACCTCTTCCGTCGCAGGCAGGACGTATTCCTCACCCGCATCGAGGATTTTCTCAAGCAAGACCGAGCCATCAGCCGCGCGCACGCGCACCCAAGCCGGACGCACTGCCATGACAACCAACTCAGGCGCGTCATCTTCTACGACTTTGGGCACCGGCGGCTTATCCTCTGTCGGGGCCAGCGCCACAACGTCAGGGATCTGCGGTGTGAAGACACCAATGTTGTCCGGGTTCAGTTGGGAGATCGGAGCATCACGCGCCACGAGGACAGGCACGTCCAGCGTCTGCGGACGATACAGGCGATCAAGCGCCTCCGCAGGGGCAAAAAGGCCCGCGCCTGCTGCGGTCACAACAACGGCTTCGCTCTCTGTGTCAGCAGCGCGTGTGGCGGCGCTTTCAACCGGATCCAGATCACTCAAGACGACCGGTGTCTGATCTACAGGAGCAAGGGTAACGCGTTGAATTTCATTGAGAACAGACCAGCCACCATACCCAATAGCCCCGATCAGTGCCACAAGCACAAGCGAGGATCCAACCGCCCGCATCTCAATGCGCGACAACAGGGATTCCTGAATGGGTGTGAACGGCGCATTGGCCGATGAAAATGGATCGGCGTTGCTTGCCACCGGCGCGACCCGCTCTGTCTTGCGCGTTCCAGAGGCTTCGGCGGACATGCCGTGGGCCGTGCTGAAACCGCTCTCTTTACAGAAGATCTCAAAAGCCAGATCCGGGTCCATGCCCAGATAACGGGCGTAAGACCGCACATAGCCTGCGATAAATCCGGGCGTTTCAAAGGCGGAGGGATCACAGTTTTCAATGGCAGAGACGTAGCTCGCACGGATGCGCAATTCACGCTGCACATCCAATAGAGATTTGCCAAGGGTGGCGCGTTCACCGCGCATCATATCGCCGAGACTTATGGTGAAGTCATCATACCCTTTCGGGCCTTCATCTACCTCAACGGTATCGCGCTTGGATTTGCGCCCGATCATCTCACTTGCCCCATGTCGCCCTGCCGGTTCTTCGTCATCCCCGATTCGAACCAGTCCTTGTTAGGGAGAACTATACCATATCTAGGGGATTCGATAACCTTAACGAGAGCTAGCCCGCCAGATCGGCACGATTCAGCGCACAATGGCTCCACAGCGCATCAATTGCCTTCACAAGTGCGTCCATCTCACGAGGTCCGTGAACTGGCGACGGCGTGAAGCGCAGACGCTCTGTGCCGCGTGGGACTGTCGGGAAATTGATCGGCTGAACATAGATGCCGTAATCTTCCAGAAGATGGTCAGAAAGCACTTTGGTGTGCACTGGATTGCCGACAATCACCGGCACGATATGGCTGCCATGATCAATGATCGGCAGGCCAAGCCCCTTCAGTCGCAGTTTCAGAATTTGCGCCTGTGTCTGATGACGTTCGCGCAGGGCCTGATCGGTTTTCAGATGCGCAACCGAGGCCGCTGCACCGGCCGCAACCGCTGGTGGCAAGGAAGTGGTAAAGATGAATCCGGGCGCATAAGACCTTACAGCATCACACATTTTCTCAGATGCGGCGATATAGCCCCCCATCACACCATAGGCTTTGGCCAAGGTGCCGTTGATGATGTCAATGCGATGCGCAAGATTGTCACGCTCTGTCACACCACCACCGCGCGGGCCATACATGCCCACCGCATGCACCTCATCAATATAGGTCAGCGCACCAAATTCATCCGCCAGATCGCAGATCTCTTCAATCGGCCCGAAATCTCCATCCATGGAATAGACAGATTCAAAGGCAATCAGCTTCGGCGCCGCCGGATCATCCGCCTCAAGCAGGCTGCGCAGATGGGCCACATCATTGTGTTTGAAAATGCGTTTCGCACCCCCATTGCGACGCACCCCTTCAATCATAGAGGCGTGGTTGAGAGCATCCGAATAGATGATCAATCCGGGGAAGAGTTTTGGCAAAGTACTTAAAGTTGCATCATTTGCGATATAGGCGCTGGTGAAAAGCAGGGCTGATTCTTTCCCATGCAGATCCGCCAACTCCGCCTCAAGCCGCTTGTGATAAATGGTCGTACCCGAGATATTCCGCGTTCCACCAGACCCTGCACCGGTCGCATCCACAGCTTCATGCATGGCTTCCAGAACAACCGGATGCTGCCCCATGCCAAGGTAGTCATTGCCACACCAAACCGTAATAGGGCGCTGTGTGCCGTCAGGACGGGTCCAAGTTGCGTGTGGGAAGTGCCCCTGCGTGCGCTCAATGTCGATAAACGTCCGGTAGCGCCCCTCTTCGTGCAAACGATCGAGTGCGTCATCTAGCTTTGCAGTATAGTCCACAGTGGCTTTCCTTCTTCCCGGTCTGAGCGACCTGGCGTCGCGACACTTTCAAAAAGTATCCGAGCTCTTTTAGTCTTCTGTTGCGCGTTGGGCAATGGCTACCAAATGGTCAGTCCGTCCTACATTGATATCGATCAATACCGAAAAGCACGAGTCTGGACACTTCAAATGTCAGTGTTACGGTTCCCGCAAATCGTCGCACCCAAAGGAGACCTTATGTCGCTCGATTCCGTACTCACCCGCATTGATCAGAATATGCCAGACGCCGTTGAACGTCTCTTTGATCTGATGCGGATCAAATCGATTTCGACAGACCCCGCTTTTGACAAAGATGTCGAAGCTGCGGCGGACTGGCTTGTTCAGGAACTACAAAGCATCGGAATCGCAGCAGAAAAACGCCTCACCTCAGGTCATCCAATGGTGGTTGGTCACGTGGATGGCCCAGCAGACGACGTGCCTCATATCCTGTTTTATGGCCACTATGACGTACAGCCAGTTGACCCGCTGGAGCTCTGGGACCGCGATCCGTTTGATCCGGCACTGGAAGACACCGCTGCGGGTAAAGTCATCCGTGGTCGCGGCTCCTCTGATGACAAAGGCCAACTGATGACCTTTGTGGAAGCCTGCCGCGCCTGGAAAGCAGAGCATGGCGCCCTGCCCTGCAAGATCACATTCCTCTTTGAAGGCGAAGAAGAATCAGGCTCCCCCAGCCTCGTTCCTTTCCTTCAGGAAAACGCCGAAGAACTCAGCTGCGATATTGCCCTGATCTGCGACACCGGATTGTTTCAGAGCAAAGTGCCCGCAATCACCACCATGCTGCGCGGTCTGCTCGCCGAAGATTTCACCATCACAGGGCCAAGCCGCGACCTGCATTCCGGCATGTATGGCGGCATCGCAATGAACCCGATCCGCATCCTGTCGAAAATCCTCGCAGGTCTGCATGATGACACCGGTGCCGTGACAGTGCCGGGATTCTATGACGGCGTCGAAGAGTTGCCAGAGGATATTCGCGCGCAATGGCAGGGTCTGAATTTTGATCATGCCAGCTATTTGGGCGATGTGGGCTTAAAGGCACCAGCCGGGGAGCAAGATCGCACGCCTCTGGAGCAAATCTGGGCGCGTCCAACCTGCGATGTGAACGGTGTGTGGGGCGGATATACCGGGGATGGCTTTAAGACCGTCCTGCCCTCTCAAGCCTCCGCCAAACTGTCCTTCCGCCTGGTCGGTCAGCAGGATCCAGACAAGATCCGCACAGCCTTCCGCAGCTATCTGGAAAGCGCGCTGCCCGAGGGGTTCACCGTCGAGTATCGCACGGAAAAGGGCTCCTCCGCGTCTCAAATGTCCATCACCGATCCCGCCTTTGAGAAGGCCCGCCTCGCCCTCAGCGATGAGTGGCCCGATCCTGCGGCCTATGTCGGCTGCGGTGGCTCAATCCCGATCGCAGGCTTCTTCAAAGATATGCTCAACATGGATTCGATGTTGATTGGCTTTGGATGTGATGACGATCAAATTCACTCGCCCAACGAAAAATACGACATGAACAGCTTTCACAAAGGCACCCGCTCATGGGCACGAATCTTAGACGCCCTGACGCGATAACCCCCTGAAAGATCTGTAAAATCAAAACGCGCCTTCGGGCGCGTTTTTCTACAGTACGACACACGCATTCCAATAGGCCGCCCCGAAGGGAAACATTTCCATCAGTCTTTCAAGGAGGGGGAAGAAGTGGCGCGGTTGACGGGGCTCGAACCCGCGACCCCCGGCGTGACAGGCCGGTACTCTAACCAACTGAGCTACAACCGCGCATATATCTTCGCCTTTCGGCATGACCATTTACCCTAAGGCACCCAAGGTCTGGGCTGGCAGCGGTGGCGCGGTTGACGGGGCTCGAACCCGCGACCCCCGGCGTGACAGGCCGGTACTCTAACCAACTGAGCTACAACCGCTCGCTGCTCGCTGTTTGGCGTGTGCCCCTCAGCGTGTGGTGGGGTTTATGCTGAGCGCTCAGGCGCGTCAAGCGGATATCCGCAGGAAAATGGAAGATTTTTTCAAAGCCTTTGTGGAGCCCTTATTTTCATGAGATTGAACCGCAGTGAGTTTACTTTGCAGTATGACATTTCTGTGATTAGATGAACTCACTTGAATCACATGCTTTTTGAAGGAAGAACCCTGATGAAACCTCTTTACGCTGCCCTGTGTGTTGCTGGTCTGGCTTTGGCTGCTTGCTCCCAACAGGAAGAGCCAACCCCAGTTTACGCGCAGCCGTCTTTTGACAAAGCAGGCAATGCCAGCTGCCCAGGTGGCTACGACCTTACCACCACCGACTCCGGCGCTCTCGTATGCGCACCAGCAAGCTAATCTGATCCCATCATCAGACTATTGGAAGAGCGGCCCTCCATGGCCGCTCTTTTTTGCGCTTTTAGACTGATAGGCTTCTGCCGCAGACGGACCCAAAACCACCAGAACTCAGAGAATTGCCAACCAGCACAAACCCATTTACCGTAAGCCCCCATCCTAGAAGCATGGCATGCACGCACAAAATGACATTCACTCAAGTCTCTTCACAGCCCCCCGCTAAAGACAACCTCAGCCCGATTATGACGGCAGCCAGAATGTCCAGTTGTCGCAAGTTACAACTCAACAATATCGCGCCGGTAGCGAGCGGACACGAGCGAGATATCTACATACTGAGCGCCTTCCCAGGTATTCTCGTCAAAGTCGCAAACCACAAAAAAAAGCAGAAAATAAACTGGCGAAAACGCCTAAAACAGCGCTTCATTTCGACTTCACCGCATCTTCGCCAGATGCGCGAGCTAAAATTTTACTTTGAGCTAAAACTCAAAGAACACAGCATGAAGCGCCCGGCACCAGTGGCAGATATGTTTGGCTTTGTTGATACAGATCTCGGCCCCGGATTGATATGTGAGGCCATTCACCAAAAAGACGGTCAACTGGCACCAACCCTGAAGCGTCTCCTGCAAGAACACCAAGATGCCTCTACAGTCATTGACCTCTTAAATGATTTCGTATCGGAAGCTTACGAATGGAATATGGTGGCGAATGATATCAATCTGGTGAACTTGGTTCTGTCAACGCGCGAACAAAAACGCCTGGTGTTAGTTGATGGCTTAGGCTTCAGGGGCAATCTAGGAACTCGCACGCTTTTCCGACACCTGAACTTCCGAAGCTTAGACCGTCGCTTTGCAAAGCTAGACATCCATCCGGACTACGCTTGGAATACAAAAAAGCGCCAATATCAGCCTAAAGCCCCCCAGTAATCCCCCCTAGAATTGTAAAAGCGTTGCCTAGTGCCTGTGGAAGCCGAGACGGTGCAAATTTCAGGTTAGATTCGCAAACCTGATGAGTTGAAAGCTGATGCCCTAGCATCGCTTGCAAGAACTTCGGGTTCGGCCAAGGTGAATGCTGAGCGCTTCGATGTTCGCACCAAACCTTGATACACATAGTTGGCCCAAAGCTCGAAGCTGCGACGCTTATTTTGTCTCAACCTCACTTAGCGGCATCTCGGATATTGCCGCATTGCGTGCATAAACCAATTTGCCCCTGGTCCATCCGCGATTTGGCCTCTCGCCCCCCCATTGGCTACACCAAACGCTTAGGGAGCAACTTAGGCTGTAGCCACCCTCTTTGCGTACTATCGCCTGCCACTTCGGTGTTTAGCACGGTTGCCATATGTCATATCTTGGTATGTTGGAGACGGCTCGGACCTGAAAAACGGCTGAAGCGCAGCGGAAAGACAATCACGCACATACGGATCATCATTCCGAAACATGCAGATTGTTGGTAGAACATGAGGACTTTATGGTGGGTCGTGAGAGGCTCGAACTCCCGACATCTTCGGTGTAAACGAAGCGCTCTACCAACTGAGCTAACGACCCGGTGAGCGGGGATTTAGCCCCTCTGGCCGGGGCATGCAACCCCATTTTTGAACTTTCTTTGCATCCTTTGCATTCTCCCCTAAATTGGCGCTCGATTTCTGCTCGGAGGTCTCATGCAAGATCCTATCATCCCCAAGGGCGTCGCCCATGTTCCTGTGGACGCTGTAACAACGCCAGACCCCATTATCTTTGCCTTGCAGCCCAACCTGTCGATGCTGGCCTTCACTTCAGCAGTAGAGACTCTGCGCATCGCCAACCAACTGACCGGGCAGAATCTCTACAGCTGGGCAACGATGTCTGAGACCGGAGAAAACGTCCGCTGTTCCAACGGCATTGAAATCGGTATTGATTCCCCTCTGGGCGAAACCCCTGCCAACGCGGCGGTGTTTATCTGCTCCGGCGTACAGCCAGAGCGCGCAGCCAGTCAAAGGATGGCGGATTGGATTCGGCTGCAGTGGCGCGTGGGCAGGCGTGTTGGCGGCCTGTGCACGGGCGCTTACACATTGGCAAAGGCAGGTATCCTTGAAGGGCGGGATTTCACGCTGCACTGGGAAAACATCCCCCCCTTTCGTGAGCAGTTCCCGAATCTCTCTCCGCTGGAGCAGCTCTACGCCATTGATGATCGCATCATGACCTCTGGCGGCGGCGTGGCGCCCATGGATTTGTTCCTCAAGCTGATTTACGATCGACATGGGGCTCAATTGGCCCGTGCCGTCTTGAATATGTGCCTGCACACTGTTCAGCGCTCTGAAACAGACCGGCAGCAAAGCTCCACCGCAGCCCTGATTGGCAATCGCAACGACAAACTCGTGCGCATCATTTCCTATTTTGAAGAAAACCTGGAAGAGACCGTCGATCTGGACAGCGTGACGCGGGACATGGGCGTCTCGCGCCGCCAAATGGAGCGCCTGTTTAAGCAGCACCTCAATACCACCCCCAAGCGATTCCTGCAGGAGCTGCGCCTTCAAAAGGCACGAATCCTCTTGGCGGAAACCGATATGGCGGTTGTGGAAGTGGCCACAGCCTGTGGCTACGAATCCGTGGGCAACTTTTCCAAACGGTTTCGGGAGGCCTATGGCATGTCCCCACATCGGTTTTCCGCTGGCCATGGCTGAGACATCTCAAACACTTTGATCACAGCCCTCAAAGCGCCCGCCGCCGCTCAGCGGATACCGGCGACAGACTCTGTGAAAAACGTAACAAAACCAGAAAAAGAAACGGGCGCTCAACCACTTAAGGGAGCGCCCGTTAGAATGATGGTGGGTGATAAGAGATTTGAACTCCTGACATCTTCGATGTGAACGAAGCGCTCTACCACTGAGCTAATCACCCGGTGACGCGGCTTCTATCCTCACTCCGCAGCCTCCGCAAGGCCCCCTGTGTCACTTTCTGCATTTGCGTCCTCGGCAGATCCCAACTTTCGCCGCAGACGCAGGTTTATGACATGTGCACCCTCTACCGATTTCTGATTCTGGATTTTCACCTTCCCAAGTTCAGGCAGGTTAAGCTCCTGCCCTTTAACAAGCGTCTCCCCCAGAATGGCCAACGCCGCTTCCACAGCTGGTTTTGCATCTCGCTTCTTCACACCTGAGCGCAGCACCACCGCTTCGATAAACGCACGCTTCCGGAGCGCGCCCCCCGCTGCTGGCACATCGGGCGTTTGCTTCTGCTCCAACGGCTCCTCCGCCTGCCCTTGCAGAGTCGCGCTGGTTTTGCGCGTTGCTGTGCTGCGCGTGCGGGTTGTACTGGTTTTTGCGCTGCTCGACGTGGATTTACGTGTTGCGCTGGTTGACGCTTTTTTCGCCATCTCGGCACCTCCGATCTTTGAAGGATACGGGCAAACAGCGCCTCACACGGCTGACCTTTGCCCATTTTGGTCTGCGCACCTCACAGGACGCGCCACAAACAAAAAGCACAGCCGAAATTGGCTGTGCTGGATGTCATTTCAACTTTGAAAGTTTATCCTGAAGCTCTGCGAGTTGCTTTTTGATCTCATCCAGATCTTCCGCCTCTCCACCGTCCCGCTCCGGTTCAGCCGCAGGAGACGAGCTTCCAGGCCATGCCATGCCACCAGTCATAGCCTTCATGAAAGCTTCCTGCTGCGCCTGCATCGCCTCCAGCCCGGGCATCTTCATGCCGCCGCCCATGCTTTCCATGACCTTCTCCTGGCTCTCTCGGAGCATGTCAAAAGAGGTCTGCAAAAATTGCGGCACCATAGATGTGGCTTGGGTGGCGTAGGCCCTCACAAGATCATTGAGCACATTGACCGGCAGGACATTCTCTCCCCTGCTTTCATGCTCCGCGATGATCTGCAAAAGATACTGCCGTGTGAGATCATCCCCACTCTTCAAGTCGACAATCTGAACCTCGCGGCCAGACCGGATAAAACCGGCGATGTCTTCCAATGTAACGTAGTCGCTGGTCTCTGTGTTATAGAGCCGTCTGCTGGCGTAACGTTTGATGAGCAGTGGTTTATTGTCTTCAGCCACGTCAGTCTCCCCATTATTTATGCGCTGCAGAAAAGCCTATGCGAGCGCAGAACAAAAAGAAAGGGCAGGCGTGATGCCTGCCCCCGCAATCTGCGCTCCGGGGAGGAGGAGGAGCGCAAGAATTGCGTCGTCGTCTTATTTGGTCGTGGCTTTTTTGGCCGCTGCGGTCACTTCGTCGGTGGCCTTTTTCACAGCAGCAGTCGCCTCTTCGGTCACTTCTTTGCCTGCAGACATCAGCAGTTCAACAGTTTCCATCTGAACTTTCTTTGCCACCTCAGCAAAGGCCGCCATGTTTTCCGCCGCAACTTCAGCCTGTGCAGAAGCAAAATCGGTCATCGCTTTGGCGTAGTCGGCAGGCTCTTCCTTGGCTTTGGACATGTCGCTCAGCTTGGACAGCGTGTCTTTGGTCCACTTGGAAGAGATCTCAGAAGATTTCTCAGCCGCGCCCAGCGCAACCGCTGTAAGCTTCTCATTCAGAGCTGCGGAATTTTTGAAAGCATCTTCAAATGCAGAAGTGTCAACTGGGAAGGCGCCCAGTACGTCTTTGAACATCGCGGTCACGTCTTGTGCTGCTTTAGTCATCGTTCCAGTTCCTTAAATAAAGGGCAGCCCGGGTTCAGAAGACATTGGGCTGTGTTTCTAGTCTCTGGAAACAATATGATTGCTGCGATGCGGCATTTCAAGAATTTTCTTGCTGCACCGCAGAAAAAATTTCAAGCCCCTGTTATTTTGTGGCTTTTTCAATCACGTAAGTGCCGGGTGCGTCGCATAGCGCCGGAAATGCCCCCTGCCCCGGCTCCCGAGCCTCTATCTTTTTACCAGATTTTTTTGACAGCCATGTGTCCCATCGGGGCCACCAGGAACCTTCATGAAATGTAGCTCCTTCCATCCAGTCATCCGCGGTGCCAGATGATTTGGTATTGGTATAGTGACCATATTTCTTCTTGCTCGGCGGATTGACGATCCCCGCGATATGCCCGGATTGAGACACGATGAAGGTCTTGGAGCGGCTCTTGGTTTGCTGGAAACCGTGGAAGCAATCTTTCCACCGCGCGATATGGTCCGTCTCACAGGTCACCGCACAGATCGGCAAATCCACATCGCTGATTTTCAACGTGGTGCCACACAGCGAAATCCCCTCGCCGACAAACTTATTATCTTGGCAGAGCTCTCTCAGATACTGATGCGCCATTTTCCCAGGCAAGCCAGAGCCGTCGCCGTTCCAATACAGCAGATCAAAGGCAGGCGGTGCCTCTCCCATCATATAGCTCTTGATCGCAGGGCCATAAATCAGGTCGTTTGACCGCAAAAAGCTGAACGTGCGCTGCATAATGAAAGAGCGCAGGATCCCTTCTTCCGCGACTTCTTCGTCGATGCCGTCGATAAAATCGTTCTGCAAAAACGGGGTGAACTCCCCCTGATCAGAGAAATCCGTCAGCGTTGTAAAGAACGTCGCTGATTTCACAGATGTATCGCCGCGCTGCTTCATCAATGACAACGTCAGATGCAAGGTGGTGCCCGCGATACAATACCCAACGGCATTAACCTGCGGCACATCACAGACGGTTTTCACCTGCGCAATAGCCTCAAGGAAGCCCTCTTCAATATAGTCATCCAATCCAACATCCGCGTAAGAGCGGTCTGGATTGACCCAGCTGACCACAAAAACAGTGTATCCCTGCGCCACACACCACCGGATCAGGCTGTTTTGTTCTTTCAGGTCGAGAATATAGTATTTGTTGATCCAGGGAGGAAAGATCACCAGCGGGATCTCATGCACAGTCTCCGTGGTTGGTGAAAACTGCAACAGCTCAAACATGCGGTTGCGAAAGACCACTTTACCGGGGGCGGTTGCAATGTTGCGCCCAACTTCAAAAGCGCTCTCATCCGCCAATTTCACCAGCAATTCACCATCATTGGCTTCGAGATCGGCGATCAGGTTTTCAAGGCCATCCACAAGGCTTTGCCCTTCGGTGGCCACAGCCTTTTCCAAAACCTCAGGATTGGTGCCCAGAAAATTCGTTGGCGCCATCATATCGATGATTTGACGGGAAAAATACTCAATGCGCTGCTTGTCTTTGCCCTCAAGGCCCTCCAACGCATCCACTGCGGCCTCAATGGCCCGCGCGTTGCGCATATATTGTTGCTTCAGAAGGTTGAAATAAGGGTGCGTCTGCCACAAAGGATGAGAGAATCGCCGATCCGTCGGCGTGTCATCCTGCGGCGCAGCAAATTGCCCTCTCAACATCAGGTTTTGCGCATCAACAAAGCTTTTGACGGATTTACTCCAGAGATCCAGCTGCATTTCCAGCATTTTGCCCGGATCATGCATCACGCCTTTCCAATAGGCAGTGGCCGCATTCAAGAAAACCTCAGGCTCCGGTCCATTCAATTGATTTCTAAGAGGTTTGTGACGCCCCATGACGTCAGCAAGTCGCAATGACAACTCTTCAACTCTTGCCAAATTGGCGTTCAGACGATCCGTTTTTTCGGCCGTTTCCGTCTCATTTGTTGTCATATTAACTCAATCGCCCTATCCTCGCTGCTACGCAGCATGAAAAATTCGATCCCCACTTAAGTGTACTCGGGAAATTAGTGAGTGGATACCCTAACGTAAGGAACACGCCCATGCGATACATGGCCACGTATGATTTGATGGAAACGATGCGCAACACCAACCAATGGTTGGGTGCAACCGCAACCGCAATGGCATCATACCCTGCCATGGCCATGATGCCCAATCCCGCGTTGCAATGGATGGCCGCATGGGGCGAAGTCACAGAACGTGCCTTTCAACGTATGATCGTGAAGCCTGACTGGGGCATCGACAGCTTTACCTGCGAAGACGGCAAGGACCACATCGTCAATATCAATACAGTTGTGGAACGCGCTTTCGGGGATCTGATCCACTTTGAAGTCTCCGGCCGCAAGCCCATGCCGCGCAAAGTGCTGCTGGTTGCGCCAATGTCGGGTCACTATGCCACGCTGCTGCGCTCCACAGTCAAAAGCCTGATCGCAGATTGCGAAGTCTATATCACCGATTGGCATAACGCGCGCGACATCCCAGTGAGCGAGGGCAAATTCGATATCGAAGATTACACGCTCTATCTTGTCGACTTTATGAAGGCGATGGGGCCAGACACGCATGTAATCGCTGTCTGTCAGCCTGCCCCGCTTACCCTTGCCGCCACCGCGTATCTGGCCGAGGAAGACCCCAAGGCACAGCCGCGCTCGCTCACATTGATCGGCGGCCCAATTGATCCCAATGCTGCCGCAACCGAAGTCACGGATTTTGGCCATCGCGTCACCATGGGACAGCTTGAACAGACCATGATTCAGCGGGTCGGTTTCAAATATCCCGGCGTTGGCCGCATGGTTTACCCCGGCCTGCTGCAACTGTCGTCCTTTATGTCGATGAACGCAGACCGCCACTCCAAGGCGTTCACCGATCAGATCATGCGCGTCACCCGTGGTGAGGCTTCTGATCACGACGCACACAACCGATTCTATGATGAATATCTCGCGGTGATGGACATGACCGCCGAATTCTACCTCTCCACGGTGGAGCGCATCTTCAAAAATGGCGAAATCGCCAACAATGAATTTGTGGTGGCCGGACGCAAAGTCGACATTGGCAAAATCACCACGGTTGCTGTGAAAACCGTGGAAGGCGCCAAAGATGACATCACCGCGCCGGGTCAGTGCATCGCGGCTCTTGATCTTTGCACGGGACTTCCAGACAGCAAAAAGGCGAGCCATGTGGAGCCGGGCGCGGGCCACTATGGCATTTTTGCGGGCAAGAGTTGGCGCAACAACATCCGCCCTCTTGTATTGGAGTTCATTGACGCCAATGCCAAACCGCCGAAATCCGGCCCGCGAAAAGCTGCGAACAAAAACACCGCAGCTTAAATCATTGGCTTTTCAAAAAGTTAATTTAATAAAGGTCGCCAAAGGCGGCCTTTTTTATGGGATTGAGAATCTAATAGCGTTGCAAAAGGTTCACAGAAGATTACCGCAATATTTTCCACAGCCATATGCGCTGTCCTACCAAATCTTGTGGATAAACCTGAGTGACACGGCCACCTCTGATCAGAAGTACATAAAGATCAGACAGTTATAAATTATGGCAAAAAATGGGCACTCCAATCGACCTGTGGAGGAATCGGAATCACGACCCGAGTCGCCATGCTCAGGCTTTAGGTCAACACAAAAAATCCTGATTTTCGGTAAATAAATTCGTTGACCCTGTATGTCCGATTACGCCAATTTGTGGATGCAGCCGACGACCGACACTACATATAGTGACTTTTCGCCGGACGGGGACAAAACCACAACAAGCCACCCAAGGCTCTAACTCGGAGGCACGGTTTACGTGTTCGCCGCGCGGTTCACCCTTGTCTGACGCACCGCTCTGATATTTGCAGAGCGTCATAAGAACGTTCGAGAGCCGCATTTCTGGCCGCACAGAATGTGCGACAGGGACAAAATTGAAAAGTTTGGAACTGTGGACGGGACAGTGGAATGAAAATTCAAAGACGTTTTACCAAGACAGGACAAGACGCCTACGCCGATTTGAATTTTGTGACCACAGAATCCGAAATTCGCAATCCGGATGGCACCATCGTCTTCCGTCTCGAAAACGTCGAAGTGCCCGCCAGTTGGTCCCAAGTGGCCTCTGACGTGATTGCCCAAAAATATTTCCGCAAAGCCGGCGTTCCCGCCAAACTGCGCAAAATTCGCGAAAAGGGCGTGCCTGAGTTTCTGTGGCGTTCCGTTCCAGCCAATGACGATGTTGCACTGGGCGGTGAAACCTCCTCAAAACAGGTCTTTGACCGCCTTGCCGGTGCCTGGACCTACTGGGGCTGGAAAGCCGGATATTTCTCTTCAGAAGAAGACGCACGCGCCTATTTTGACGAAATGCGCTACATGCTGGCCACCCAGCGCGCCGCACCAAACAGCCCCCAGTGGTTTAACACGGGCATCCATTGGGCCTACGGCATTGATGGGCCAAGTCAGGGCCACCACTACGTCGATTTCAAAACCGGCAAGCTGACCAAATCCAAGTCTGCTTACGAGCACCCGCAACCTCACGCCTGCTTCATTCAATCCGTTTCCGATGACCTGGTGGGCGACGGTGGCATCATGGATCTCTGGGTGCGCGAGGCGCGTCTGTTCAAATATGGCTCTGGAACCGGCACCAACTTCTCCTCTCTGCGCGCGGAAGGCGAATCCCTCTCGGGCGGCGGCCAGTCCTCGGGCCTGATGGGCTTTCTCAAAATCGGCGACCGCGCCGCAGGGGCCATCAAATCCGGCGGCACCACACGGCGTGCCGCCAAAATGGTGATCGTGGACGCCGATCACCCGGACATCGAAGAGTACATCAACTGGAAAGTCAAAGAAGAGCAGAAGGTCGCCTCCATCGTGGCTGGCTCCAAAATGCACGAAGAGAAGCTCAACGGCATCTTTGACGCCATCAAATCATGGGACGGCGCAGAGCATGACGCCTATGATGCGCACACAAACCCAGCTCTGAAATCCGCGATCCGCGCTGCAAAGAAAGTCGCCATTCCAGAGACTTACGTGAAGCGCGTGCTGGATTACGCCAAACAGGGCTACGCCAGCATCGAATTCCCGACCTATGACACAGACTGGGACAGCGAAGCCTATGCGTCTGTTGCGGGTCAAAACTCCAACAATTCCATCCGTGTCACCGACGCCTTCCTGAAAGCCGTTGAAAACGACGACGACTGGGAGCTGATCCGCCGCACGGACGGTCAGGTTGCCAAAACCATCAAGGCGCGCAAACTCTGGGAAGATGTGGGCCATGCCGCTTGGGCCTGTGCTGATCCGGGCATCCAGTACCATGACACGGTCAATGCATGGCACACCTGCCCCGAAGACGGTGAGATTCGTGGCTCCAACCCGTGCTCTGAATACATGTTCCTGGATGACACCGCCTGCAATCTGGCCTCCATGAACTTGCTGACCTTCCTCAAAGATGGTCAATTTCAGGCCGATGACTATATCCATGCCACACGGCTGTGGACCGTCACGCTGGAAATCTCCGTGACCATGGCGCAATTCCCCTCCAAGGAGATTGCCCAACGCTCCTATGATTTCCGCACCTTGGGGCTGGGCTATGCCAACATCGGCGGCCTGCTCATGAATATGGGCTACAGCTATGACAGCGCGGAAGGCCGCGCTCTGACCGGGGCACTGACGGCGATCCTGACCGGCGTGGCCTATGCCACCTCTGCGGAAATGGCCGGAGAACTTGGCGCCTTTGCGGGCTACGCCCGCAACAGCGAGCATATGCTGCGCGTGATCCGAAACCACCGGCGTGCCGCCTATGGCAAAACCGACGGTTACGAAGGCCTCGCGGTCAAACCTGTGGCGCTGGACATCGCCAATTGTCCGGATCAAATGCTGGTAGAGCTGGCCAAATCAAGCTGGGACGAAGCCCTGACACTGGGCGAGAAAAACGGCTATCGCAACGCACAGACCTCTGTGATTGCCCCGACTGGCACCATTGGTCTGGTGATGGATTGTGACACCACCGGCATTGAGCCTGACTTTGCGCTGGTGAAGTTCAAAAAGCTTGCTGGCGGCGGCTACTTCAAGATCATCAACCGCTCCGTACCTGCTGCGCTGGAAACACTCGGCTATTCCTCCGCCCAGATCGAAGAAATTGTCTCTTATGCCGTCGGCCACGGCTCCATCGGCAACGCCCCCGGCATCAATCACACCTCGCTGATTGGCCACGGGTTCACCTCCAATGAGATCGAGAAAATTGAAGCCGCGCTTGGCTCCGCTTTCGACATCCGCTTTGTCTTCAACCAGTGGACGCTGGGTGAAGAGTTCTGCACCAACGTGCTCGGCATCCCGGCCGACAAGCTCAATGACCCGTCTTTTGAATTGCTGGGGCACCTCGGCTTCACCAAAGCTGACATAGACGCCGCCAACGACCATGTCTGCGGCACCATGACATTGGAAGGTGCGCCTTTCCTCAAAGAAGAGCACTACGCGGTCTTTGACTGCGCCAACCCCTGCGGCAAAAAGGGCAAGCGCTACCTCTCCGTTGACAGCCACATCACCATGATGGCCGCGGCGCAGAGCTTCATTTCCGGCGCGATCTCCAAGACGATCAACATGCCCAACGACGCCACGATTGCCGATTGCCAACAGGCTTATGAGCACTCATGGTCCCTTGGCATCAAGGCCAATGCCCTCTATCGCGACGGCTCCAAGCTGTCCCAGCCGCTGGCCGCAGCGCTGGTGGAGGACGATGACGAGGCTGTTGACCTGCTCGAAACCGGCTCCCTTCAGGAAAAAGCGCAGGTGCTCGCCGAAAAGATCGTCGAGAAAGTGGTGATCAAAGAAGTGGCGCGCGGCCGCGAAAAAATGCCAGAGCGCCGCAAGGGCTACACTCAGAAAGCCGTTGTTGGCGGCCATAAGGTCTACCTGAGGACCGGCGAATACTCTGATGGCTCGCTGGGCGAAATCTTCATCGACATGCACAAGGAAGGCGCAGGCTTCCGCGCCATGATGAACAACTTCGCCATCGCCGTCTCTGTCGGGCTGCAATATGGCGTGCCGCTTGAAGAATTTGTCGATGCCTTCACCTTCACCAAATTTGAGCCAGCAGGCATGGTGCAGGGCAACGACTCCATCAAAAACGCCACCTCGATCCTCGACTATATCTTCCGCGAATTGGCCGTGTCTTACCTCGACCGCACCGACCTTGCGCATATCAAGCCAGAAGGCACCACGTTTGACGATCTTGGACGTGGAGAGGAAGAAGGCGTTTCCAACGTTGCGGAACTCACCGAATCGACGGCAAGCCGCTCGCTTGAGGTGCTCAAGCAGATCTCCTCAACCGGGTACCTGCGCAAGCGTCTGCCACAAGAACTTGTGGTTTTGAAAGGGGGAGCAGGCAATGCGCCGGAAACCGCCGATCCTGTCAAAACTTTGAACACACTTGTGCCGGAAACCACTGGCGCGACTCTTTCAGACGTGGCAACAAGCGCGTCCGTCAGCACCTTGGCACCGCCCATGGACGCGCGCGCCAAAGCAAAAATGCAGGGCTATGAGGGCGACCCTTGTGGCGACTGCGGCAACTACACTTTGGTGCGCAATGGCACCTGCATGAAATGCAACACCTGTGGCGCGACCTCAGGCTGCAGCTAAGGAGACCAACATGAAGAAGCGCAGAAGCCTTCCTCTCGAAAATACCAGCATGCAGCGCCCCGCCGACAACTCCAACAGCGCGCCGGAGAATGCCATCATCGGTCGTATCGTGATCCGCGGTGCATGGGCGCGCAAGGTGCGTAACGAGTCGGAAGCCGCACCTGTGGCAACGCCACAAAATGACTTCGCCGAGCATCTGCTCTTTGCAGAAGGCCCCTAACGGCCAGCATGGCAACACACGGATCCCGGGGGGACCTGGGTAGGGGGCTTCGGCCCCCGACGAGACAAAAGAACATATCCCACTGCCGTCCCTAACCTTAGGCAGTGGCGATACACGGAGCGGGTGAGCTCGCTCCGACGACATTCAGGCCGCAGGCAAAAAACATCGAGCGGTATTCAAGAGTGAGCCTGAATGGCGAAACTGGGGGGCCCATTGGCCCCCCACTTTTTTTCGTAAAGCAGCGTGCGCCTACATGAGCGCCGTTGCGGCCACATCAATGCCCGCATGGCCCCCTGCCCCACTCATCGGTGCCATGTCGCGAATATGCGTGAGCGAGCGCGCCCGCAGCATGCTGTCAAACGCCGCAAAGATTTCCTGCATATGGGCGGCCTTGTATGGAAATACAGCCTCTGAATCCATGTCATGCACGATCAGCGCATTGTCGGCCTCAAACACCACCAGATTGCCATCCCGATCTTCCGCGCAATCAATCCCGAAGTAATCAAGACCAACACCTGACATCAGAGCCTCAAAGGCCTCCTTGTGCCGTTTGGCAAAATCCCGTTCAAACCGCGCCATGAAATGAGCTTCCTCGGCGCGTTTTGCCTCCGATTGCTCCATCTGTGCATTGAGATACCAAAGGTCCCATTGATCCGCGATCGCCATATGGCACGGGAAGGCCTGACCGTTCACAAAGACAATGCGGTACTTGCGGAAACTGCCATCAAAAGACGCGTAATCCACATATTCGGAGACAAAGAAGTTCAGCGCCTCCTGTCCCGCCAGATACTGCACAAGCGCTTCGGGCGTATCGACTTTGGCAAGCCCTGCCCCGGCATGTGAGCCCACGGGCCGGATGATATAGGGATAGCTCCCAACTTGCGCCAGGACCTGCGTTTCAAACCCGTTGCACACCGCCGCAACCAATGTGTCCCGATCAACGCGTTCTGTCTTGGGGAACTTCAGCCCCCGCACGTAGGGAAAGATCTCTGTCAACGCGTCACGCTCAAGGTCCACAGGGCCAGCAGGCAGGTTGACCACCTGCGTCCCCGTCGCTTGGGTCAACTGCCGCACCTTGGCAAAAAACGCATCCGCCTGTGCACTGTCTGTTGGCACAGCACAGAAAGCCACGTCATGCTCTGGCAGCGGCTCATCTCTCTCACTGTCCATTTTAGGATAGTAGGTGATGATCTCAAAATCAGAGGACTGCAGCAGGAACTCAATCGGCGTGTTGCCACCCACATGGCTGGGTTCTGCAAACACCAGAACTTTTGGTTGTAGTTTGTTCCGCCGATTGGTCGAGAACATCCGCTGCCGCGCAAGCGCCTTTGCCTGCCACGCCAACCCCATTTCCTGATTTCCGTAAAGCTGATCAATCACCGAAAGGTCCATGAAGATCCCGTCGGCCTCGGCCCCCTGCTCCATTTTGGTCAGGAGTTCGGCCCGCAGCGGCATCAGATCCACGCCGTCAAAGGCCATTTTCGTGAGCCGGGCAAGGCCCAGTCTTTCTTGCGGTTCCATTCTGGCTCCTATGGTCGTTACCCCTCTTGGATGCCGGAATATGATTAATGAAACCTACACGGGCTCTGCCTGCTTAAAGACTAAAATCATTAGGATTTTTCCTAAATTTTGACTCGAGACACAATAATCTATCAGCCACAAAAAAACGCGCCAGAGACCCGGCGCGTTTTTCTACATCATGCTGAACAGGCTGCTCAATGCGCGGTTGCGCCAGCACCCTCTTCTTTCTTCAGAGCCGCTGCAGCAGCCTCTTCGGCGGCCTCGTCCCACTCAATCGCTTCCGGTTCATCCGTCAGGGCAAGCTTGAGCACCTCAGACACATGTTTGACCGCGATGATCTCCAGACCGTCCTTCACATTGTCCGGAATATCCGCCAGATCCTTTTCATTGTCCTGCGGGATCAACACCGTTTTGATCCCACCGCGTAGCGCCGCCAGAAGCTTCTCTTTGAGGCCACCAATCGGCATCGCATTGCCGCGCAGAGAGACCTCGCCGGTC
Organism: Shimia sp. R11_0; assembly: GCF_017744035.1. Lineage (NCBI taxonomy): Bacteria > Pseudomonadati > Pseudomonadota > Alphaproteobacteria > Rhodobacterales > Roseobacteraceae > Shimia > Shimia sp. R11_0. The sequence goes on along the minus strand of NZ_JAGHQY010000003.1, from coordinate 229,957 downwards.
ATGGCGATATCTTTGCGCACAGGGATGCCGGTCAGCACGGAGACAATCGAGGTCACCATAGCGAGACCTGCAGAAGGACCATCTTTGGGCGTTGCGCCATCTGGCACGTGCACGTGGATGTCGATCTTATCAAAGACCGTGGGCTTCACGCCGATCTGCGGGCTGATGGAACGCACATAAGAGCTCGCTGCGTCGATGGATTCTTTCATCACATCGCCCAGCTTCCCGGTGGTCTTCATCCGCCCCTTACCGGGCAGTTTCAAACCTTCGATATGCAGCAGGTCGCCGCCGACACTGGTCCAGGCCAGACCGGTGACAACCCCCACCTGATGCTCTTCTTCGGCAAGACCATAGCGGTATTTCTTCACACCCAAGAAGTCATCAAGGTTATCCTCTGTCACCGCGACAGTGTCTTCCTCGCCTTTGACGATCTTGGTCACCGCCTTACGGGCCAGTTTCGCCAGTTCACGCTCAAGGTTCCGCACGCCCGCTTCACGGGTGTAGGTGCGAATGACCTCCTGCAATGCCTCATCAGAGACCTCAAACTCGCCCTTTTTCAGGCCGTGGTTCTTGATCTGTTTGCCGATCAGGTGCTGACGTGCGATCTCGCGCTTTTCGTCCTCGGTGTAGCCCGCCAGCGAAATGATCTCCATCCGGTCAAGCAAAGGCCCCGGCATGTTGTAGGAGTTCGCCGTGGTCAGGAACATCACGTTGGAGAGATCATATTCCACCTCAAGGTAGTGATCCACAAAGCTGCCGTTCTGCTCAGGATCAAGCACCTCAAGCATCGCAGAGGCTGGATCGCCCCGGAAGTCCTGCCCCATCTTGTCGATTTCATCGAGCAAAATGAGCGGATTGGTCGTCTTGGCTTTCTTGAGCGCCTGAATGATCTTACCCGGCATGGAGCCGATGTAGGTCCGGCGGTGGCCCCGGATTTCGCTTTCATCGCGCACGCCGCCAAGGCTGATGCGGATGAACTCACGACCGGTCGCTTTGGCCACGGATTTGCCCAGCGAGGTTTTACCCACACCCGGAGGGCCAACAAGGCACAGAATAGGCCCTTTGAGCTTGGAAGAGCGCTGCTGCACGGCGAGATATTCGACGATGCGCTCTTTCACCTTTTCCAGACCGTAATGATCCTTATCCAGAACCGCTTGCGCGCCTTTGAGATCTTTTTTCACGCGGCCGCGCTTACCCCATGGAATGGAGAGCATCCAATCCAGGTAGTTGCGCACCACAGTGGCCTCAGCGCTCATGGGGCTCATGTTCTTGAGCTTTTTGAGTTCTGCGTCGGCCTTTTCCTTGGCCTCTTTGGAAAGCTTGGTTTTGGAGATTTTTTCTTCGAGCTCGGCAATTTCGCCTTCGCCCTCTTCCCCGTCGCCAAGTTCCTTCTGAATGGCCTTCATCTGCTCATTCAGGTAATATTCGCGCTGGGTCTTCTCCATCTGAGTTTTGACCCGGGTCTTGATCTTCTTCTCAACCTGCAGAACGCTCATCTCGCCCTGCATCAGCCCATAGACCTTCTCCAGACGCTCGCTAACCGACAGCGTTTCCAGAAGCTCCTGCTTCTCGTTGACTTCAATGCCCAGATGACCGGCCACCAAATCGGCCAGACGCGCGGGTTCATTGGCCTCTTCAACGGCACTCAGAGCTTCTTCCGGGATGTTTTTCTTGACCTTGGAATAGCGCTCGAACTCATCGCCTACCGTGCGCAACAGCGCTTCAATGGTGGCCGCATCCCCCGGCATCTCCTCAAGATGTTCCGCGGTCGCTTCGAAATACTCGTCGTTTTCCAGAAAATCGGTGATGGTCACACGGCTTTGGCCTTCCACCAGCACTTTCACGGTGCCATCGGGAAGTTTCAGCAGCTGCAGCACATTGGCCAGCACACCGGTGCGATAGATGCCATCAATGTTGGGATCGTCCTCAGAGGGGTCAATCTGGCTGGACAGCAGAATCTGCTTGTCATCGGCCATCACCTCTTCCAGCGCGCGAACCGATTTCTCCCGGCCCACAAACAGCGGCACGATCATATGTGGGAAGACCACAATATCGCGCAGTGGCAGCACAGGATAAGATGTGTTGAGGGGCTCTTGCATGAGTTTTCCTTGTTCTAGCAAAGCGACACAGGTCCCACATGTGGCAACCTCTCGGGCGCTTTCCGTTTCCTCGGCTTATTGATTTGGGGGCACGCGCACCCGCTTTCAACTGCGTTTTCTTTGTTGGAGCACACAATGCCTTTACAGAAGGTGAGGAACAAGGCGGGAAAAGGGATAGTTGGCAAAATATTTTGGAATAGGCCTTTCAGCCTCGGTCAAGCTTTGCACAGAAGTGTCGTGATCTTTTGGCACCGTGTGGCCGCAAACGCAGGATCACGCCCGCAAGCAATGCCTGCGGGCAATCCGATGTCTCACTGAGCGGGCTGCAATAGGACCGTCTCTGTTAGAAACAGAACGGTCTCACCACTCTTCATGGTCAGTTCAGAAATCTCCAACAGGCGGTCATCAAAATAAGGGATCACTGTAATGGTCCCAAACACGGTGATCCCTCCCTCTTCTTCAGGCAAAGTGAGCTGCAACTGCGGCAGCGCCTCAGGGCCACAGCGCGTGTCACTCAGAAGATCTGCAAGATCCGCCCGTCCGGTGGTCTCCAGCATGTCATCTACACGATCCACATCGTAGGTCTTGGGCTCCACCGCTTCCAACGGCAACGCCTCGCCCATCAAGCTGTCGACAAACCCCGATTGAAACAGGCCATCTGCGCTGATGTTGGTGGCAAACGCACGTGCCGCTCGCACAAAGGATGTGTCTGCGCCTTCAATTGAGGTGCTGCCTGCCCGCACCCAATCCCCGGACAGGCGGCTCAAGATCTCGGCCAGATCTGCGACACCACAAAACCCGTCCGCGATAGCAGCAACGGGCGTTGCGGCCAAAACGGCAACCGCAATCAATCTCATTTTATTTTCCTTATAAGGGCTCGATATCGCCCTGAGCCTGCATCTCTTGGAACTGTTTTTCCCAAGCGTCAAACGTACCTGCGGCAATCGCATCCCGCATCTCCTGCATGATCTGCTGGAAGTAATGGAGATTGTGCCAAGTGAGCAGCATGCCGGAGATCATCTCGTTGCTGCGGAACACATGGTGCAGATAGGCGCGGGAATAATTCTGACACGCCGGACAGGTGCAGGCCTCATCCAGTGGCCTCGGGTCATCCGCATGGCGCGCGTTTTTGATGTTCACGACCCCGCGGCGCGTAAATACCTGCCCTGTGCGGCCAGAGCGGCTGGGCAGCACGCAATCCATCATATCAATGCCGCGTTTGACCGCGCCCACAATGTCCGAGGGCTTGCCCACCCCCATGAGGTAGCGCGGCTTGTCCACAGGCAACATATCCGGCGCGTAATCCAGACAGCCAAACATCGCTTCCTGTCCTTCCCCAACCGCAAGACCGCCCACCGCATAGCCGTCAAAGCCGATCTCTTTGAGCGCCTCAGCACTCTCTTCGCGGAAATCCTGCTCAAGCCCGCCCTGCTGAATGCCAAAGAGCGCATGTCCGGGGCGATCCCCAAAAGCGTCACGCGAACGCTGCGCCCAACGCATCGACAGGCGCATGCTCTCTGCAATCCGGTCCCGATCCGCAGGCAGGGCCGGACATTCGTCAAAACACATGACAATATCACTGCCCAAGAGCTTCTGAATCTCCATCGAGCGTTCCGGTGTTAGCGCGTGTTTGGAGCCATCAATATGGCTTTTGAAGGTCACGCCCTCTTCGGTCAGCTTGCGCAGCCCGGCAAGGCTCATCACCTGAAATCCCCCGCTGTCTGTCAGAATGGGCCGCTCCCAGTTCATGAACTTATGCAGACCGCCCAGCCGATCAATCCGCTCTGCCGTGGGCCGCAACATCAGATGATAGGTGTTGCCCAACAAGATATCCGCCCCCGTGGCGCGCACGCTTTCTGGCATCATTGCTTTCACCGTCGCCGCCGTGCCCACCGGCATAAAGGCCGGCGTGCGAATATCGCCACGCGGCGTGGAAATCACCCCGGTGCGGGCCTTGCCGTCGGTGGCATTGAGCGAAAAGGAAAACTTCTGAGACATCACGCGCCTTTTTATCGGGAAGATTGTGGCTATTTTCCCCCTCTCTACGCGCTCAGGCGAAGCTTGTAAAACACCCGCCAATCGCCATATTGCAAACCATAGAAATACAACCATTTTCTGGAGTGCATATAGATGGGCGAAGACCTAATCCTGGGGCTTTTGAGCGAAAACATCGTGATCCTTCTGGCGGCGGTCTTCCTGATTGTCGTGGTCCTCAAAGGGGTGCGCATTGTGCCTCAATCCGAAAAACATGTGGTGGAGCGTTTTGGCCGCCTGCATTCGGTGCTGGGCCCCGGCATCAACTTTGTGGTGCCATTTCTGGATGTGGTGCGTCACCAGATCTCCATTCTGGAGCGCCAGTTGCCCAACGCCACACAGGACGCCATCACCAAAGACAACGTGCTCGTGCAGATCGACACATCGGTTTTCTATCGTATTCTGGAGCCGGAAAAGACCGTTTACCGCATCCGGGACGTGGATGGCGCCATTGCCACCACCGTGGCCGGGATCGTGCGTGCCGAAATCGGCAAAATGGATCTGGACGAAGTGCAATCCAACCGGGCCAATCTGATTGCTTCCATTCAATCCAGCGTCGAAACCGCCGTGGATGATTGGGGAATTGAGGTCACGCGCGCCGAAATTCTCGACGTAAATCTGGATCAGGCCACCCGCGACGCCATGCTGCAACAGCTCAACGCCGAACGCGCCCGCCGCGCACAGGTGACAGAAGCGGAAGGTCAGAAACGCGCCGTGGAATTGCAAGCAGATGCGGAGCTCTATGCGGCCGAACAAACCGCCAAAGCCCGTCGCATCGGTGCTGAGGCAGAAGCCTATGCCACCGGCGTTGTGGCACAAGCCATCAAGGAAAACGGTCTGGAAGCCGCGCAATATCAGGTGGCTTTGAAGCAGGTTGAGGCGCTCAATGCCCTTGGAAATGGAGATGGGAAACAGACCATTGTCCTGCCTGCCGCCGCGCTGGAAGCCTTTGGTGACGCCTTCAAAATGCTGAAAGGATAACGCATGACCGATTATCTGGTTGTCTGGTGGGTCTGGCTCGCGCTCGCGCTTGTGCTCGCCATTCTGGAAGTGCTCGCGCCGGGATTTATCTTTCTCGGTTTTGCCGCCGGAGCAGCGCTTGTGGGGCTCGCACTTTTGACGCCGCTGCAGGCGCTCTCCCTACCGGTCATCCTTCTGGGCTTTGCCGCACTCAGCCTCGCGAGCTGGCTGTTGCTGCGGCGCGTGTTCTCCCTTCCCGGCGGACAGGTCAAAAAATTTCATCACGACATCAACGACTGACCCGCAAAGACACCCTCCCGCCCCCGCATCAGCGCAGCCAAAGCTGCTTGTGCGGGGTTGGGCCCGGCTCAGCTGCGCTGAGCCTCGCCGACCGCCAGCGTCCGCGCAAAACACCGCCCAAATGCAGTCGGAATTCCCACACGCTCCCCTCTGGACGTGGCAGGCAAGTTTTCCTATATGAAAAACTCAGGATTTTTGTAGGACAGACTATGACTCAAGCTCCAGATCCCGCCGTGGAACCGGTCGAAGGCACCCCATTGATTGCGCCCTCCAGTGTTGATCACCCCCTGCACGAGCAGATTGTTGAAGCCTGCCGCAGCGTGTACGATCCGGAAATCCCGGTAAATATCTATGATCTTGGCCTGATCTACACGATCGAGATCAATGCGGAAAACGACGTGAATGTGATCATGACCCTCACGGCGCCGGGTTGCCCTGTGGCAGGTGAAATGCCAGGCTGGGTTCAGGAAGCTGTGGCCGGTGTGGGCGGCGTGCGCACTGTAGAAGTGGCGCTGGTCTGGCACCCCCCTTGGGGCATGGAAATGATGAGCGACGAAGCCCGGCTTGAATTGGGCTTCATGTGATATTCCAATTCGTTAGAAAGGAAAGCTGATGTTTGGCATTCCCGGAAAACAAGCTGTGACAATGACGCCAACTGCCGCCAAGCAGATCGCGCGCCTTATGTCCAAAGAAGGACACGCCGGTCTGCGGATCGGCGTCAAGAAAGGCGGCTGCGCGGGCATGGAATACACCATGGACTACGTGACCGACCGCGACCCGCATGATGAGGTGGTGGAACAGGACGGCGCCATTGTCATGATCGCGCCGATGGCCCAGATGTTCCTCTTTGGCACAGAAATTGACTATGAAACTTCGCTTCTGGAAAGCGGTTTCAAATTCAACAACCCCAATGTGGCAGATGCCTGCGGATGCGGCGAATCCATCAAGTTTAAGGACATGGATGAACTGACCGAACAGGTTGCTGCAAACGGCGCGCCAAAACTGACATGACGGCCTTGACCTAGGCCGCCTTGCCCCGCATGACTGACGCGTAAATCGCGATTTTGGAAGGGGCATTTTATGCGACGTAAGCTGGCAGCAGGCAATTGGAAGATGAACGGCACCGCGGCGGCGCTGTCAGAACTTGAAGCCTTGGGCAAGGTTCCACAGGCCGCTGGCACAGATGTGTTGATCTGCCCCCCTGCCACACTGCTGTCGCGTGCCAAAAATGTCGCCGGCGAGGCCGTGCTTGTTGGCGGACAGGATTGCCACGCCTCTCAAAGTGGCGCGCACACGGGGGACATCTCCGCTGGCATGCTGAAAGATGCCGGGGCCAGCCATGTGATCCTCGGGCATTCCGAACGTCGTGAAGACCACGGCGAAACGGACGCAGACGTGGCGGCCAAAACCCGCGCGGCGTGGCAGGCAGGGCTTGTCGCTGTGGTGTGCCTTGGCGAAAGCCTTGAGGAACGTGAGGCGGGCAACACCCTTGCCGTGATCGGCGCACAGCTCGCAGGCTCCCTGCCCGACGATGTCACAACAGAGAACCTTGTGATCGCCTATGAACCGATCTGGGCGATTGGCACGGGCAAAGTACCCACGCTGGCGCAAATCGGCGAAGTGCATGATTTCATGCGCACAACCCTGACAGAGCGCTTTGGAGCCGCCATCGGCGACGCGCTTCCGCTGCTCTACGGTGGCTCTGTGAAGCCGGGCAATGCGGCAGAGATCTTTGCCGTCTCCAACGTGGACGGCGCGCTTGTCGGCGGTGCCAGCCTGAAGGCCGCCGATTTTGGCGCCATCATCACGGCTCTTGACGCGGCCTGACCCCGCTTGAGCAGCACAGGTTCGGGCGCGCATAAGCGCCCGCACAGCGGCCTGTCCTTGAGCCGGGCCATGCACACCTGACACTTGGGGCGGGCGCGTTCAGGGCAGACCTGCCCCTGAACCGCTCCTAAAGCCGTTTGCGTTTTATTTGAGGCAAAGGGATCGCTTTTCGCGTTCGACCGAAAGGGAGAGGCAGCGAACAAGCGATTCAGATCAAACGCAAACGGCTATAAGCAAAACGTCCTAATCCTGCCCCCAAACAAAAAGCGACGCCCCGAGATCGGAGCGTCGCCTTGCGTTTTTCTGAATAAGAGCGCGCGGAAGCGCACCGCTTACCTCCCCTAATTGGTGATGATCTCCGGCCCCATGACCGCATTGGGCAACACGGTGGAAATCCACGGGATATAGGTGATCATGATCAGGAATACGAAGAGCACCGCGAGGAACGGCAGGGCCGCCCGCACCACGCCCATCATTGGCATCCCGGCCACACCAGAGGTCACAAAGAGATTGAGACCAACGGGCGGGGTGATCATGCCGATTTCCATGTTCACCACCATGATGATGCCCAGATGGATCGGATCAATGCCCAGTTCAATCGCAATCGGGAACACCAACGGAGCGACGATCACCAGAAGGCCTGAGGGCTCCATGAACTGACCACCGATCAGCAGGATCACATTGACCACGATCAGGAACATCACAGGGCCAAAGCCTGCAGACAACATGGCGTTCGCAATGGTCTGCGGCACCTGCTGCTCGGTCAGAACATGTTTCAGGATCAGCGCATTGGCGATCACAAACAGCAGAGTGACAGTCAGCTTGCCCGCTTCAAACAGCGTGTGTTTGGTGTCACGGTGAACCAGCGAAGGAACCAGGTACAACAGGCTGTGGGCCAACCATTGTACAAAGGCTTTCACCCTAAGAAACAACTGCTTGGGCAACGAGGAGAACCAGCCTTTCAAGCCACCACCTGACAGCTCTGCAATCTCTCGGCGTGTTGCATCCGACCAGCCCGGTTTTTCTGCCAACGGGCCCATGTCTTTGTAAACAAAGCAGGCGATGAAGAACGCGTAGACCGCCGCCACAGCCGCCGCCTCTGTCGGGGTGAAGACACCGCCATAGATGCCGCCAAGAATGATCACGATCAGGAACAGGCCCCAGCCCGCTTCCATGCCGCTCTGCACGATTTCGCCAAAGCCGTTCCATTCGCCTTTGGGCAGGTTTTTCACCTTTGCCATCACATAGATGGTCACCATCAGCATGAGGCCCGCCAACAGGCCCGGAATCACACCCGCAAGGAACATCCGCCCCACGGAGACTTCCACCGCCGCGGCATAAACCACCATCACGATGGAGGGCGGGATCAGAATGCCCAGGGTGCCAGCGTTACAGATCACACCGGCAGCGAACTCCTTGGAGTAGCCGACCTGACGCATGCCTGCGATCACGATGGAGCCAATCGCCACAACCGTGGCCGGAGAGGAGCCAGAAAGCGCCGCAAACATCATGCAGGCAAACACACCCGCAATCGCCAGACCGCCGGGCAGATGCCCCACACAAGCGATGGAGAAGCGGATGATGCGGCGCGCGACGCCGCCTGTGGTCATGAAAGAGCTGGCCAGAATAAAGAACGGGATCGCCAGCAGTGTGAAATGCCCCTCAAAGGCTTCAAACAGCGTGCCTGCCACAGAGGCCAGCGTGGCATCGCCAAAGATCAGCAGGAACAGGATCGAGCTGAGGCCAAGTGAGACCGCAATCGGCACCCCGATCAGCAGAAGGCCAATCACCATGGCAAAAAGTAGAACAACAGCCATCAGTCATGCTCCCCCTGAAGTGCGCGCACTTCTTCAATTTCATCTTCAACTTCGTGGCTTGCCACCAGACGGTCTGTCTCGCCTCTGAAAATCGCCACCGCAGCCTGCGCAAAGCGATAGACCAGCAACAGCATGGAAATCGGCAACACAATATACGGCACCACTTTCGGCAGCTTTTCGTATTCATCGCCATAGTTGATCAGGTCTTCGAGAAAGGCGAAGGCACCAATCATCGGCACATCCTGCACCTCATAGAAAGACTGGCTGCGCGCCTTCATATCAAAGCCGGTTGGGAACCAACGGCCCGACGTCGGCGGTAGATCGGCAAACACGGCCCAGTAATCATAGGCGCCCTTCAGCATCAGCAGCGAAAAGACCAGACAGGCCGCAGCCGTAATCAGGCCGAGCACACGCGCCGTGGCCGGGCTCACCATATTCAGGATCGCGTCCACGCCCAGATGGCTGTGTTTCTTGACGGCATAAGAGGCGCCCAGAAGCACCAGCCAGGCAAAAAGGAAGACCGTCGCCTCCAGCGCCCAGAGAATGTTTGAGTTGAAACCGAACCGGGCAATCACATTGGCAAAAGTGATCAATGTCATGCTGCCCAGAAGAAACGCAATCAGCGTCTCTTCGATCCGGTCCACAAAGCTATGCTTGGTTTGCATTGTCCCGCGTCCCGCTTGTGTTTTTTGTGGATTTTGGTTGCAAAACGGGCGGGCCATTGGCGGCCCGCCCGCTCATTTTGGGTCAGGTTTTAAGCCTGAAACTTAGCCCGCAGCGTTGATCGCCTGCGCGGCATCAATGTTGTCTTGACCAACGTCATCGGTGAATTTTTCCCAGACCGGCTTCATGGCTTCCACCCATGCCGCACGTTGCTCTGGGGTCAGCTCACGAATGGTGCCGCCCGCATCGATGATGGACTGACGCGCCGCTTGGTTCACCGCTTCCGCTTCTTTGTTGCGGGTGTGGGTCACCTCTTGGAAGATGGTGATGAACTGGGTGCGCACATCTTCTGGCAGGCTGTCGAGCCAATCCACAGAGGTCACAACCAGATAGTCGAGAATGCCGTGGTTGGTTTCTGTGACACCGTCCTGCACCTCAAAGAACTTCTTGCCATAGATGTTGGACCAGGTGTTCTCCTGACCATCCACAACGCCCTGCTGCAGTGCGCCATAAACTTCGGAGAAGGCCATCTTCTGCGGGGAGCCACCCATGGCTTCCATCTGCGCCACAAGCACATCGGAGGACTGCACACGGAACTTCAGACCGTTCGCATCAGACGGATCCAGCAGCGGCACATTCGCAGACATCTGCTTCATGCCATTGTGCCAGTAGCCCAGCCCCTGCAGACCGCGACGCTGCATGCTGTCCAGCATGGCCTGACCGTTGTCAGAGGCCTGGAACGCATCCACGGCCGCGATGTCTTTGAACATGAATGGCAGGTCAAACAGACGGAACTGTTTGGTGAATTTTTCAAACTTGGACAGCGAAGGCGCGGCCAGCTGCACGTCGCCCTGCAGCATCGCTTCCAGCACTTTGTTGTCGTTGTAGAGCGTGGAGTTCGGGAAGACCTCCATGCACATCTTGCCGTCCATCTCTTCGTTAACACGCTTTTCCAAGAGCGACGCCGCAATGCCCTTTGGGTGCTTGTCGGTGTTGGTCACATGGCTGAATTTAACAACGATCTCACCATCGTCACAGGCCGCAGCAGCAAAGCTTGCGCCCGTCACAGTCAGAGCCATCGCCGTCGCAGCAGTGGTCAAGAACTTCATATTTTTTCCTCCCGGTAAACAGTCAAAGTCCCTCCGGCACCCTCCGATGCCTGATGACGAAACTGTGACGTTCCTAAAACCACCACTCAACAGATTCTTTACTCCCCCTGAAAATTGAAATTTTCTTACGTATTCACAGAAGCTTACCACACAAAAAATCTTAATCGCGTTTCCTTGCAGACTGTCAGCGTGCGATTTCCCGCACGCGCTGCACCAAAGTTGTGCGGAATTCCGCACAGCCCTGTTTTCCAAAAGAGTGTCGCACACCAAGACCAAACGGAGTGATTTGCCTGATGCTCGCTCCACGATTATACTGCAGCGCAGAAATGACAGCAGGCAGACTTTATGAAACTCTTCGTTGGCCTTGGCAATCCGGGCTCAAAATACACGCAGAACCGTCACAATATCGGCTTCATGGCCATGGATCAGATCGCGGATGATCACGGCTTTGCCCCTTTCAAAGGCAAGTTTCAGGGCGCCATCACCGAAGGGCGACTGGGGCGCGAGAAAGTCCTGCTACTCAAACCCGAAACCTTCATGAACCTCTCCGGCCAATCTGTTGGCGAGGCCATGCGGTTTTACAAACTGGCCCCGGAAGATGTGGTCGTCTTTCACGACGAACTGGATCTCGCACCCGGCAAGCTAAAATATAAAATGGCGGGGGGGCATGCCGGCCACAATGGTCTGCGCTCCATTCATCAGCATCTCGGCGAAAACTACGGGCGGGTGCGTATGGGCATTGGCCATCCCGGTCGCAAGGATCTGGTGAGCCGCTACGTACTGCATGATTTTGCCAAGGCGGATCAGACCTGGCTGGATGATATGCTGCGGGGCATTTCCGACGGTGCCGCGCATCTGGCAGAAGGCGATACCGCAAAATTTTCCAACGCTGTGGCCATGCGCCTGAACCCACCGCGCCCCTCAACCGGCACCAAAGGCCCCAAACCTAAAGCGGAGACGACATCCAAAAAACCGGAGACCGCCAAGGCAACCGCTGAAGACAAAGCGACCCCCGCGCCGGACACACGCAGCGCGCTTCAAAAGTTAAAGGATAAGTTTTCATGAGTACCCTGTCGCAAGCTTTTCTGGACCAAGCCAACAGCTGTGAGGCGCTGGACAGCCCATTTATGGGGCGGCTTCTGCGTCTGCTGGCAGCGCATTGGCCCGCAGATACCAAGCTTGCGACCAGATGCGCCGATTTTTCAGGCGATATTGGCCCCAAGGGGCACAGCCTGCCTTTGCGCATTGCCAGCGGCCTGCACGCGCTGGTGCTCCAAAACGCCGACCCCGCTCTGACAAATATCTACCCGCCACATGCGTCCTCTGACGCCACCTTCAAAACAGAAATCCTTGCGGCGCTGCATCGGCACGATGCCTTTCTCTGCGACTGGATCCGCAACACGCCACAAACCAATGAGGTGCGCCGCAGCGCGGTGCTGATCGCCGCTGCCCAACTTCTGGCAGAGCGCTTTGACTTGCCTTTGAAACTCTCCGAACTGGGCGCCTCTGCAGGTCTCAATCTGATGTTTGAGAAATTTCATCTGGCGGTTGGCACAGGCTATGGCCCGCAAAGTGACGTCCGACTTGCGCCTGACTGGGAGGGCCCTCTGCCCCCGGCTGCCACCCTGAAGGTCGCCGAGCGCCTAGGGGTCGACCTTAACCCATTGGACTGTCACAGGGCCGACCATGCCCTGCGCCTGCAGGCCTACCTCTGGGCCGATCAGGCAGAGCGCCTGACCCGCACCCGCGCCGCCATCGCAGTCCATGACGCGCAGGTCGACGGCGGTGACGCCATTGACTGGCTGCAAACCCGTCTCAGCACGCCGGAGACGGGCATGGTGCACATGGTTTATTCCACCGTGGCTTGGCAGTATTTTCCGCCAGAAAAACAAAGGCAAGGCACGGAAATCCTGATGCAATCCGGCCAGCAAGCCAGCCCAGACGCGCCCTTGGTCTGGCTCTCATATGAAGCTGACGACCAGACGCCCGGTGCTGCCGTGACACTGCATCTGTGGACCGGCAATGCCCCGCAAGTCTGGCATTTGGGGCGCGCAGATTTCCATGGCCGCTGGATCAAATGGCAGGGACCGGCGCGCCTCCCCTAAACACATGGCCCACGCCTCTAACCTTACGTCAGCATTGCCGCACAGGGGGCCAAAATGCTCAACTGTTGGCGTAATTTTGGGGAGAGGAAACACGCATATGCGCAGTTTTGGAAAATGGCTCGGCCGCATCCTGTTGATACTGGCCCTCGCGGCAGGGGGCCTCTATGCGGTGAAGCGCGAAGAAATCACCCGCCTTCTGGCCGTCAACTCGCTCTTCTCCGAAGACAAAATCATCGCCAATTTCTCCAATATGGACACGCTGTTCCTGACAGCGGAGATTGATAAAGGCGACGCCCCGGCCAGCCCCCTGCCCGCCGCGGCCCCAATGGACATGCCTGAGGGTTTTGACACATGGGTCCAAGAGCGCACCGTCACCGGCATGGTCGTGCTCAAAGATGGGGCTGTGGTGCATGAAAGCTATCATCAGGGCACCAGCGCGGAGGATCGCAAAATCAGCTGGTCCGTCGCCAAATCCTACCTGTCTTCGCTCACCGGCATCCTTGTGGCGGAGGGGCTGGTCGAGCTTGATGCGCCGGTCACGCAATACGCCCCGATATTGACCGGCTCTGCCTATGAGGGCGTGACCGTGAAAAACGTGTTGCAGATGTCTTCTGGCGTCACCTTTGATGAAGATTACCTCGACTTCAATTCCGACATCAATCGCATGGGGCGCGTGCTGGCGCTTGGCGGCACATTGGATGGGTTCGCCGCCGGTCTGACTGAAAGCTTCGTCGCGCCGGGCACACAGTTTCAATATGTCTCCATCGACACCCATGTGATCGGGATGGTCTTGCGCGGGGCCACAGGCCGCAGCATCCCCGATCTGCTGGGCGAAAAGATCATATCAAAACTCGGCTATGAGGCCGCGCCCTATTATGTCACCGATGGCGAAGGTGTGGCCTTTGTGCTCGGCGGGCTGAACATCCGCACACGCGACTACGCCCGCTTTGGACAGATGATCCTGCAAGAAGGCGTCTATGACGGCGCACAAGTGGTGCCTGCCGACTGGCTCGCCGACGCCACCGTGCCCAGCGCCAACACAGCGGCGGGCAAGCTGCACTATGGCTACCAATGGTGGATGCCCAAAGACCCGCGCGCGGGCGAGTTCTTTGGCATCGGGGTCTATGGCCAATACATCTACATCAACCGTGCCGAAGGCGTGGTGATTGCCGTGAACTCTGCGGATCGCCGTTTTAAGGACGGCGGTGTGACCGATGGCAATATCGCGCTGTTTCGGGAGATTGCGGAAACCGCGCGCTGATTGCCTAAAAAGGCGGGGGCTGGCTGCCCCCGGACCCCCGCGGATATTTTCATCAAGAGGAAGGGATCAGTGCACCCGCGCGCCCTGCCGCAGCAACTCCGCCTGAATGTCACTGATGGGCAAGTCATCCAGCGCCCGGTTCTGCTGCACCGACAAAGCCGCCGCCACGCCCGCGCCCTGACCGATCACCGCGCAGCAGGCCATATTGCGGGTAGCCGCATGCGCCACCTTATGCCCCGCCGTGGCACGGCCCGAAATCAGCAGGTTTTTTATGCCTTTGGGCAGCAGGTTACGATAGGGCACCTCAAAATAGCGCCCGGTGGTTGGCAAAATGAGAATGCCATAGCCATCAATAAATTCAGGGAAAATCCCGATACTGTCCTCAAACCGCCCCTGCTCGCGCACGTCCAGTTCCCCCATGGCATAGACCGTATCCACCTTGCGGGTGTCGCGAATGCCAAGGCTCATGCCAAAGTTTCTCAGGCGCGCATTCTCACAGCCCGGCAGGAAACGTTTGAGCGCCTCAATCGCCAGCATGGTCTGGCGGCGGCCTTCGATCTCACCCTGGGTGAGGCTGTCCGGATCGGTGCCATCAATCCCATCGAGATGAATGAGGTTCATATAGGTCAGCTCGCCTGTGTCGTGCATCGCCCCCCAGGTGCCTGCGATGGTGTTCAGATGGGGCGGGATCAGCCCGGCCTCGATGGCCTGCGCAAAGGGTTTGTAGAGGAAGGGGGAGAACATCTGATCCTCTTTGCCGGAGGTTTCGATGTTCCACTCCCCACCGCCGCCCCAATCGGCGTAGGTCTGCGGATCGGCCTTGATGCCTTCCATGAAGGCGCTTTTGTCAACCCCCGCGAGGTGGAACATCACCGAGGCCGCCATCAGATCTTCGCGCGGCGCCATCCGGCACGGCGCACCGGCCCGATGGGCCACATCCGCATCCCCGGTGGCGTCGATCACCACTTTGGCCAAAAGTGCCTCGCGCCCCGCCTTGGATTCGGTGATGATGCCTTTGATCTCATCACCTTCCATGATCGGCGCCACAAAGGCGCGGTGCAGCATCGGGTGAATGCCCGCCTTCTGCACCATCTGATCCGCCACCAGCTTGAAGCCTTCGCTGTCAATCTCATAGCTCAGCGACTGGCTCTCCGGCACCGCAGCCCCGGCCTCCTTGGCGGCATCCTCAAACTCCTTGGGAATGCCCATGCTTTCGACCGTCTGTTCATGACGATACCAATGCATGCCCTCCACACCCACCACGGTGATATTGCCGCCAAAGCAACCAAACCGCTCCACGAGGGTCACCTCGACACCAGCGCGCGCCGCAGCAAGTGCCGCAGACAGCCCGCCGGGGCCAGAGCCCACAACAAGCACATCGGTTTCATGGATCACATCTATCTGGCGGGCGGGTTCAGTTATGGTTTTCATAAGCGGCATGCTTTGCCGCATTGTCTGATCAGGTCAACAATTTTTTGAACCACCATTCAGGAATCACCAAATCCAGACAGATCCAGCCCTGCCAGATCGACCATTGCGCCCCCACACCCCATCATGCCAAGATCACGCCATGGTGCAAAAAGATCCCTCTCTCAATGTGCTGGGCACACCCCTGACACCCTGCTCGCGGGAACCCCTCACCGGGTTCTTTCGCGATGGGCACTGCAATACCTGTGCCGAGGATCAGGGCAGCCACACGGTCTGCGCTGTCATGACGGCAGAGTTTCTGGCCTATTCGAAATATGTGGGCAACGATCTGTCCACCCCGCGCCCGGAATTTAACTTCGCTGGGCTCAAGCCCGGAGATCAATGGTGCCTCTGCGCCGCACGGTTCCTGCAGGCGCATGACGAAGGCTGCGCCCCCAAAGTCAATCTGGATGCCACCCACCAGCGTGCGGTCGATATCGTGCCGCTGCATATCCTGCGGCAACACGCCCAAGACTGATCTGACCGAGACTGATATATTGACCTTTGCCCGTGGTCAGGATCAACTGCCACCCGAGCAAGCCAACGCATATGCCGCGCCAGTTCCATCCACTCCAAAACAATAGTGAGGCACCCCATGGGCTATATTGCCATGAACCGGTTCAAAATTGCGCCGGGCCGCGAGGCGGATTGTGAAGAGGTCTGGAAATCACGCGAGAGCCGTCTGAAAGAACTCAAGGGCTTTCGCGAATTCCGACTTTTGAAGGGCCCGCAAAACGAAGATCACACGCTCTATTCCAGCCATGTGCTCTGGGACAGCCGGGAAGACTTTGAGGCTTGGACCAAGTCCGAACAATTCCGCGATGCCCATCGCAACGCAGGCAAAAGCAAAACCGAAGGCGTCGTTGTTGGACCGCCAAATTTCGAAGGCTTTGAAACGGTTCTGCACGAAAGCTGAAACACCCAGTTTGAACCCGATCGCAAAGGCGCCCACCGTGGCGCCTTTGTGCATGTGACGGGTTCAAACCGTGCAAAATACACGCCTACCGATAGTTACCCAAAGTCACAAAACGCGAATAAGAAGAACTTACGCAAAGTCATGCCCTTGGGTGACGCAACTACCCCCAAGCCCCACTGTTGACCGAATACCGTTACGTCAAAAAACCTTCTCTCGGGAGTTGAGGAGCTTTCACGGGAGGACAACATGGCTCTTTTTGAGTACCGCGGCCAGGATGGCCAGCATTTGGTGCAGGATTCACTGGACCTGATCAACTACGCCTATCACGGGCTTTTTGAGGGAGAGCGCGAACGCTATGAGGAGGATGGCTATATCGCGCTCAGCCTGGTGGAAACAGGTTTGGGTATTCTGACGGGGGGCGATGCCGTTGAGCGCAACAATGCCGCTGTCGCAGATGTCGAAGCGGCGGGCTGGACCGTGCTGACCGCAGAGGACCTTGGTCTGCCTGCTGATCGCACAGACGCGTTCCACACCTTCAACGGGCGCACGCCGCAGCTGCAGAACGCTCAGGCGGATGTGCTCGCGCAATATGACGAAAACGGCAATATGACCCAGATCGGGTTTGTCATTCGTGGCACCTCCGGACCGCTGGACAATGTGGTGCTCGACACCGTGGGCGATGCGCTCGATTATCTCGAATTCCTGACGCGCAATCCCAACTATACCATTGATGCTTTCTCCGATGTGCTGGAAGCTGTGCGCGATCTGGCCATTGCCAACGGGCTGGATGCCTCTGACGTGCTGATCACCGGGCATTCGCTGGGCGGCGGCGCCACCACCAATCTGGCGGAAAACAGCGACACCTTCCTTGATGGGTTCTTTGTAGATGCCAACTACATTGGCGTGGCCACGCATTATGTGCCTGAAGACGGCAGCTCCGTTCTGGACAATGGTGCCGAAATTCTGAGCTTTGATTTTGAAAATGATCCTGTTGGGGCCGCCATTGCCAATGGCCTGCCCAATCTGCTGGGCAATGACACCAACTTCGAATTCAGCACTGACAATATTGTGGTCTTCAACGATCTCTATGACACCGCAGCCTTTGCGGGTGGCGGCGAGGTGATCAACCTCCTCACATGGACTGCCCACCTCGACCATGTCTATCTCAATGCGTTCCAGCAGCTGATCCAATCCGAATTCTATCAGGAAATGACCCGCGACAGCCTGATCATCGTGGCGGATCTGTCTGACGCCCGTCGCGGCGACACATGGGTCGAAGACATTGATCTGGCACTCGCAAACACCGGCCACTTTGGCGATGGGGCCTATATCATTGGCTCCGATTTTGACGATCGTCTGCGCGGCAACAATGACGACGACACCATCGAAGGCTTTGCCGGTGATGACTGGATCGTTGGTCGTGGCGGTGATGACAGGCTGCTGGGCGGCGCAGGCAACGACCGTCTGGAAGGCGGCTGGGGCGACGACAGGCTCACCGATGGCAGCGGCAGCGATGTGCTCGAAGGCGGCTGGGGCGAAGATGTCTTTGTGTTTGTGCGTGATGGCGACCGCGATGAAATCACGGACTTCAACGAAGGCACGGATCTCATCGACATCTCCGCATGGGGCGTACAGTCAGCAGATGAGCTCTCCATGCGGCGCACAGGCTGGGGCGAGGTCACCATCACCTATGAAGATGAAACCCTTGTGGTGGACTCTTCTGGCCTGCTGCCGTGGCTCTCGCTGGAAAACAACGACTTTATCTTTGCCTAAGGGCAATTCTCTTTGACGATAACCACAAAGGGCGCCTCACCGGGGCGCCCTGCTTTATGCCGGGCAAATGTTATGTCGCGCCCGTCGCATCCGCCAGAAGATCGTCCAGAAACAGGCTCATCAGCTGCGCCCGCCCACTGACCCCCGCTTTGCGGTAGATCGCATTGCACTGCGCCTTCACCGTGCCCTCAGAGGTCTGACGTAGCTGCGCAATCTCTTGGATCGACAGCCCCTTGATGGAGAACAGCGCCACATCGCGCTCCGCCGGGGTCAACTGCCACGTGGCAAAACTTGCCTCCATATGATCCCGAAACGCCAATTGCACCTGTGCCAGACTGGCCTCCGCCCGCGCCCGTGCGCGCACCGCCTGACGCCAGGCAATCGCGCCAAGTCCCGCGCCCAGCAAAAGGCCCAGCGCGGCACCGATTTCCAGCAATTCGCGAACGTGCCAGGCCACAGGCGCACTGCGCACGCCCACAAGCGTCAAAACGATGTCCGCCAGAAAGAACATCGCGCAGAGGCTCTGCAACAGCAGAAGCCCAACAAGTACCCAGGGAGACTTCAAAAACCCGCCTCCAGCCCCGCGCAAGAGACGGGCAAGACGTCAATAGTCACGTGAATGGTCTCCGTGCCCGCCACCATCCCAGCCGCCATGATCCCCACCACGGTCACCACCGTGGCCGCCACTATGATTTCCGCCATGGCCTCCGCCATGATCATCCGGTCCATCGTTCCAGCCGCCACCGGTGTCGCTGTCATCCCAGCCACCTCCGGTGCCTTCGTCACTCCAGCCTCCGCCGTCGTTCCAGCCGCCATTGTCGCCGCCCCAGCCACCGTGATCGCTGGTGCCATCATAGTCCGGGACATCTTCCACACCGACGTCCCCTACGACTCCGCCGTCCTGCCAGCCCCCCGGATCATAGTCAGTCGTGGGTTCTTCGAATGTATCTGCCATGGTGCCATGTCTGGCATCGCGGCGCCCCTCATGCCGGTCGTCCCCACCTCGGTCTTGACGACCAAGTACGGCTTCATCGTCGTCGTCATCCCAATAATCCCGCAGAATTTCGCCCGTCCGCGGATTCACAATGATCTCACGCTCCACCGTGCCGCGCTGCGCCTCGATCCGCGCGCGCCCCAGCCAGGTGCGGCTGATCTCAATATCGGAATATCCCTGCCCCCGAAGATGTCGCGCGATGGCCTCAATACGCGATTCAGCATAGCCCGCGCCAGCCGAGGCCAACGCAAGCGACACACCAATAGAAAAAATCCAGGTTTGCTGTTTCATATCAACTTTCTAAATAGGCCGGCGTTGAGGGGCCAACGCCGGCCCACCGAAAACAACGGTGATTTACCATCATGTAATTGAACCGTGAGTGGATGGCAAAACACAAGTCACACTGGGGGGGTCACCCGTCCCGTTGTTCTCAGTATCTCTTTACGCCGCTGCATTGTGGTCATCGTCATCATCGTCCGGATCCGCAGCGCAGGTTTCGCCGCGCTGCACAATGCGCTCTTGTGGCTCATGTGCCTTGGAGCTGTCCGCGTGGTCACCATATTTACAAGCCTCCTCCAACTGCATTTCCTGAACCGGGTCCGCCGCCGCAAGGTAAACAGTCTCCTCAGGCTGTCCGGACCTGCGCCCCACAATTTTCAAACCGCCGTCCTCAATCGCCACCTGCACCTCAATGTACCCGCGTGCCAACATGGAGGCTTTGATCTTCTCGGCCAATTCACTTGTGTCCATCTGTACCCCCAATCCCATTGCGATCACGGAGGAGGTCAAAAGAATGCGGCTCATCGGGTTCTCCTTTGGTCTTCCCACACAGTTTTGCGTGCAGCTCCTCCCATCTCTGCACCTCAACACAGCAACACCATCGGCCAGCGGTTTACATTTGAGGGCTTGGCCCTTGGGTTTAGGCGCTTAAACTCAGGTTTATGCGCACTCAGAGCACAAACCGCGGTGCCATTTGATCTGCCCCACCGCGACCATGACCGGCCCGTTCAGCGCTGACCGTCAGATAGTGCCGACGTGTGCTCTGCCCTGAGGCACGCGCCAGAATGTTCACACCCTGATCGGACACGACATACTCAACATCGCAGTAGCCCTGCGCCTGCATCGACGCCACAACGCGTTGTGCAATCTCCTCCCACCCCTGAGAAAGGGTCCGCCGAATGCGCGTCGCCTTTGGCTTTCTCATCTTCGCGGTCATCTGCATCTCCTCTGTTTCTGAGTGGTGCCACCGCCCGAGGACTGCGACTGTTGATGACCCAAAGCTAACACTCTGCCCGGACGTCAATGGATGGTACAAAGTCTAAAATTCCCCCCTTTCGGATAGGTGCCTGCCCAAAAGAAAAGAGCGCCCCGAAGGACGCTCTGTTCGCACTCAAAGATCACATCGCTCAATCGGCGCTGCGGCCTTCGGTGTCTGACATGTCAAAGCCAAGATGGCGCGCTACGGTCTGCACGTCCTTGTCGCCACGGCCACACATGTTCATCACAATGATATGATCCTTGGGCAGATCGCCTGCGATTTTCATCACATGGGCCAGCGCATGGCTGGGCTCCAGCGCCGGGATGATGCCCTCCATCGCACAGGAGAACTGGAACGCCTCAAGCGCCTCTTTGTCTGTGATGGAAACATACTGCGCACGCTTCGTATCATGCAGCCAGCTGTGCTCAGGCCCGATGCCCGGATAATCCAGACCCGCAGAAATGGAATATCCCTCAAGGATCTGACCATCGTCATCCTGCAACAGATAGGTGCGGTTGCCATGCAGCACGCCGGGGCGACCGCCAGTCAGGGAGGCGCAGTGTTCCATCTTCTCATCCACGCCACGGCCACCGGCCTCAACACCAATGATGTTGACCTCTTTGTCATCAAGGAATGGATAGAACAGGCCCATCGCGTTGGAACCACCCCCAATGGCCGCAATCACGGTATCGGGCAAACGACCTTCGCCTTCCTGCTCGGCAAGCTGCCAGCGCACCTCTTTGCCGATGATGGATTGGAAATCACGCACCATCGCCGGATAGGGGTGTGGGCCAGCCACAGTCCCGATGCAGTAAAAGGTATCGCGCACATTGGTCACCCAGTCGCGCAGCGCGTCATTCATCGCATCCTTCAGCGTGCCACGACCAGAGGTCACCGGCACCACTTCCGCGCCCAAAAGGCGCATGCGGAACACATTTGGCGCCTGACGCTGCACATCATGCGCGCCCATGTAAACCACACATTTAAGGCCAAACTTCGCGCAAACAGTCGCCGTCGCCACACCATGCTGACCAGCGCCGGTTTCTGCGATGATGCGGGTTTTGCCCATGCGGCGCGCCAGAATGATCTGGCCGAGCACGTTGTTCACCTTATGCGCGCCGGTGTGGTTCAGTTCGTCACGCTTCAAATAGATCTTCGCGCCGCCCAGCTCTTCGGTGATGCGGGACGCGAAATACAGCGGGCTCGGGCGGCCCACATAGTGTTTCCAGAGATCATCCATCTCCGCCCAGAAGGTCGGATCATCCTTGGCCTTTTCGTATTCCGCTTCCAGATCAAGGATCAGCGGCATCAAGGTCTCGCTCACAAAGCGCCCACCAAAATCGCCGAACCGGCCATTTTCATCAGGGCCGGTCATGAAGCTGTTGAAAAGATCGTTGGACATGAAGGTCTCTCCCACGGTGTTTGCATTGTTCTTAGGGGCGCGCGGCAGGTTTTGCCACCCCAATCTGTCTTGGAAAATCAGATGATCAAACAGCCATCATTGCGCCCCCTAGCCTCTACGCAGCCAATGGGGACATGGACCAATGTGGCCTCAAATTGCGGCTTTGACAGCCCGCATGAAGTCTTCAATCTTCGCAATGTCCTTCACACCCGGCGCACTCTCCACCCCAGAGGAAAGATCGAGCTGGCGTGCGCCGGTCATTTTCACGGCCTGAGCCACATTGTCCACCGTCAGCCCCCCGGCCAGCATCCACGGCTTTGGCCAGTATTTGCGGTTGACCAGACGCCAGTCAAAAGACAACCCATTGCCCCCCGGCAGATCAGCGTTTTTCGGTGGTTTGGCATCCACCAGCAATTGATCTGCTACCGCCCCGTAGATGTCGATCTTTTCCACATCTTGCGCATCGGCAATGCCAATCGCTTTCATCACGGGCAACCCATAGCGCGCGCGCACCTCCGCCACCCGTTCGGGGCTTTCCTGCCCATGCAATTGCAGCATATCCAGCGGCACCCGCGCGACAAGATCATCCAGAAACGCGTCGTCTGCATTCACAGTCAGCGCCACTTTGGCCACACCAACAGGGGCTTCAATCGCCAGATCACGCGCCTGTGCGACACTCACGTGACGGGGGGATTTTTCAAAAAACACAAAGCCCACATAAGCTGCTCCAGCCTCTGCTGCCGCAACCACATGCGCGGGCTCCTTGAGCCCGCAAATCTTTACACGAATATCCATGGGATATGCCCTATCTGCCCCTATCTGACGGAGGCCTCAAAGCAGTGGTCAGCTGGCTTCGTCCAGAAGCACCAGAACCTCGTCTTTTTTCTCGGCCTCGCGGCCTTTCAGACGACGCACTTCACGCTTGGTCTTATGCAGCTCTTTCTCCGCCTTGGATTTGTCAGAGCGCATCCGATGCTCCCGCAGATATTCCCAGCAGAAGCCAATCAGAATACCCGCCACAATGGCGCCGAGGATCACAAGGAAGAGCGGCAGCTCGATCACGTAGTTCACGCCAAACCAATCCTCTGCCACCGCAGGCAGCAAAGTCAGCGTGACAAAATCTCGATTGGCCAAAGCAATCGAAATCAAAACGACACCAAGGGTGCCGAGAAAGGCATAGCGAATGTAGCGCATGGCTTACTTTCCGTTCAGTCGATCCCGCAACAACTTGCCCGTCTTAAAGAAAGGCACGTGTTTTTCTTCCACTTCAACCGATTCCCCCGTGCGCGGGTTACGCCCTGTGCGGGCATCCCGTTGCTTGACTGAGAATGCGCCAAACCCACGCAGTTCCACCCGATCGCCGCGGCTCATCGCTTCTGTGATCTCATCAAAGATCGTGTTTACGATGCGCTCAACGTCGCGTTGATACAGGTGTGGGTTCTCGTCTGCAATTTTCTGAATCAATTCCGAACGGATCATCGGTGTCTATCTCCCTGAGGGCGTGCAGGTCTTGTCGCAAGCATCTCCTTGACTATAGGAAGAAAGCGGCAGGACGGAAACGAATTCCCCACGCAATATGGTGGAAATCCGCTCAATTCCCCAAAAATTTGCCGGTTCCTCAGATATTTGACGCCTTTCTTCGAGCACTTGGCGACAAATCACAGCCCGCAAAGCCCTTCAGTGCCGCAGAGAAGCTCTTGATTCGGAACGGAAAGCCCACCCTCCCTTGCGGCCACCTCCACCATCTGGCCAAAGCACAGCTCCCCTCAGTGCATCTTTGCCTTGATGCGCCGCACCATCCACCAGACCAGCCCAACCACAACCGGCGTGATCGCTGCCGTCATCATTCCCTTGCTCATCCCCAATGGCGCCGCCAGCGGATAGGCCACATACCCTGCCAGCGAGACCGCATAGTAGCTGATTGCCACCACCGACAGCCCTTCAACCGTTTCCTGAAGCCGCAGAGCCAGATCCGCACGCCGGTCCATGCTTTCAAGCAACGCCTGATTTTGGGCAGAGCGCGATACGTCCACCTTGGTGCGCAACAACTGCGCCGCCCGCCCGATCCGCTCCGCCAGCGACTGCAGACGCCGCTCACTATGGTTAACCGTCCGCATCGCCGGATCATAGCGGCGCGTCATGAATTCACTGAAGGTCTGGCGCCCCTGAAAGCGCTCTTCGCGCAGCACAGTGATGCGCTGCTGCACGATGGTTTCATAGGCATGTGTCGCCCCAAACCGGAACGACGTCTCTGCAATCAGCCGCTCCACATCGCCTGACAGCTCCAAGAGCCGCTGCAAGGTGGCGGCGGCATCTCCGTCTTCGCTGCGCAGATGCCCCATCAGACGCCCGGCATCCGCCTCAAGCGCGCCCAGCGTGCCCGCAATCTCCTTGACGCGAAAATAGCCCAGCATCGACATGCTCTTGTATGTCTCGATCTCACACAAGCGCTGCACCACCCGGCCGATACGGCGTTTGCCAGTGCCCGGCGCCACAAACACCGCCATATTCTGATGCCCACTCTGGCCAATCCTGAAATCCGTCGCAACAACACAAGAACGGTCCAGCACATAGTTCGCCGCCACGGCCTCCGGCATGAACCATGTGTTGATCTGTGCGACCATCTCCGCCTCATCTGGCATGGTTTCCACCCGGATCATCGCCGAGGTCACCCGCCGCCCGGGGGCCGCAGCCAGCCAATCATCCGGCAACACATCCAGATCACTTGGGTCAAACGCCCGCGCGGAGACCTGCGGCAGAAACACTGTGTAGGTCACAAACTCCGCATGTTGCTCCCATTTGAGCGTGTCCCGCCCCAGTTGGCAGGTGAAATGCGTGGCCCCCGGTTGCGGATGAGGTGCCCCAAAACGATCCAGAAGCTCAAGCAAATGTGCCCGCTGCGCGCTGCCCTCCTGCCCCACCTCAGAGGGCGCAATGCGCCAGGCCACAAACACCGCCCGGCATGGGGCCTGCAGCGTAGGAAAGGGACGCGCATGCAGCTCATTGGCCAATTTATAGCGCAAAGGGTGGTCTGTGATCGTCGACATAGGCCGCTCCTGTTGTGGCTTCTCCTGCTGCCGCCAACCTGATCCAAGCGCTGCCAAAAGTAAATCTTTTTGTTATTTTTCAATATGTTGACGGAATACCACGGCATACATTCCTGCTGTGCGACATAAAATCCAGAATATACAGCATGCGTTGCGCGTCAGCGCGGGCGATACGCCGACCCCGAACAGGTCGCCCCCTCAACTGTGTCCCAAACAGCCGCGTTGCATTGCGCATGATGAGACAGCTTGACAGCCGCGCCCGGCTTTTTGGGGAAGGGCTCAATCGCATAGCCAAGACTGCTGGACGGATCATAGGGGCCATAGGGCCATGTTTTAAACGCGGCAATGTAAATGCGATGCTGATAGGGCGCTTTGCCCTGTGCAGCAGGCTCCTCAAAAAAGCGCCGCCAGGCCCCGACAACATGGTCTGACAACCCATCGCCATATGCCGAATTCGGCTTGGCCTGATGGGCCTTCACCCAGATCTGCGCCAGCTCATAGGACTGCTCCGGCGTCATGCCCACCAGCCCAACAAAACAATTACTCGCATTAAAATGGACAATCACATCCGCATCAGGCGCAACAACATCAAACCGTTCCCGCCCCCTTGACGCCGTTCCCTTTGCGACCACCTGAAACCCTGCCTGTGTCAATTTCCGCTGCACCGCATCGGGGCTGTGCAAATCACTACACGCCCGCACCGCGCGCTGCGCCAGAGCAAAACTGGCCGCATCCGCCGGGGTGTCACTGATATAGGTGGGATCCACAGGCGGGATGCTACAAGCTCCCAGCCCCAGACACAGTGCCAGCCAAAACCGCTTCATCGTCATTCAATGCCCCCAACACGCGCCACACAATCTGCGGCATCACCACATCTAAAACGTGTTTTTACCGAAAATCAAACGCCTTTCCTGCGCCGCCCCTCCCGCTTTCTCATTCTCCAAATATCCCCGCCGGAGGAGTCCCACGGCGCGCTGCAGATCCGCCAAAAGAAAAGGCGCCCCGACCGGAGCGCCTTTCCTGAAATCCCTGCGTGAAATGATCAGTCGATCATCGTCAGCAGCTTATCAAGGCTCGCTTTCGCATCGCCATAGAACATCCGGGTGTTCTCCTTGAAGAACAGCGGGTTTTCGATGCCGGAGTAGCCGGTGCCCTGCCCCCGTTTGGAGACAAACACCTGTTTCGCTTTCCAGCACTCCAGAACCGGCATGCCTGCGATTGGGCTGTTCGGATCTTCTTGCGCTGCCGGGTTCACGATGTCGTTGGAACCGATCACGATGGCCACATCCGTTTCCGGGAAGTCATCATTGATCTCATCCATCTCCAGCACGATGTCATAAGGCACCTTGGCTTCGGCCAGAAGCACGTTCATGTGGCCTGGCAGACGGCCTGCAACCGGGTGGATCGCAAAGCGCACGTTCTTGCCTTTGGCGCGCAGACGACGGGTCAGCTCCGCCACATTCTGCTGTGCCTGTGCCACCGCCATGCCGTAGCCCGGGATGATCACAACGCTGTCTGCATCATCCAGCGCTGCCGCCACACCGTCAGCCTCAATCGCGATCTGCTCGCCTTCCACTTCCATGGCCGGACCAGACGCGCCACCAAAGCCGCCCAAGATCACCGACACAAAGGAACGGTTCATCGCCTTACACATGATGTAAGACAGGATCGCCCCGGAGGAACCAACCAGCGCGCCCACAACGATCAGAAGGTCGTTGCCAAGGGAGAAACCGATCGCCGCTGCGGCCCAGCCGGAATAGCTGTTCAGCATGGAGACAACCACTGGCATGTCCGCGCCACCGATGCCCATGATCAGGTGGTAGCCGATGAACAGCGCCGCAATGGTCAGGATCAACAGAGGCAGCAGGCTCGCAGAGTTCATGTACCAGATCAGGCACACAAGAGAGAGCACAGCCGCACCGGCGTTCAGCATATGGCCACCGGGCAGTTTTTCCGCAGCAGAGGTCACACGACCAGACAGCTTGCCATAGGCAATCACGGAGCCGGTAAAGGTCACCGCCCCAATCCAGATGCCGAGGCTCGCCTCGATCCGCAAGATGGCAATCTCAACAGCATCTTTCTTGGCCAGCAGAGCAGCAAAGCCTTCCAGAGACTTATACTCTTCCACCAGCGCTTTGGTTTCTGCCACAAGCGCCAGTTCCGCAGGCCAGACAAAGCCTTTGGGGTTGGTCAGGATGCCCGCCACTTCTGGCAGCAGGGTCACAATTGCGCCCTTAAGCGCAAGAACATTGGCCAATTCAAAGTGTGCGTTGAAACCAACAAACACAGCCGCCAGACCAACCAGCGCGTGCATGCCGGCCACCAGTTCCGGCATCTGGGTCATCTCAACCTTGCTGGCCAGTTGATAGCCGATCACACCACCACCGATGATGAGCGGCACAGAGAGCCACCACAGACCGGCACCGGGGCCAATCAGAGTTGCACAGACCGCCAGCGCCATGCCGACAATGCCGTACCACACGGCGCGTTTTGCGCTTTCCTGACCGGACAAACCGCCCAGCGACAGGATGAAGAGGACAGCGGCAACCACATATGCCGCAGTAGTAAATCCAAGCATGATCCTCTAACTCCTTAGGATTTCTGGAACATGGCAAGCATGCGCCGTGTCACGAGGAAGCCGCCGAAGATATTGATCCCGGCCATGAAGACAGAGAGCGCCGCCAGCAGGATCACGAGGAAACTCCCCGACCCGATCTGCAACACGGCCCCCAGAATAATGATCGAGGAGATCGCGTTGGTCACCGCCATCAACGGGGTGTGCAGGCTGTGCGCCACGCCCCAGATCACCTGGAAGCCCACGAAACAGGCCAGCACAAACACGATGAAGTGCTGCATGAAGCTCGCAGGCGCCACCAGCCCCAAGAGCAGGATCAACGCCCCGCCGCCACCGAGCAGCATCACCTGCTGTTTGGTCTGCTGTTTGAACGCCGCCACTTCGGCTGCGCGCTTTTCTTCCGGTGTCAGCTCCGGCACCACTTCTTTGGGCTTGGCCGCAATCGCCTGCACCTTCGGAGGGGGTGGTGGGAAGGTGATTTCACCTTCAAAGGTCACCGTTGCACCACGGATCACGTCATCTTCCATGTCGTGGTTGATCTGACCATCTTTCTCAGGGGTCAGGTCGGCCATCATGTGACGGATGTTGGTGGCATAAAGGCTGGAGGACTGCGCCGCCATGCGGGATGGGAAGTCTGTGTAGCCGATGATGGTCACGCCATTGTCGGTGACAATCTTCTCGTCCATCACGGTCAGCTTACAGTTGCCGCCCTTTTCCGCCGCAAGGTCCACAATCACGGAGCCCGGCTTCATCGCTTCGACCATATCTTTGGTCCAAAGCTCCGGCGCTTCGCGGTTCGGGATCAGCGCGGTGGTGATCACGATATCCATTTCTGGTGCCAGCTCGCGGAACTTCGCCAGCTGCGCTTCGCGGAATTCATCAGACTGCACAGACGCATAACCGCCGGTGGCCGCGCCATCCTGCTGCTCTTCCTCAAAGTCCAGATAGACAAATTCGGCGCCCATGGATTCGACCTGTTCGGCCACTTCTGGACGCACGTCAAAGGCATAGGTGATCGCCCCCAACGAGGTGGAGGTCCCGATCGCGGCAAGACCCGCCACACCGGCGCCCACGATCAACACTTTCGCAGGTGGCACTTTGCCCGCCGCTGTCACCTGACCGGT
Organism: Shimia sp. R11_0; assembly: GCF_017744035.1. Lineage (NCBI taxonomy): Bacteria > Pseudomonadati > Pseudomonadota > Alphaproteobacteria > Rhodobacterales > Roseobacteraceae > Shimia > Shimia sp. R11_0. Next base: position 201,226 of record NZ_JAGHQY010000003.1, on the reverse strand, counting down.
GAAGAAACGCCCAAAGTTGTTACCGGCCTCGATCACCGCGCGATAGCCGGCGATATTGGCCATGGAGGACAGCGCATCCATCTTCTGAGCACGGGAAATACGCGGCACCATTTCCATGGCGATCACATTGGCACCCTTGGCCTTGGCCGCTTCCATGCCCGCTTCGTTCCCTGCCGGGTTGAAGAAGGAGATCAGCGTCTTGTCGCTGCTCAGGCGCTTCAGCTCGGTTTCATTGGGCTGACGCACCTTCGCGATGATGTCGACCTCTTTCCAAAGCGCCGCTGCGGTCTTGATGACCTCAACACCCGCTTCTTCATAAACCGCATCCGAGAACCCCGCACCGGCCCCTGCACCGCTTTCAATCGCGCAGGCATAGCCGAGCTTCTGGAGCTGCTTGGCGGAATCCGGTGTCATCGCAACCCGGTTCTCCCCGTCAAACACCTCTTTTGGTGTACCTATCTTCACCTTTCTTATCCCCCTTCAGTGTCAGAGCAATAATGTTTCACGCAGACCATGCTGCACTTGCAAAATGTTTTAACGCCACCCGTGATGCTGCACAAGCAAACAGACGGCATTTGTCATATGGACGTAGCGACATCACACCCATCTGCGCACCTTTTCGCAGTATCGGGCATAGTCCATCCGGAACGTCCGGCGCAGGCGGTTCTCCTCAGGAATCACAAAGCGACGCTCAAGAAACCAAAGGAAAAGCGGCACCAATGGCAAAGACAGAACCGCATCCCAATAGAGAATAAGCCCCGTCAAAACCATCATATCCCCGAGATAGATCGGATTGCGACTGCGAGAAAAGATCCCGCTTTGCACCAGCCGTGCGCTGTCATGATGCGGGTGAAAGCTTGTCTGGTGGCGGCGCATCTCCATCACGGCAAGGCTCATCAAAAGCACGCCGCCGCCGACCAGCAGCCCCCCCAGCAGATCAGCCCAGACCGGGCCAAAGCTTAATCCCATAGGAAAGTGTCGCACCTGCATCCAAGCAAAAAGGAGCGCGGCCACAAGCCAGACCGGCGGCACGTCAAAAAAACGCCGACTTGCGGTCTCGGTCATGCACAGGCTCCTCAACTGGCTTGCGACGCTTCGTGCGTCTAGGTCCGACGCAGGGCGCGTCCTCATTCGGTGTAGCGATGTTTTAAGACGACGCAACGGCACAATTTGCCTCAAAGGGCAAAAAGGACAGAATGTCTGCTGTTTCAGAGAAAATGAAACCAAAACAACACAATCTGTCCACGCGCTATGCCGCTGTTCTGGGCGCATCGCATAAAATGACGGTGCGGCGGTTTGCAGCCGCGGCCTTGTTTGCCCTCCCCGGCCCGATACTGTCGTCTTCAAAGACACACAGGGAGATTGGATCATGTCATTGCAAGGCAAACACGCATTGGTTACCGGCGGCGGCACAGGCATTGGCCTGGCCATCGCAAAAGCACTCGCCGCAGAAGGCGCTCAAGTGACCATCACCGGGCGGCGTTTAAACGTACTGGAAGAGGCCGCCACCGAAGGTCTGCATCCGCTGGCTATGGATGTCGCAGAGGAGGCTTCCGTTGTGGAAGGAGTCGCTGCGGCGGTTGCGGCCCGGGGACCGATTCAAATCTGTGTGGCCAACGCTGGCATCGCCGAAGGCCGCGCCCTGCACAAAACCGATATGGACTTCTGGCGCCACATGATGGCGATCAACATTGATGGTGTCTTCCTCACCATCCGCGAATCCCTCAAATCCATGGCGCAGACAGACTGGGGCCGGGTCATGGCCGTTTCCTCCATCGCCGGGCTGCGCGGCCTGAAAGGCGCACCGGCCTATTCCACCTCCAAACACGCGGTCAATGGCATGATCAAATCGCTGGCGGCGGATTTCGCCAATAAACCGATCACCTTCAACTCCCTCTGCCCGGCCTATGTGGAAACGCCGATCATCAGTCAAAACATCAAAAGCATTATGGAGCGGACCGGCTGTTCCGAAGAAGAGGCGCGCCATATGATGGTCGGCGTAAACCCCCATGGCAGGCTGATCACCCCCGAAGAAGTGGCCCACGCGGCGCTGTATCTCTGTTCAGATATGGCAGATTCCGTACGCGGACAGATGGTGCAGATTTCTGGCGGAGAATTGTGACGCACAGGGGATGCAGCAGCGTCAGGCCTGTTGCATCCCTCCCCTTAAAAGAGTGTCTTATTGCGCCTCGGCGTCAGCCGCACGCACACAATTGCGCCCGTCTTTCTTGGCCTGATACAACGCCCGATCCGCCGCGTTAATGATGTCCTGTAACAACGGACCATGGTCACTAAAGCTTGCGACCCCAATGGAGATGGTCACCGGAGGCAATTCGCCTGAGCCATAGCGGATCTTGATCTCCTCCACAGCCCGACGCAGCTCTTCCGCCACGTCATAGGCCTCTGTGCCCGTCACATTCGGCAAGAGAACGGAAAACTCTTCGCCGCCAAACCGGCAGGGCGTTGCCCCATCAGAAAACATCTCATGCATTTTGTCGGCAATCGCGCGCAGCACCATGTCACCGGCATCATGGCCGTGATTGTCATTGAAGGATTTGAACTTATCCGCATCAAAAGACAGCAATGAGAAATCGCTGCGCTTGCGGGCTGCCATACTGGCCTCTGTCCGCATCGCTTCAAGGAAATAGCGCCGGTTGTAAAGCCGGGTCAGCGCATCACGCGTGCTTTGATCATGCAGCTCATCGCGCAGCTTCACATTGGCAATCGCAAGGCTGATGTGTTCCCCACATTGTAAGGCAAACTCATATCCCTGCCTGACCTCTGCGTCCGAAGCATTTTCTGGATAGACCACATGCATCAGCCCAACAGTATCGCCATGCGCCACAATGGGCACACAGAGCGTATGCTCCACCTCGCGCTGGCGCGGATGATCTTTGACGTGACTGCATTGCAGCCCGATCCCGCCGGCCTCATATCGGTATCCGCGCCCCCGGCGCAGCGCCCAGCAACTGTCCGGCGCAATATGCTCATGCACTTCACCTCCGCCCCAGACGCAGGCCCCATCCAACACGTCACGGGAATTAGAATAGAGATACAGCTCGCCCGCCGTATCCGGCAAAAGCTTTGTCATGAACTGAGTGACCACCTCAAACAGCTCTGCAAGAGATTTGCAGCTCTGCAACCACTCATCCAGATCGCCCAGCAGTTTGGCTTCTTCACGCCATGCCTGCTCCTTTGCGAGCATCTTGAGCGCCTTTGTCTCAGCCTTTTCCGCCGCCTTCTTGGCAACCGCCAGATCTGCGGCATCTTTGCGAAACTGGGTGACATCCGTAAACGTCACAACATAGCCCCCCTGCCCCAAAGGCCGCGCAAAAGAGGAAATCACCTTTCCCGACGGCAAACTGCGATCAAAGCTGAAGGGCTGCCCAGTTTGAAACCGCGCCTGCGCTTCTTCTTTGCTGCCCGCGGTGATGACGCCCCATTGCACGGCTTTGTCCAGAAACATCTCGCGCTTCATGCCAACAAACAGATCCGTTGGGCTGATCTCAAGCACCACAAAGATTCTCTCATTGAACATCAGACAGTTTTGATCGCTGTCCCAAACGACGATGCCCTGCTCCATCTGATTGAGCACTTCAAGCATCTGTTCTTGGCGAAAAGTATCGCAGGCACCGACCGGATCCGCGATAAAAGGTTGTCGCTGTTCTCGCATTTTGGGGCCCCATAAGTGCATCTTGATTGCTCTCTTTTGCAGCAAAAAAGTTGCGTCCGCCCTAAAAGAGAAGCCGCAAATTGGGCCAAATTTTACTTAGGATTTACCTAAGGGCAGGTACTCAACCGGCCCATTCAGAAAACATGGCCAACAGGGTGCAACCCCCCTTGGCAGCGCCAGACAAAGTGTCGAGGCATTAAGGTTTAGATTTCCTGAAATCCACCTACGCAATACCGTTGGAATACCGACGCGATACCGACGTCAAAAACAGCCCCCCAAAAACCGTTAACGCCTAAGCAGATTTGCGCACAGGTCGCGCTTCTCCCGCCTGCGCCCAAGCATGCACGGCTTCGCCAAACGCCTCAAACAAAGGCCGGCTTACCGGGTCATTGGCCGCATCCCATTCCGGATGCCACTGCACCGACATGGTAAAACCCGGCGCATCTTTGATGTAAATCGCCTCCGGCGTTTGATCGGGCGCATAACCATCAATCACCACCCGCTGCCCAGCGCGCTTAATACCCTGTCCATGAAGGGTATTGGTCATGACTTTCTGTGCCCCCATCAAACGCTGAAAAGGCCCCCCTTCACAGAAGGTTACGAGATGGCGTAGGGCGAATTTTTCTTCAAGGGACCCATCAGGTGGCATGCGGTGATTGTCCCGTCCCGGCAGGTCGCGGATCTCAGGGTAGAGGCTACCACCCATGGCGACATTCACTTCCTGAAAGCCACGGCAAATGCCCATAAAGGGCTGCCCAGTTTCCACACAGGCTCGCACCAATGGCAAAACAATCGCATCCCGCGCACGATCAAATTCCCCATGCGCCAGCGTTTCCGGCTCGCCATATTCCTCTGGGTGTACATTTGGACGCCCCCCTGTGAGCAGGAAGCCGTCGCATTTTTCCAGCAACTCCTCAACGGAAACAAACCGCGGATCCGCCGGAATCAAAAGCGGCATGCACCCAGAAACGCCTGAAATCGCTTCGGAATTCATCGTTCCGCCGGCATGAGCCGGATATTGGTCGTTGATCAGATACTGATTGCCAATGATCCCAACAACAGGGCGCGTCATAAGAAGCCTCGTTCGTCTACTGCACAGGTTAACATAGAACCTGTGCAGTCAATGCGGAAGCCCAATCACACTTCGCCAGTCAGCCCTACAGCCTCAATGCCTGCCATTGCAGCAATGGCGTCATTGTCAGAGGTATCCCCCGTCACGCCCACAGCTCCAATCACGCCACCTTTTTTGTCCCGCAGCAAAACGCCGCCGGGCACGGGCACAACCTGCCCGCCGTAAACGCCATTCACCGCTGCCATGAAGTAGGCCTGCTGTTCTGCCCGCGCCATTTGTGCAGACCCAGCCATGCCCAGCATCACAGCGCCGTAAGCTTTGCCATGCGCAATCGCGAACCGCCCCGGTGCTGCGCCATCTTCGCGCTCAAATGCCTGCACATGACCGCCCGCGTCAAGCACCACGACAGACAGTGGTTTGAGTTCCATTTCACGACCTTTTTCCAAGGCCTTACGAATGATTGTTCGCGCCCGGCGAAGTGAAATTGTCATCGTCATCTCTCCCAAAAAGAAAGGTCAGAGCCGTGCTCTGACCTCAAGATTTATGCTTGTGCCTTCAGCTCCAAGCGCCGTGCATGCAGCACAGGCTCCGTGTAACCAGACGGTTGCACCCGCCCCTTGAACACCAGATCACAAGCGGCTTGGAATGCAATCCCATCAAAGCCCGGCGCCATCGGCGTATAGAGCGGATCATTGGCATTTTGACGATCCACAACAGCCGCCATTTTCTGCATGGCCGCCATGACTTGCGCCTCGCTGACCACGCCCTGATGCAGCCAGTTGGCCAAACCTTGTGAGGAAATACGGCAGGTCGCGCGGTCTTCCATCAACCCAACGTCGTTGATGTCTGGTACTTTGGAGCACCCTACGCCCTGATCCACCCAGCGGACCACATATCCCAAAATGCCCTGCGCGTTGTTTTCCACTTCGGCAGCGATCTCTTCCTCAGACAGGTTCTGCCCATCCATCACCGGAACCGTCAGCAGATCATCAAGAGAGCCGCGCGCCCCGCCTGCTTTGATTTCTTCCTGCCGCGCCAGAACATTCACCTCATGGTAGTGTGTGGCATGCAATGTCGCCGCGGTTGGGGACGGCACCCAAGCACAATTGGCGCCAGATTTCGGATGCCCGATTTTCTGATCCAGCATCGCGCCCATGAGATCTGGCATGGCCCACATGCCTTTGCCAATCTGGGCCTTGCCCTGAAGCCCACACGCCAAGCCGATGTCGACGTTGCGATCCTCATAAGACAAAATCCAAGGCGTTGTTTTCATTTCACCTTTACGCAAGAACGCACCCGCCTCCATTGAGGTGTGAATCTCATCACCAGTGCGATCCAAGAAGCCAGTATTGATAAAGGCCACACGGGATTTGGCCGCGCGAATACACTCTTTCAGGTTGGCTGACGTGCGGCGTTCCTCATCCATGATCCCCATCTTCACGGTATTGCGCGGCAGGCCGAGAATATCCTCGACCTTGGTGAAGATCTCATTGGAGAACGCCACCTCTTCGGGGCCGTGCATCTTTGGCTTCACGATGTAGACCGAGCCATGAACGGAGTTTCCACTCTCTTTGTTCAGATCGTGCATCGCAATCATCACAGTCACCAGCGCATCCATCAAGCCTTCGCCGATTTCATTGCCCTCCCGATCAAGAACCGCAGGGTTGGTCATAAGATGCCCAACATTGCGTACCAGCATCAGGGAACGTCCTTTCAGAACGGTTTCCGCACCGCTCGCTGCTGTAAATGTGACGTCCTCATTCAAAACACGTGTGAAGGTCTTGCCACCTTTACTCACCTCTTCCGCGAGATTGCCCTGCATCAGCCCAAGCCAGTTGCCATAGGCAACCACCTTGTCCTCAGCATCAACACAGGCCACGGAATCTTCGCAATCCATGATCGTGGAAAGCGCGCTTTCCAGCGTGATGTCATTGATGCCAGCCTTGTCAGAAGCTCCGATATTGCCCGCACGGTCCACCTCGATGACAACGTGCAAACCATTGTTTTTGAGGAAAACACGCGAAGGGTTAACCGCCTCTCCGGCGTGCCCCACGAAGGCGTCAACAACTTTCAGCGCCGGGACCATCTGACCGTTCTCAACAGAGAGACCTTTGACATCGCGCCAAGAGCCGTCGGCCAAAGGCAGCGTTTTATCAAGGAAGTCACGGCCCCAAGCGATCACGCGGTCCCCACGGCCCGCATCATATCCACCAGCGGTAGGCAAATCGCCCATGGCATCGGTACCATAAAGCGCGTCGTAAAGACTGCCCCAGCGCGCGTTCGCAGCGTTCAGAGCGAAACGTGCATTCGTAATAGGCACGACCAGTTGAGGCCCAGGAAGCTGTGCAATCTCGGGATCCACATTTGCTGTATCGATGGAAAAATCTTCGCCTTCTGGAACCAGATAGCCAATTTCTTCCAAAAAGGCCTTGTAGGCTGCGGCATCATGAGGCTGCCCTTTGTGCGAGAGATGCCAACCATCAACTTTTTGCTGCAACTCTTCCCGCTTTGCCAAAAATGCGCGATTTTTAGGGCCAAAATCATGCGCCAGCTCGGACAGTCCTGCCCAAAATTGCTCCTCCGTCACGCCAGTCCCCGGAAGGGCCTGATTGACAACAAAGTCATAGAGCTCCTGTGCGATTTGCAAACCGTTTTGCGCAACACGATCAGTCATTGTGGCTCTCCCTTTCCACTGGATACATTTCTCAATTAGAGCATGAGTTTCCGATAGGCAACAAAATTGGTTATCTTTTTTTACCAAAGGGATTTTCAAAAATATTCATAAATTAAACGCAAGCTTCTTGCTTTCCAATCCAATCCTTTAAACCCTTGCAGGCGCCGCAGGAAATCTTAAACCAATAGGGCATTCAGGATGGAGAGACCGATGAAAGATGCCGCCCCCCAAACGATCTACCTGAAGGACTACTCAACTTTTGGTTACATCGTCGAACATGTGGACCTGACGTTCAAGTTACACCCCACAGCCACGCGCGTGCTTTCGAAAATTCGCTTTGCCCCCAATCCAGACGCGACAGACAGGCGGTTTTTCCTTCATGGCGAACAACTTAAACTGATTTCAGCAAAAATTGATGGCAAAGCAGTGGCTCCAGAAATGGTGGATGGCGGCTTGCAGGCAGACGTGCCAGACACAGCCTTCATTTGGGAAGCCGAAGTGGAAATCAATCCCGCGGCCAACACAGCTCTGGAAGGTCTCTACATGTCTAATGGCATGTATTGCACACAATGTGAGGCCGAGGGGTTCCGTAAGATCACATTCTACCCCGACCGCCCCGACGTTATGGCAGTCTTTGATGTTCGAGTTGAAGCAGACGCCAACAATACCCCAGTCATGTTGTCCAACGGCAACGGGGTAAGCAAAGGTGACGGCTTTGCTACTTGGTCAGATCCTTGGCCCAAACCGGCTTATCTCTTTGCGCTCGTAGCAGGCAATCTGATCGCGCATACTGACCAGTTTACAACCAAGTCCGGAACTGCCGTTGATCTGGCCATCTGGGTGCGTCCGGGAGACGAGGGCAAATGCGCCTTTGGCATGGAAGCCCTGAAAAAATCCATGACATGGGATGAAGAGGTCTATGGGCGTGAGTATGATCTGGATGAATTCAACATCGTCGCTGTGGATGACTTCAATATGGGGGCGATGGAGAACAAGGGCTTGAACATCTTCAACAGCTCCTGCGTGCTCGCCTCCCCAGAAACAGCAACCGACGGCAATTTTGAGCGGATCGAAGCGATAATTGCACATGAGTACTTCCACAACTGGACCGGCAACCGGATCACATGCCGCGATTGGTTCCAGCTCTGCTTGAAAGAAGGACTCACAGTGTTTCGTGATGCGCAGTTCACGGCGGACATGCGCTCAGAACCGGTCAAGCGGATCGATGATGTGATCGCACTGCGGGCACGTCAGTTCCCTGAGGATCAAGGCCCTCTTTCTCATGCGGTACGGCCGGAAAGCTTTCAGGAAATCAACAACTTTTACACGGCAACCATCTACGAAAAGGGCGCCGAAGTAATCGGCATGCTCAAAACGCTCGTGGGAGACGCCGCCTATGCCAAGGCGCTGGACCTCTATTTTGAGCGTCATGACGGTCAGGCCTGCACGATTGAGGACTGGATCAAAGTCTTCGAAGACAGCACTGGTCGCGATCTCACACAGTTCAAACTTTGGTATTCCCAGTCTGGAACACCCGAAGTGACCGTGCGCGAAGAATATAACGGCGAGACCTTCACGCTGCACCTCAGCCAAAAGAGCGCGCCCACGCCGGGTCAGGATGAAAAACACCCTCAGGTCATCCCTGTTGCCGTTGGCCTGCTCAATACTGATGGCGAAGAAGTGCAGCCCACAATGGCTCTGGAATTAAGCAAAGCCGAACAAAGTTTCTCATTTGAAGGGCATACGACCCGACCAATCCCCTCTGTCCTCCGCGGATTTTCGGCACCGGTGATCTTGAAACAAGACATCGACAATGCCAGACGTGCCTTTTTGCTGGCCCATGACACAGATCCCTTCAATCGCTGGGAGGCAGGGCGCGATCTCGCGCGAGACAGCCTATTGGGCACGATCTTAGAAGGAGCGCCGCACAACACCGCCTATCTTGATGGGCTGAAGGCCCTTCTGTGCGATGAGACCCTGGATCCAGCTTACCGCGCTCTGATGCTTGGGCAGCCCTCACAATCCGAACTGGCGGGGATTATCCACAAAATGGGCCACATCCCAGATCCTGCCGCGATTCACACCGCAAGCGAAGCACTGCGCGATGCCAAAGCGCGAGCTTTTGCGGATATGCTCCCAGATCTCTACGCAAAAAATCAGGTTGAAGGCCCCTTTAGCCCTGAAGCAGGCCCCGCCGGAAAACGCAGCCTCGCCAATGCCGCGCTGGCGCTTGTCACGCGCCTCGACGGAGGGGCAACGGCCTCTCAGCAATACGCACATGCCGACAATATGACATTGCAGCTGGCTGCGCTCAGCGCCTTGATTGACGCAGGCAAAGGCGCAAGCGCGCTGCAAGCCTTCTATGATCAGTGGCAGTCCGACCGCTTGGTCATGGACAAATGGTTCTCGCTGCAAGTGATGCACGCCAAACCTGAAGACTCTGCAACCGTTGCCCGTACCCTCACCCAACATGCTGATTTTGAAATGAAAAACCCAAATCGGTTCCGTTCTGTCATGGGTGTTCTGGCCATGAACCATGCCGGCTTCCATCATCAAAGCGGCGCAGCCTATGCCCTTCTCGCAGATTGGCTGATCAAGCTGGACCCGATAAACCCACAGACGACAGCGCGCATGTGCAGTGCCTTCCAAACCTGGAAACGCTACGATGCTCACCGCCAGTCGCTCATAAAAGAACAATTGGAACGCATCGCCACTCAAAGCAACCTCAGCCGGGACACATCAGAAATGGTTGGGCGTATCCTTGATGCATAGATCTGAGGAAAGACAATGACCCGCGCACTGCAGCACACAACCTACGGGCGCAACCGTCGGAGTATTGCCGTTGTGCTCCTGTTTGCATTCGGCATTTCGGCGCTTTTGGTAGCAGGGCTGCACTGGGTCATTGTCCTCCTTGTATCTCTCCTCGCGGTGCCGTCTTTGGTAGATGTTCTCTTCAACCCGGTAACGCATTTTTCTATCGACGATGACGGCCTGCATTGGAAAAACGTCACACAAGAGGCGAACATTGCGTTCCATAACATCCGCGCGGTGCAGACCGTCACACGTTTGAACGTAGCTTTTCGCGTGACGCTAGAGATGGGCGATGGCGGAAAAGTACGGATTCCACAGGATGTTTTACCTCCGCGCGTTGATTTTGAAGCGGCGATGGCGGCACATGAGATTCCCGTGATGCACGAGAGACTGAAAATTATCTGACCACAATTTGTGGCTGCATCGACCCAATCGTGACCGCATGATTTCAACTTGGTGCCCTTTTTTAGCCTGAAAGCTCCAACAGAATGGCTGGAGTGACAGGACGGGAGTCGAGATGAAGCTGTTTTCCAGATACCGCACCAAGGCGCCGCACGCGCCTGCTGTGAGCGCAATCGCACCTCCTGCACTGCGCAAACTCGGCAAAGTTTTCTCCCAATCCAGTTCTAGCATTTCCGTAGGCCAGACTTCGGAGGGAAACAAAACCTACCGTGATTTGCTCAGTCGTCTGCAAATTCCGATCAACGCGGAAACGCCCGATCAGATCGAAAGTGCTCAGGTGCGTGACCGCGGCCAATTTTTGGCGCGTCAGGAAAGGTGGGAAGAACTCGAAGACCTGATCCGAACCCATGATCAAAACAGAGCCGCAACTGCGACGGGCACGCCCCTGGCGGAACTCATGTTGTTTGGCGCACGTTCAGATGTCGTACGCGCCGCAGAACATGCCCTTCTCCACGGACGTCCTGCCGAAGACGCCGATTTCTTCGCTGGCATCGAGGCCATGGAATACCTGCTAGAAGAGTACCCAGACAGCTACCCAATTGCCTTGGTGGTCGCGCATATGCACATTGACGTCGGCTGGGCTTGGCGCGGGGCCTCGGCCAAAGAAGATGTGCGTGAAATCAACAGAGAAGCTTTTGAGGCTCACTTTGAGCGAGCCACAAACATCCTGAAAAGATTCTGCCCTAAGGAACATCACTCCCCAGCCCTCTCTGCAGCCCGCTGCGCGCTTTTGCCCGGCGAAGCCCAACCTCTCAACACCCTGTGTCGCGAGTTTGAATCGCTCATTGCGCTGGATCCATTCAATCCACGGCACATGCGCGCGCTTGGCAATTACCTGTTGCCACGCTGGTATGGTGACTTTCCGCAACTGGACCTGCAAGCCCGCCGTATCGCCGCGCAAACATATGATGTCTGGGGCGCTGGTGCCTATGCTTGGGTGTGGTTTGACGCCCTATTGGTCGACCCAAGTGGGTTGGAAACGCTTGAAATCGAGTATTTTGTCGATGGGGTCACCGACGCACTACAGCGCAGCGGGGATCAACATTCCGCCAACCTCATGGCGGCACATCTTTATCGATGCTGGCAACATGCCCGTGCGCAACACAGTGCTGATGGGCTGCGGGCAGATCTGCCTCCCGCATTACGTCAGGGCTTTGAAATGGTGGTTCGAGATCACCTGCGCGAAATTCATCCCCTGATATGGGGCCATGCTGAAATCGGCTTTGAAAATACCTCTCGTGTGATCTCAAAAGAACGCCTTTCAGCAAAAGGGCGCGACATTGCGCTGCAAGCGGTGGCCATGCCGTTCATGAGCGGCCTTCAGGCTGGGCAAACGGTCTATTTCACACCCGAAGGCATTACTCAGGTGAACCCATAGGTCACTGCCCTCTTGCTCCTCATCTCTGGCTGGCCTAGAACGCAGATCAGCCAGATATCTAAGGAGCGTGAGCGATGCTCGACCTGACATATGAGACCCCCAAACCCAAAGTGATCGCGGGTGCCAAACATGACTGGGAATTGGTCATTGGCATGGAGGTCCACGCGCAGGTTTCTTCCAATGCCAAGCTGTTTTCCGGCGCCTCCACCGCTTTTGGTGCCGAACCCAACTCCAACGTGGCCTTCGTAGACAGTGCCATGCCGGGCATGCTGCCTGTGATCAATGAATACTGCGTAGAACAAGCGGTGCGCACTGGGCTTGGGCTGAATGCCGAGATTCACCTGAAATCGGCCTTTGACCGCAAGAACTATTTCTACCCGGATCTGCCGCAGGGCTACCAGATTTCTCAGCTCTATGAACCCATTGTGGGCGAAGGTGAAATCCTTGTGGACATGGGCCCCGGCGTTGCACGCTTGGTGCGTGTTGAACGTATCCATCTTGAGCAGGACGCCGGTAAATCTGTGCACGACATGGATCCGAACATGTCCTTCGTGGACCTGAACCGCACCGGTGTCGCCCTGATGGAAATCGTCAGCCGCCCTGACATCCGCGGCCCCGAAGAGGCCGCCGCATATGTCACCAAACTGCGTCAGATCCTGCGGTATCTGGGCACCTGTGATGGCAACATGCAGAACGGCAACCTGCGTGCGGATGTGAACGTCTCCATCTGCCGTCCGGGCCAGTATGAGAAGTACATGGAAACACAGGACTTCTCGCATCTCGGCACCCGCTGCGAAATTAAGAACATGAACTCCATGCGCTTCATTCAGGCGGCGATCGAATATGAAGCCCGCCGTCAGATCGCGATTGTTGAGGCTGGTGGCACTGTCGATCAGGAGACCCGTCTCTATGATCCAGACAAGAACGAAACCCGTTCCATGCGTTCCAAAGAAGAAGCGCATGACTATCGCTACTTCCCCGATCCCGACCTTCTGCCATTGGAGATCGAACAGGGCTGGGTGGACGATATCGCCAAGACCCTTCCAGAGCTGCCTGATCAGAAAAAAGCACGCTTTATCAAAGACTACGGCGTGACCGAATATGATGCCTCCGTGCTGACGGCTGAGGTTGATCTGGCCGATTACTTTGAAGCCTCCGTTGGCAAAGGGGACGGCAAGAAGACCGCAAACTGGGTGATCAACGAAGTGCTGGGCCGCGCCAACAAAGCCGAAGTTCGCCCGCAAGAGCTGGTCGCGCCGGAAGCCAACGCCGCCATTCTGGCCATGGTCGCCTCTGACGAAATCAGCACCAAGATCGCCAAGGACGTGCTTGAGATCCACATCGAGACCAAAGACGATCCTGCTAAAATCGTTGAAGAAAAAGGCCTCAAGCAGGTGACCGACACCGGCGCAATCGAAGCCGCTCTGGATGAGATCATCGCGGCCAATCCGGCGCAGGTGGAAAAGGCGAAACAGAACCCGAAACTGGCCGGTTGGTTTGTGGGTCAGGTGATGAAAGCCACCGGCGGCAAGGCCAACCCAAAGGCTGTTAACCAATTGGTGGCGCAGAAGCTGAACGGCTAAACGCTGCGTCGGTATCGCAGCCAGAACGCGTCGGTGTAAAAACCGGCGCGTTTTGCGTTTTAAATCGTTAACAGCCCAACAGTGTGCCCCCTGCAACGGCCCATGGCCTCCGCGCCCTTACCGCCGCCTAAGTTGGCCCATTTTCAGAGAGCCTATGGCGTAACGCCAAGATTGCTTCGCGCACAGAGAGCGGCACCAACGCGTCATAAGCATGCACCGCATAAATCGGAACCGGTGCGGGATTGTGGGCAGAGCACACCCTGACCAGTCTCCCGCGTGCGAGGTCTTCGGCAACCGCAAGATCCGGCAGCAAAGCCACGCCCATCCCTTCTCTGGCCATGGCCAGAACCGCGTCGACCGTGTTGCCGCGCAAGTTGGGCACAAATCGCAGATCGCCCCTCATCTCATTGTCGCAGGCAAACGTAACAGTGGCGGGCTCACGCATATGAGCCACATAAGGCAGTTGCTGAATCCAGTCCGTAAACTCTGCTGCTGAGGGCGATGGGCCGGTTTCCAGCAATTCGGGAGCCACACAGAGAGTATCGCACAAGGCGCCCACCCGTTGCACTTTCAGGCTGCTGTCGGGCAGGTCGCCAACAGTCAGTGCCAGATCAATGCCTCCTGCCACCAGATCCAGACGGGCATCATCGGCGATCACACGCGGTTGCAGAGACGAGAACCGCCTGAGCATCTGCGCCAGTGCAGGCGCCACAACCGGCGCGATAAGCGCATGCGGCGCTGTAATCACAAACGGCCCTTTGGGCGTGGCGCCATAGGCCTCCATCTCTGTGCGGGCGCTGTGTGACAAAGCCACAATATCTTTGCATCGCTGATAATAGCGCTCACCAGCGGGCGTCAGAGTGAAACGGCGTGTGGTTCTGATGGCCAGTTTGACGCCGAGTGTATCTTCCAGATGTTTGAGATTTTGACTGACCGCCGATTTTGCCACCCCCAGTGCGTCTGCCGCACCAGTAATTGACCCCGCTTCGACAATGGCAAGAAAGGACATCGGCAGAGGCGACAGCATATCCAATTGTTCTCCAAAACTGAACTTATACTTCGTATTATGCCTGTTTTTCATACCAATCGAAAGATCTAGATCATGGCGCAGAACATGAAGATTGGAGCACCTATCATGAAATTCCTCCCCACCCTCTCGCTTCTGGGCGCTTTGACGATGAGCATCGCAGCACCTGCTTTTGCTCAAGACGCGGAGACCCGTGCCGCAGACGAATTTGCCCTAAGCACCGCCGTGGCCACCGCGAGCCGCGCCTGGCGCGATGCGTTCAATGCCGGAGACGCAGCAGCGGCAGCAGCACTCTATGAGGAAGATGCCATCATGGTGGCCAAACCCTTCGGCACCTTTGAAGGCCGCGACGCCATTCAAGCCTTTTGGCAAAACCTGGTCGACAATGGCTATGACGACATCGTCTATACACAGACCACAACACAGGTAGTGGACCAGTCGCTGAGTGCCGCACAGGTGTCCGCGCAGTGGCGGATGAACAAGGCGCATGGGATTATCACCAATGAACTCTGGGTGATGCAGCCAGATGGCACCGCCTTGCTGCGCGAAGACCACTTCGAAGTCGCTCCGTAAACTTAGCCGCGTCGGGGCAATCCCACACGCGCCAAAAGTAAAAAGGCCCGCAGGAGCAAACCTGCGGGCCTTTTAAAATCACTGATCCTGTATCAGCGTTTTTTCTTTTTGAATTTGAAACCGCCAAACTCTTCATCCAGCAGGTCGCAGGCGTGTTGAACATCGGCCTCGCATGCTTGGGTGAGGTAGACTTCAGCTTGATCTTTGTCTTTGTCCACACCCTCACCAAACAGGTATTGATACCCTGCGGCATAGCAGCCGCGAATATGGCCTTTGTCACAAGACAGTACAAACAGATCCAGCGCTTTGGCATAGTCCTGCTCCACGCCTGCGGCATCCCGATAGAGCCACGCCAGATTGTTGCAGGCCAGCCCATCGTCCTTTTCACATGAGCTTTCATACAGCACATGGGCCTTTTGATGGTCCTGCTCCACGCCTTTCGCATTGGAATAGGCATCTGCCAGATTGGTACAGGCGTAGACATGCCCTTTGTCACAAGCGGTCTGGAAGTAAGTGAAGGCGCGCGACAGATCTTCTTCAACACCGCGTGCGAGACCATAGGCCAATCCTGCATTGTAGCAGCCGACGGTATTGTCGCGCTCACAAGCGATTTCCGAATAATGGGCCGACTTGGCCAAGTCTTCTTCTACACCGATGGCCAAAGCATAGGCACTGCCGAGCTTGCCACACCCAAGCCCAGAGCCAGCTTCGCAGCTGCGTTCAAAATACTTGACCGCCTGTTTGGTATCTTTCGCAGTGACTTCGCCATTTTCAAGCAGGATCCCGGCAAAGGCACAGCTTTTCGCATCAAACCCGTAGCGCCCTTCGCAGGCCTGCATATACATGCTGAGCGCAAGACGACCGTTTTTGATCCCCGCCTCACCATATTCGTAAATCAGACCCAATGCGCGGCAACTGGCCCATTCTTCGCTGTCACAGGCATAGGAATGCAACAGGGCTGCCTGCCTGTCGTCACGCGCAACGCCCTGTCCTTTTTCCGTTAAAAAACCCAGTTTGGAGCAGGCATAAGACATGCCGTCGCCATAACAGGCTCTGTCGTAGAGTTGTGCTGCGACATCATAGGCTTGTGAGACGCCGCGTCCCTCCTCGTGAAGTACGCCCAGATAGGCACAGCCAGCCGCATCACCACCATCACAGGACAGCTGATAAAAATGCGCCGCCTGCGCGTCATCTGCAACAACACCGCGCGCAAGCTCGTGCATGCGTCCAACCGACACACAGGACCAGGTCTCACCGGCCTCACAACCGACAGCATAATATTGCGCGGCGCGTGTGAGATCCACCTCCACTCCGCGGGCGCGTTCATACATATATCCCGCGTCTGCACAGCTTGGCTCAAACCCGGCCTCGCAGGCCTTTACGTAAAGTTCCGCTGCTTTGGTTTCATCCCAGGAAACGCCCTCACCACCATAGTAAAGGTGCCCAAGTTGATAGCAGCTTTCTGCGGTGCCTGCATCGCATGCCTCTGTGAGCGCGACGACCTCTGGCGCAGGGGCTTCGTCCTGTGCAGCCGCCGGCAGAGCCGCCCAAGAGGCTGCCAATGAAATCACGGCAACCGATATGGCAGAGGAAGGTGAAAAGAATAGTGTTTTCATATGAGTACTCCGAATGCACTCAGGCAGTTACGGCAGTTTTACGTGAGTCTCAAGCACGTCGCCCTTGAACTTTGGTCGCCCTGTGGTGACGGCGCAGCTAAGCAAAGCTACCCCAAGGTAACTCCAAGCGTTGTCCCTTTGGATCTCTCTTGAACTCAGAAAGCGGCGTTGCCATAAAAAAGGGCGGCCAACAGGAGTGCCCAATGACATATGACGCCCCTTTTTTATCCAAGCCCATGGCTGTCGAAGCGCAATGGCTTGACTACAATGGGCATTTGAACATGGCGTTTTATAATGTGCTTTTTGATCGCGGCGTGGATCAGGCCTATGCGCCACTGGGTTTGGGGCCAGAGTATCGTGACCGCACCGGGCACACGACATTTTCGGCGGAATTTCATGTCTGCTACATTCGGGAACTCCATTTGGGTGATCAGGTCCGAGCCAGCTTTCAGCTGCTGGATCATGGCCCAAAGAGCTTTCACTTCTATCAAGAACTGCGCCATGTGGACGGCTGGTTGGCCGCAACCGGCGAAGGGATCGGCTTGCACATTGATCAAAGCGGTCCGCGGGTGGCGGCCATGCCAGCGGAAATCCAAGCGCAATTTAACATTATGGCTCAGGCCCATAGCGGCTTGCCGCGCCCAGAGAGGGTGGGACGCCCAATGGGGTTGCGCAAACCACTAGACGCGCTGCCACGCGCATGAGACTGTGCCACGCATGGCGGATTTGATCGATATAATACAAGAGCGCAAAGAATTGCCGCGCTTCTTAGAGCGCGACGGGCTGATTGGCATTGAACTTGGCGTGGCCGGAGGCTGGTATTCCAAGCGCCTGATGGAAACCGGTTTGTTCAAAGAGCTTTATGGGGTGGATCTCTACGGCGATCATCATGACACCGAGGAGTACATAAAAGCCCTTCATAATGTCGGTATGGGAAAACCTTACTGGCTTTTGCGGATGAGCTTTGAAGAGGCTCTAAATGCTTTCCCGGATGAGTATTTTGATTTTGTGTACATCGATGGCTATGCACACACCGGGGAAGAGCGCGGCAAGACCATGTTTGACTGGTTCGCGAAGGTGAAAGTCGGTGGTATGATTGCCGGGCATGACTATCATAAGAAATGGCCACTGGTGCAGATCAGCGTCGACGCTCTGGCGGAGGAATTACAACAGCCTGTGATGCGCACCGCGCTTTCCAAGAAACGGGATCCGCAGGATAAATTCCCCAGTTGGGCCATGTTCAAGGAAGATGCAAAAACACCCGCGTACCCGGATCGATTGCGACAGCTTCCAAAAAAACTGCGTGGATAAAAATGGCGCCCCAACGTATTTGCGCAAGCGATATTTGAAAATGGCGCATGACACGCCGTGGTGCTTTAAAGTCTGGACGAAGAGTTATGACATTTGAATACAAAGTGATCCCCTCCCCCACCCGTGGCTTAAAAGCAAAGGGGGTGAAAGGACCCGATGGGCGGTTTGCCCATGCGCTGGAGCACCAGATGAACATGCTGGCGGCGGAGGGCTGGGAGTTTGTGCGGGCCGAAACATTGCCCAACGAAGAACGCAGCGGGCTCACCGGATCCGCCACCACATATCGCTCCGTGTTGGTCTTTCGTCGCAACAAAACAGATGATGTAGCCGCATTTCACCCGGAGCGCATCCCCGCAACATCGCTTGCTGTGCCCGCTACGCCACCGGTTGTCACTCCTGAGGCAGACATGCCGGTCTCGGAGCAAGAGGCAGATGCGCCTGCTGCAAACGAAGAATATGAAGAAACGTCTGAGGAGGCCTCTGCAACAGAGGTGTCCGCATCCCCCCCGTCGGACCGACCATAGTGCTAGGGCGTGTCAATATCCAAAGCCAATGCATGGATACGGGACAGCACGTCTGCGCCCAGCGCGGCATGTACGGCACGGTGCCGTGTAATCCGGGATTGACCCGCAAAGGCCTTCGCACGAATCCGCACATTGAAATGGCTCTCTCCACCTGACGGCGCACCAGCGTGCCCTGCGTGGCTGGCGCTGTCATCCTGCACATCAAGTTCCACCGGGGAAAAGGCCTCTGCCAACTTTTTGTGAATTTCCTGTGCAACGCTCATTTTTCTGACTCCGACCTCTTCAATCTGGCGCGCTTTAGGGTAAACTCTCTGCTCCGAGTCGAATAGGTGCGTGAATGACAAAATCTGATCCCTTCGGTTTTGATATGTCGGTGAAATCGGCGAAGAAGAAGAACCCGCGCGGGCGCCGCAGCATGACAGGCGCGTCAGAGACCTCTACGCGCGAATGTGAACACCCCGGATGTACCGAGGCCGGCCAATACCGTGCGCCCCGCGCGCCGGATGTGCTGGATGAGTTCAAATGGTTCTGCAAAGACCATGTGAGGGAATATAACCTCAAGTGGAACTTCTTTGACGGCAAGACCGAAGCCGAGTTGAACGCGCAAAACTCCAAAGACAAAGTCTGGGAGCGCGAGACAAAAAAATTCACCGATCCAGAAGCCCGTGCATGGGCCCGTCTGGGCATTGAAGATCCTCATCAGGTTCTGGGGGGCAATGCCACACAGAACCCAGGTAAAAACGGGGGGGCCTCCAAACGCTTGCCACCGACGGAACGTCGTGCCATCGAGATCCTCGAAGCCAAAGATGGGTGGACCAAGGCAGAGGTGCGCAAAGCCTATAAAAAGCTTATCAAGGTTCTGCACCCTGATATGAATGGTGGCGACCGTAGCCAAGAAGAACAGCTGCAAGAGGTGGTTTGGGCCTGGGACCAGATCAAAGAAAGCCGCAACTTCAAGTGATGTCGCGGAGTTAGGGCCGCAATATTGCCCCTGACGCTTTCAGACTGGCAGTAGTAGAAAGGCGCGCGGTTTTGAGTGGACCGCGCGTTTTTGTATTCCGGCACAGGCCGCACTTGATTTGACACGGTAAATCAGCACATTTTGCGCTATGGGTCATGACAGTCCAAAACATCTTGCCGCAATTGTGCGCGACTTTGCCTCTTATCTGATCGCCGAAGGCCATCAGCAGGCGGATGTATTTCAAGGCACCCTTCTTTCTCTGACAGAGATTTCAGAACCAGAAGCCATGGCCCCGATCGCAGACTTGGGCCGTGTTTTTGATAACGGCGCCGCGCTGACCGGTGACGATCTCATCGGCATTCGTTGGGGGCTGAACAGGCGCTTTGTTCAGCTCGGCCTTGTGGGGTATCTCGGACGCTCCTCTATGGATGTCAAAAACATGCTGCTGAACATCGCGCGTTACAGAAAGGTGTTTTCGGAACCGATTGATTTTGACGTAAGCCAATTGGAAATCACCGGCGCCTTTGTGTGGAGCTACAATTTGGCACCGCGCATCGATCTGAGCCATTTTGTTGAAGCCCAGACTGCGCAGGTCATCGGCGGTCTCAACCTTGTGGTGCCACGTCAGTTGAAACCCAAACTGATCGAATTTGAGCATTTCCGCAGCGCGCGCGCCGGTGAAGTCCAGAGTCTCTTTCACTGTCCGGTCAGCTTTGGGCATAAGGCCAATCGCATTGTGTTTCATCAAGCGGACCTTGATCTGCCCCTCAGCACTGCCGACGCGGGATTACAGGCGGTCTTGCAGCGGCACTGTGAATTGGTTTTGGCCAATCGCCCCAAAGATCGCCCCGATATTCAGGTGAAGGTTGAAAAGGCCATTGTCGATCGCATTGCCCAAGGGCAGGCCACCGTGGGCGTCATCGCAAAAGATCTGGGCATGAGCGCCCGAACGCTGGCGCGACGTCTGGGCGACGCCGGCACGACATATCAATCCATTCTCTCCAATTTACGACGCGCATTGGCCGAACGCTACCTCTCTGACCACAGCCTGTCGCAAAGCGAAATTGCTTATATGTTGGGCTACTCTGATGTCAGCTCCTTTGCGACTGCATTTAAACGATGGACCGGTCATTCTCCGGGCGAGCAACGCCACACGCGCTCCTGACGCCAAACAACTTGGCAAATTTCCTCAAAACCTTGGCACGTTTCCCTAAGGGGAGACCGACCAGCGCCCCTATGTCCTTTGCGAAGGCGCGCGACCAATTATACCGCCTTCCACAGGACCGCATTTGAATAGGATTTGGAGGCAACATGAGTCTGGTTGGATTTGTTTTTGTAATTGGCTTTTTTACCGTGATGCTCCGCCAGAGATCGCCCATGCTGCAACCGCTCACAGAAGTGCGCGCGCCATGTAGCGAAAGGGCATAAGGCGGTGAGCAGGATTATTCTAATCGATCCGGACAGGGACTGTCTGAGCCTTTTGCAATCGCAATTGGAAGCGGAGGGACATGTGGTCCGCACACATGTAGATCCGGACACAGCCTTGCCTGATGTGGCGCGTCAGATGCCAGATCTGGTGATCATGGAAACGCGCTTCGCCAAGATGGACGGTCTTGCCGTTTTTGACCGCCTACGGGACGGCTTTCGGGTGCCCGTGATGATCGCAAGCGCAACAAGCAGCGACAGTGAAGAGGCCATGTATCTGCGCCTGGGCGCATCCGACTATCTGGCAAAACCCTTTGCCAGAAAGGTCATGTCCGCCCGCGTTGCTGCGGCGCTGCGGGTGGGGTTTGTCTCCTTGGAGGCCGATGACGCGACGCAGGTTTTGCAGCGCGGTCTGCTCAGGCTCGACAAGCTCAGACATCTTGCCTCCTGGGACGGCAAGGACGTGATGCTGACCGCTTCGGAATTCAATGTCCTGTGGATCATCGCGCAACGCCCCGGACATGTTTTCAGCCGCGCGGCCATTCTGGATCAGGCCCACGGTGGCGATGCGGACGTTACAGACCGCAGCATTGACAGTCAGGTGAAGCGCATTCGCCGCAAGCTGCGCGACGTTGCGCCAGAGTTCAACGCGATCCAGACCCTCTACGGGCTTGGCTATCGCTTTACGGAACCCTCAAGCGAGGTTGCCGCTTAGGCCGCAAGCTCACGGATGGGGCCCTCCCCTTTGCGGGAGGGTCAGGTCTCCCGATGTTTCTGGGCACATCGCCCCCCGCTCAGGTCTTCGGGAGACCTGGCAAATGCCCCAAGCCTATCTGAAACGCATGAAGGGGCCATCCGTCGCCTTCGCTCTCATCACCGGAGGCACAGAAAGTCAATCTGTACCCCCGCATAGGCGCGCGGGTGGGCGATTGACGACAACGCCGCGTCTTTTGCGTGGTTTCGCTTGTGATCTGTTTGGAATTGATGCACCAAAGGCCGGTAGATTTGGGCCGCCCTCATCGCGCGGCTTGTAGAAGGACGATGGACATGGCCAACGGCACTATGGAAAGCAACGCAAAGCCCACCGAAGACATTGATCTGCGTGATGTGTTTGGCATCGACAGCGATATGAAAATCAAAGGTTTTGAAGAGCGCACCGACCGCGTGCCAGAAATCGACCCGACCTATAAATTTGACCCGGAAACCACGCTGGCCATCCTTGCTGGCTTTGGTCACAATCGTCGGGTGATGATTCAGGGCTACCACGGCACCGGTAAATCGACCCACATCGAACAGGTGGCCGCGCGCCTGAACTGGCCCTGTGTGCGCGTCAATCTTGACAGCCACATCAGCCGGATCGACCTGATCGGAAAAGACGCTATCAAACTGCGCGATGGCAAACAGGTGACAGAGTTCCACGAAGGCATTCTGCCTTGGGCGCTGCGTAACCCGACGGCCATTGTGTTTGACGAATATGATGCAGGCCGCGCCGACGTGATGTTTGTCATTCAGCGGGTTCTGGAAACCGATGGTAAGCTGACCCTTCTGGACCAAAACGAAGTGATCACGCCCAACCCCTATTTCCGCCTGTTTGCCACGGCCAACACCGTGGGTCTCGGGGATACCACCGGGCTTTATCACGGCACACAGCAGATCAACCAAGCGCAGATGGACCGCTGGTCTCTGGTGGCGACGCTGAACTACCTCAGCCACGATGCCGAAGCCGCGATTATCCTGTCCAAGGCCCCACATTACAACACCGCGGAAGGCCGTAAAATTGTAAACCAGATGGTGACCGTGGCGGATTTGACCCGGACGGCCTTCATGAACGGCGATCTCTCCACCGTGATGAGCCCACGGACCGTGATCAACTGGGCGGCCAACGCAGAGATCTTCCGCAATGTGGGCTATGCCTTCCGCCTGAGCTTCCTGAACAAATGTGACGAGCTCGAACGCCAGACTGTGGCAGAATTCTACCAGCGCTGCTTTGACGAAGAGCTGCCGGAAAGCGCTGCAAACGTGAGCTTGGGTTAAACAACAGCCTTGTCCGGCGGCAACGCCGGGCAGTGCCCGACCGCCCCCATGGGCGGGCACTTCGTTTTCCGCCCGCGGTCGGGCGCCGCCATCTCATAACAGAAGGCTGGACAAAGACCATTTTGGGCGGGAAACTCATTCTATGGACTGGGTGCGATCATGAAAAAACCAAGCGACAACCCCGCTGATCCGTTCAAGAAGGCCCTGGCTGAGGCCACCAAAGTGATGGCTGACGACCCGGAATTGTCGGTCTCTTACACGGTGGACCCGTCCGGCGTTTCCGGCGATGCAATGCGCCTGCCACAGGTGAGCCGCCGCATGAGCCGCGATGAGGTGCTTTTGGCACGGGGCACAGCAGATGCGCTGGCGCTGCAACGCAAGTATCACGACAATGCAACCCACATGCGCTATGCCCCCGGTCAGGGCATTGCACGTGATCTTTACGAAGCCATGGAAACCGCCCGCTGCGAAGCCATGGGCGCGCGTGACATGCCCGGCACGGCCTCCAACATTGACGTGAAAATCAGCCATGAGGCTGCCGGACGCGGCTATGGGGAGATGACCTCCACAGAGCAGGCGCCCCTTGCGGTGGCAGCAGGCTATCTGATCCGGCATCTGGCCACGGGCCGCGACCTGCCGCCAGC
Source organism: Shimia sp. R11_0 (assembly GCF_017744035.1). Classification (NCBI taxonomy): domain Bacteria; kingdom Pseudomonadati; phylum Pseudomonadota; class Alphaproteobacteria; order Rhodobacterales; family Roseobacteraceae; genus Shimia; species Shimia sp. R11_0. The sequence continues at coordinate 177,458 of NZ_JAGHQY010000003.1, read as the reverse complement.
GGCTGCCAATGTGATGAACCTCTGGCGCGGCTACATCGAGCAAAGCGCCGGAGACCACTTGGGGGACCTTCAAGGTCTGCTCGACGATCAGCAGGCCTTTGCGAAATTTGCCCGACAGATCATTGATGATCTGGGCTATGGCGATCAGCTTGGGGACGACCCAGACGATCTTGATGATCAGCAGGACGAGGCCGAGCCTGAGTCCGAAGAACAGGATGATCCCGACAGCAGCGGCGAAGACCAGAGCGAAGAAGAGGACACCGAAGCCAATCCTGAGCAGTCTCAGGAAGAGCAACAGGACATGTCCGAAGCGCAGGTCACCATGGATGACATGGCGGACGACGAGATGTCCGATGAGGCGGAGATGCCCGATGGGGACGCCCCGCTTGATCCTCCGCCCCCTCCCCCCATTTCGGAGGCGGACCCGGACTATGTGGTGTTTGACACCACCAACGACGAAGAAATTGCCGCTGAAGATCTGGCAGAACCTGTAGAGCTGGAACGGCTGCGCGCCTATCTGGACCAGCAACTGGAACCGCTCAAAGGGGCCGTGAGCCGTCTGGCCAACCGCCTGCAACGCCGTCTTCAAGCCCAGCAGAACCGCAGTTGGGAGTTTGATCTTGAGGAAGGCACGCTGGATGCGGGTCGTCTGGCGCGGGTGGTGGCCAACCCCACCACGCCATTGAGCTTCAAGATGGAACACGACACGGAATTCCGTGACACCGTGGTGACGCTGCTTTTGGACAACTCAGGCTCCATGCGTGGCCGTCCGATTTCGATCGCGGCCATCTGTGCCGACGTGCTGGCCCGCACGCTGGAACGCTGCAACGTGAAGGTGGAAATCCTCGGTTTTACAACACGCGCCTGGAAAGGCGGTCTTGCACGCGAGAAATGGCTCAATGACGGGCGCCCGCAACAGCCCGGACGTCTGAATGATCTGCGCCATATCATCTATAAACAGGCGGATGCCCCTTGGCGGCGTGTGCGGCCAAATCTTGGCCTGATGATGAAAGAAGGGCTGCTGAAAGAAAACATCGACGGTGAGGCGCTGGAATGGGCGCACCGCCGCATGATGATGCGGCCCGAACAGCGCAAGATCCTGATGGTGATTTCCGATGGCGCGCCTGTGGATGACAGCACGCTTTCCGTGAACCCCGCCAACTATCTGGAAAAGCACCTGCGGGATGTGATTGCCATGGTGGAAAAGCGCAAGATGGTGGAACTGCTCGCCATCGGTATTGGCCATGATGTGACACGCTACTACGACCGTGCGGTCACAATCACGGATGTGGAACAATTGGCTGGTGCCATGACCGAACAGCTTGCGGCTCTGTTTGACAGCGACCCGCGTGCACGTGCGCGCGTCATGGGCATGCGCAAGGCAGGCTGACATTGACCGGCGAGAGGGGCCAACCCCTCTTGCCTGTGCTTCCCGCGCCCAGCTTATCATCACTTTGGGCGCGTCATCATCAGTGGCGCACCCGCTTTGGCCCTATATTTTCCCCGTTTGAGGAGATTTACGATGTTTCAGGATTTTGAAGTCACCGCCCGCCCAGAACAGGGGCCTGCGCGACTGAAAGCCCTGCGTAGCAAGCTGAGCGAAGCGGGGGTTGATGGTTTTCTGGTGCCCCGCGCGGATGCCCATCAAGGGGAATATGTTGCGCCGCGTGACGACAGGCTGGCCTGGCTCACGGGCTTCACCGGCTCTGCGGGCTTCTGTGTGGTACTACAAGACAAGGCCGGTGTCTTTGTTGACGGGCGCTATCGCACACAGGTGAAAGAGCAGGTTGCGGACTGCTATACGCCAGTGGATTGGCCGGATGTCTTGCCGGGCCCATGGATCGTTAAACACCTTGGTGCGGGCACTGTGGGCTTTGACCCGTGGCTCTACACCATTGGACAGCTTGAAGCCTTGCAGCAGGCTGTTGTCGGCACCGGCATTGAATTTGTTCCAATGGCTAATCCCGTGGATGCCATTTGGGAAGATCAGCCCGCCCCTCCAATGGCGCCGGTCAAGGCCCATCCGACCTCTGTCGCGGGTGAAGCACATGGAGACAAGCGGGCGCGTCTGGCCGCTGATTTGCATGCCAAAGGCGAGACGGGCGCAGTGATTACCCTGCCTGACAGCATTGCATGGCTGCTCAACATTCGTGGCGCAGACATTCCCCGAAACCCTCTGGCGCATGGCTTTGCGATCCTGAATGCCGACGCTTCGGTCGATCTTTTCATGGCCGAGAGCAAACTGCAGGCGGTGAAAGAGCATCTGGGTGGCGCGGTGCGCGTACACAGCCCCGATGCCTTTGTCTCCCACCTCGCGCAACTTGACGGGGTTGTGCGTCTGGACAAAGCCAGCGCGCCGATCGCCGTTCAGGCCGCCGTTGCGCAAAGTGATGCGCAGATGTCTTACGGGCAAGACCCCTGTGTGATGCCCAAGGCGCGCAAGAATGCCGCTGAAATTGCCGGCATGGCCGAAGCCCATCTGCGAGATGGCGCCGCGGTCACAAGCTTTCTGAGCTGGTTTGAGGCACAGGACAAAACAGCCCTGACCGAAATTGATGTGGTCAAAAAGCTGGAAGAATGCCGCCGCGCCACCAATGCGCTGCTGGACATCAGCTTTGAAACCATCGCTGGCACTGGCCCCAATGGGGCGATCATGCACTACCGCGTGACCGAAGAAACCAATCGTCCACTGGCCAATGGCGATCTCATGGTGCTCGACAGTGGTGGCCAATATGCCGATGGCACAACCGACATCACCCGCACCTTGTCTGTGGGTGATGTGAGCGACGAGGCCAAAGTTGCCTTCACCCGCGTGTTGCAGGGCATGATTGCCGTGACCCGTATGCGCTTCCCCAAAGGTGTGGCTGGATGCCATATCGAAGCGATTGGTCGCTTGCCTCTGTGGATGGCCGGGCAGGATTTTGATCATGGTCTGGGGCATGGTGTGGGGGCCTATCTCTGTGTGCATGAAGGCCCGCAGCGGCTTGCACGGATCAGCGACACCCCGCTGGAGCCGGGCATGATCCTTTCAAATGAGCCCGGATACTATCGCCCCGGCGCATTTGGCATTCGGCTGGAGAACCTGATTGTGGTGGAAGAAGCCCCCGATTTGCCCGGTGGCGACGATCATCGTGCCATGCTTCAGTTCCGCACTCTGACATATGCTCCGATTGCGCGTGAGATGATCGTTGTGGACATGTTGAGCCCAGACGAGCGGGATTGGCTGAACGCTTATCATGCGACGTGTCGTCAGGTTTTGTCGCAGCGACTCGCGCCAGAAGACAAACTATGGTTGGATGCAGCCACCGCAGCCCTCTAGATATGACGGCGCTTCGGGACAAGATGCCGCAAAGTGCACCGCAGCGGGTGACATTTTTGTGTCACGCTCTGCGGATATCAACGCCGCACAACGGTAAGGGGACCAAAAATGAGCAGTAAAATCACCATTCGCAAGGCTGAAGGCAATTGGGTTGTCCGCGCAGGCGGCGCGATTCTCGGCGAAAGCACAAATGCTCTGGAACTGAGTGAGGGCGATATGACCCCTGTGATCTATTTTCCGCGCAGCGATATTGCCACGGCTTTCCTTGATGACAGCGACAAGCGCACCCACTGCCCTCTCAAAGGGGATGCGTCCTATTTTTCGATTGTCACCAAGAGCCAGACCATCAAAGATTCTGCCTGGAGCTATGAAGACCCCATCGCAGATGTGGCGCGCATCAAGGACCATCTGGCGTTTCACACCTCTGATCTGGTGACCGTTGAACGCGTCTAATTGCGCAGGCTTCGACTTGGCGGGGCCTTGCTCCTTCCTAGGTATCGGTTTCTGGTATGATGCGCGTTTCCATTGAAAACCTGTCATTTGCATGGCCTGGTCAAGCACGACCCGTGATCAACATTGATGTGTTTTCTTTGGAGGCGGGCGAACGCGTCCTTTTGCAAGGGCCAAGTGGCAGTGGTAAATCAAGCCTGCTGTCCGCCATTTCAGGCGTGGTCGATCTGCCAAAGTCCACGGTACAGGTTGTGGGCCAGGACATGGGCGCACTCACGCCACAGGCCCGCGATAGATTTCGCGCAAACCACATCGGGATGATTTTTCAGGGGTTCAATCTGATCCCATGGATGACGGCAGCGGAAAATGTCTGCCTGCCGCTCAAATTCTCAAAACGTCGCAAGGCGCAACTCAACAAGCCAGCAGAGCAGGTTGCACAGGGGCTGATGGTTGCACTGGGGCTGCCAGAACCGCTTTGGCATGGGTGTGCGAGCGCCCAGTTGAGTGTTGGACAACAACAACGTGTTGCGGTGGCACGGGCGCTGATGGGCGCCCCCGAACTTATCTTGGCGGATGAGCCAACCAGCGCTTTGGACGAGCTTGCAAAACACAGCTTCCTTAATGTCATGATGGCACAGGTTGCCAAAACGGGCGCAAGCCTGTTGATGGTGAGCCATGACACAACGCTGGCCCCGCATTTTGATCGCGTTGTACAACTGTCTGACATCAACACATTTCCTCAGCGCGAGGCAGAGTGATGCTGAAGATTGCGTATCAAAGCCTGTGGAACCGCCGCTTTATCGCCGCGCTGACACTCTGCGCCTTGGCTTTGAGTGTGACTTTGATGCTCGGCGTGGAACGCCTGCGCGACAGTGCCCGTCAGTCCTTTGCAAATGCGGCTTCCGGAGTCGATCTGATTGTCGCGCCGAGGGGCAATGACGTTCAGATCCTGATGGCAACGGTCTTTGGAGTTGGCTCCACCGGATCTGGGATGAGCTGGCAAAGCCTGCAGGAACTGCGCAGTTTGCCAGCTGTTGCCTGGGCCGTTCCCCTGATGATGGGCGACAACCACCGGGGCCACCCTGTGATCGGCACCGAAGCAAGCTATTTTGCGCATTTTCGACACAGTAACAAACAGCCACTTACATTTGCCAGCGGCGCCGCCTTCGCGGCTCCAGATGAGGCTGTCATTGGCGCGGAACTGCAAAAGCGTTTTGGCTATGAGGTCGGCACAAAAATCGTCAACGCCCATGGCGTGGGGGCCGTGGCCTTTGACATGCATGACGACGCGCCCTTCACCGTCGCTGGCGTTTTGGCACCGACAGGCACAGCTGTGGATCGCATGGTGTTTGTGTCGCTGGAAGGCTTTGAGGCCTTGCATGCCCCGCGCGCGCCTCTTCTGGCGGACCCGTTGGCCCGTTTGGGCACGGACAAACCGGCGGGGGAAGCTTCCGCAGCCACGTTGCAGTGGCAAGACACTCCGGCGCAAGCCTCTGGCGATGAGGAAGCCCCGACATTTGTCCCTCAGCAACTCAACGGCGTCTATGTGGGGCTTCAAAACCGAAGTGCGGTCTTGGCCGTGCAGCGTCATCTGGCAACCTACGAGGCAGAAGCCTTGAGTGCGGTCATGCCAAATGTGGCGCTCTTGCAGCTTTGGTCGATCACCGGCACCGCCGAGCAGGCCCTGCGCGTGATGGCCGCAGCCGTGGCGCTGGCGGGGATGATTGGCATGGTCGTGATGCTGTCTGCCGCATTGGAAACCCGGCGGCGTGAATTTGCCATTTTGCGATCCGTCGGGGCAACGCCCCTGCATGTGTTCTGCCTGATCGTGCTGGAGGCGGCTTTGCTGACGCTCTTGGCACTGCTCTTGGGGCTGTGCCTTTTGTGGGTATCCACATTGGCAACCAATCCCATCGTGTTTGACCAGTTCGGTTTCAAAATGCAGATGGACTTTTTCGCACAAGGCGACTTAAAGCGGCTCATCGCGATATTTTGTTTTGGCATGCTGGCCAGCCTTCTGCCAGCGTGGCGCATGTACCGCATGACGCTGGCGGATGGTTTGACCACACGGCTCTGACAGCATTGATGCGGAAACAAAAGATGAGTTTGAGGATGCAAATGACCCCGTTTCTGATGCCCGCAGCCGGAGTTTTGAGCCTTGTGGTGACAGGCACAGCCGCCTTGGCGCAAACGCGCAATATCGGCTGGGACGAGCTGTCAGGGCCCACGACACCCATTGAAAATCCGTTTGAGACGCTTTCGAACGCTCAAATGGACCGGCTGGCGCAGTTGTTGCGGCTGGACATGCTCGCAACGGAAGATGGCGACACAGAGGCCGCCGCACAGGCCAAGGTTATGCGTGGGGAATTCACCGCAGAAGGCATTGATGCGGATTTCCTATTTGCTGAACGGTTGCGGATTATGGCGCAGCTACAGGCGGAATCCACGGCCTCAAATCCTGAGATCATTGGCGAGAGTATCCGCCTGCCCGGCTACCTGTTGCCACTGGAAATGGAGGGGGAGAAGGCGGTGGAGTTCCTGCTGGTGCCCACCGTTGGGGCCTGTATTCACACGCCCCCCCCACCGGCCAATCAGATCGTCCGTGTCAGCTATCCAGATGGCTTTCCTGCAGAAGGCTTTTATACGCCGATCTGGATCACGGGGGCCCTTGAAGAGGAGCTCGTGCGCCAATCGCTCTTTATGGTGGATGGCGACACGGAGGTTGATGTGACCTACCAGATGAAGGCAGAGACTGTGGAGCTTTACGAATATTAACCGCTCAGGAATGTTCCTCTGCGGCCGTCTCCGCCAACGCCTTGTTATAGGCACGCAGCGCATCCACATGAAAGACCGCCCCAAGCAGGACGGGGGGCTCTCCCTCGTTGCCGAGCCGCACCACAGGCAGATAGGCCGCATTCAAGGTCTCAAACAGAGGCATCGCGCCTTCCAATGTGGCATTGCGATCCAGATACTGCCCTTCTGAGATCATCTCCCAACACAGGTCTTCCTGTGCTGCGCGGGGGTGATCGGGACGGCGCATGATCTTTGTCACATTAAACATTGCCAAAAGGTAGGCCTGCGGGCCTGCTGCAATATGCACATTGCGGCGCTCCAGCTGCGTCAGGAAGAAAGATCCATCCACAAGGCGCGAACTGAGCGCGGTGGAAATCGATACGGCCACCATCACAGCGAGACCGGTTTGCCAGTCTCCTGTCATCTCAAACACGATCAAAGTGGTGGAGATCGGCGCGCCCAGAACCGCCGCCGCAACGGCCCCAAGACCCGCAAGTGCATAGAGCGTGGTGGTTCCTGAGACATTTGGAAAAATGGCCGTCGCGATCATGCCAAAGGCGAGCCCTGTCAAAGCCCCGACCATGAGCGCGGGAGAGAACACGCCGCCGCCCATACGACCGGCCATTGTGATGGAGACGGCAATCACTTTCAGAACCGCAAACACCATCGCTTCATGGAGCAGCAGATTTCCTGTGAGTGCGGCGGAGGTGGTCTCATACCCCACACCAATAATATGCGGGAACCAGATCGCCATTGCGCCAAGCAGCAGCCCTGAGATTGCTGGGCGCAGCCAGCGTGGGATGCGCAGATCTTCCTGCAAGTGGTTGGCCATATCCTCGGCCCAGAAGATCGTCCACATCAGCGCGACAGCGACCATGCCACAGAGGCCGCCAAGGATCAGGAAGGCCGGAAGTTCATGGTAAAACTGCAGCGCTGTGCCGGTGTTTAAGGTGAATTCCGTGACATCTCCAAACTCAAGCCGGTTGATCACGGTTCCCGCCACAGAGGCGATCACAATGGGCGCAAAGGCATGGACCGCAAAGTGGCGCAGCACCACTTCAAGCGCAAAAAGCGCGCCCGCGATCGGCGCATTAAACGAGGCAGACACCGCCGCCGCCACAGCACAGCCCAGAAGATCGCGCCCGGTGATGCCGTCAGCGCGGATCTTGTCGCTCACCCAACTGGCAATCACGCCGGCCATATGCACAACAGGACCCTCACGCCCGGTAGAGCCCCCAGAGCTGAGCGTGATCAGAGAGGCAACAGCAGAGGCGACCCCGGCTTTCCGCTCCACCCGCCCCTCATAGAGCGCGGCCCCTTCAATCACATCCGCGACGGAACGCACGCGCCCATCCGGCGTAAATCGGTTCAGAATGAGGCCCACGAGCAAACCGCCAACGGCCGGGATCACCAAAAGCCAATACCAAGGCAGCGTGTTGGCAAAGCTGTGCAGCATATTGATGTCTTCGGCGCCGTAGAGCGTGGATTGCAGAAAATGGATCCCCTTGCGAAACAACAGGGCCGCAAATCCCGCCGCAATCCCGATGCAAAGGGCAATGATCCAAAACTGAAACTGGCTGGGGCCTTTGTTGAGCAAAACCTTCCAGCCACCTCGGCAGGTGTTGGCCGCGTCTTGCGCGCTTTCCGCCAAAAATGAGCCAACCGACTTCGCCATGAGAGTGTATTTTCTCCGGGTGGGGCACCAAAGGGTGATCTTCTTCGATCTAGTCCGTTTTTAGGTGTAGCGCAAAGGCGTAAGCAGAGCGTTTCACAGCAAAGTGGCGCAGCGTGTGCAAGACAGCACGCCTCGCGCCCAGAAGAGCAGATGAAGATCAGGTCAAAAGCGACTTGGCGGCGGCGCGCGCTTCTTTTGTGATGGTGTCACCGGAAATCATCCGAGCCACCTCATCGACGCGCTCTTTCTGATCCAGAGGCACAACCCGGCTCAGGGTCTGGTCGTTTTTCACGGATTTCTCCACGCGCCAATGATGCGCGCCCAAAGCCGCCACCTGTGGCGAATGCGTCACCACAAGCACCTGACCGCCCTCGGCAAGAACTTTCAACCGACGTCCCACCGCATCGGCGGTTGCCCCGCCCACGCCGCGATCGATTTCATCAAAGATCAGGGTCATACCGCTGATATCACTGGTCAGACAGACTTTCAGAGCCAGAAGGAAACGGCTCAGTTCCCCGCCTGAGGCAATCTTGGCCAAAGGCCCAGCAGGAGCACCCGGGTTGGTGGCCACAACAAATTCAACAGCGTCCCGTCCCTCAGGTCCTGGCTCTCCGGCGCTGAGCCGTGTCTGAAACACTGCGCGCTCCATTTTGAGTGGTGCGAGTTCTGCCATGACAGCGGCATCAAGCGCTTGCGCCGCGCTGGCGCGCAGCTTTGTCAGGGCGGAGGCCGCCAGATCATACTCGGCTTCGGCGGACTTCAGTGCGGCCTTCAACTCGGCAATATTGCCCTCCCCCGCGTCCAATGCGGTGAGGCGGGTTCGTAGATCATTGGCAAATTGGCCAAGCTCGTCTGGGATCACCCCATGTTTGCGCGCCAAACCCCGAATGGCAAAGAGCCGCTCTTCGATTTCTTCCAGCTCATGTGGATTGAACTGCAGGGCATCAAGACAGCGTTCAATCCCATCCACGGCATCGCTAAGCTCATTAAGCGCCCGCTCCAGCGCCGCAACCGGAGCTTCAAGCGCGCCGCCCGTCTCACCTGCCGCACCATCCAACCAGCGCAAAGCATCCCCCATGGCACTCTCAGCGCCCCCATTGCCAAGGGTCGCATGGGCGCGGCTTACGTCTTCGCGCACTTTTTCCGCCCCCTGCATCAGGCGGCGCCGGGTGTCGAGGTCTGCCTCTTCATTGGGTTGCGGATCAAGTTTATCGAGCTCTGTCACCGCGTGCCGCAAGAACTCTTCTTCGTCCTTGGCTTCGGCCAGCGCAGCCTCTGCCGCAGCCAATGCCTTACGCGCACTTGTGACGGCTGCCCAGCTTGACCGGGTGTTGCGGCGCAACTCCGCTGTCTCTGCAAAAATATCGAGCAGATCACGGTGCCCCTTGGGATTGAGCAGACCGCGATCATCATGTTGCCCGTGCAATTCCACCAACGTTTCCGACAGGCGGCGCAATACCTCGCCAGACACACGGCGGTCATTCACCCATGCGGTCTTGCGCCCGTCGGTGCGATTGACACGCCGCAAGATCAATTCCTCGCCCCCCGGCAGGCCCGCATCTTCCAAAATGGCGTGCGCCGCATGGCCTTCTGGCAGATCGAACTCGGCAATCACTTCGCCCTGCTCTGCTCCGGCCCGCACAAGCTCTGCGCGCCCACGCCATCCCAGAACAAACCCCAGACTGTCCAGCAGAATGGATTTCCCCGCCCCGGTTTCCCCGGTCAGCACGTTCAGACCCGGCTGGAAGGCAAGTTCCAGATGGTCGATGATAAGCATGTCGCGAATATCAAGCGAGCGCAGCATCTTCGGTCACACGACAGGGAGACCCCTGCCCCCCTTTACAACCATTGGCCCTGCACGGTCTGACGGTACACCTGGCTGAGCCAGCTACTGCCTTCAGGCTTCGCTTCCAGACCATTTTCACGCAGCAGCTTATAGCTGTCTTCATACCATTCCGTGGCTTGGAAATTGTGCCCCAAAATAGCCGCTGCGGTCTGCGCCTCAGAAACAAGCCCCAAAGACAGATAGGCTTCGACCAAGCGGTGCAACGCCTCTGCGGTATGCGTGGTGGTTGAAAAATCTTCCACGACCACTCGGAAACGATTGATGGCAGCCGAATAATGATCCCGACGGAGGTAATACCGGCCAATTTCCATTTCTTTGGAGGCAAGGTGGTCAAAGGCCAGATCGAATTTCAAGATCGCGGAGCGCGCATATTCACTCTCCGGATAAATTTCGATGACCTTGCGCAATTCTTGAAGGGCCTGGAAGGTCAGCCCCTGGTCGCGCCCGACCTCATCAATCTGATCGTAGTAGCTCAGCGCCAGAAGATACTGCGCATAAGCTGCGTCTTCGTCAGCCGGATAGAAATCAATATAGCGCTGAGCCGCCGCGCGGCTTTCAGGGTAACTCTTGTCGGAATGATAAGAAAACGCCTGCATGATCAGCGCACGCTTGGACAATTCCGAATAGGGATACAGGCGCTCAATTTCTGAAAAGAAGAACGCCGCGTCCGTGCCGCGATCTCGCGCAAGCTCAAATTCCCCGCGCTCATAGATCTGCTCTGGTGTGAATTGTTCCAGGTCCAGCGTGCCTCTGCGGGCATCACTTACATCGTTGTCACCACACGCGATAACAAATGCCAACGCCAGAACCGATCCAAAAAGGCGGGTGCGCGTTCCGATGCCTGCCATAGTGCTCAACCTTCTGCTCCCTACGGGAAACTCCCGCGTCTTTCCCAAGCTGTTAGCACAGAAATTTCCGAGGCAAAACGCCTTTGGCAGGAATTGTCTCACAGGTGTTAGGCAACTGCCGGGAATTCGCCGATGTGTACGCCAGCCCCAGGAAGACGCGCCGCCTGTTGCGGGGTGCATTGCACGAGACGCCAGTTGGAGGGATCCGAAAAAAGCTCGCGCAGCAAAGCATTTGTGAGCGAATGACCAGCCCGATGACCACGGTAATGCGCCAGCATGGGCGCACCGGCCAAATACAGGTCTCCCATGGCATCCAGCATCTTGTGACGCACCGGTTCATCCGCGTGCCGCAGCCCACCGGCCGCCTTCACATTTGCGCCATCAAACACCACCGCGTTTTCCTCGGGGCTGCCGCCAAGCGCCAGACCGTTGGCGCGCATCGCATCCACGTCCGCCTGACGGCAGAACGTGCGGCTGTCACAAAGCTCACGAACAAAACTGCCGTTGGCAAGGTTAAGCTCTTTGGTCTGCTGACCAATGGCCTCATCAACAAAGTCGATGTGGAAATCAATCCGCATTTCCGCGGCCGGATGCAGCTCTGCGATGGCTTCGCCACGCTGAACGGACACGGGCTTGAGAACTTCAACGGCCCACACGGGCATCGCTTGGGACACAATACCCGCCTTCAGGAAAGCCTGCACAAACTCTGCCGCGCTGCCATCCAGAATAGGGACTTCTGGCGCATCGATTTCGATCAAAGCATTATGAATGCCACAGCCCGCAAGCGCAGCCATCAGATGTTCAATGGTGGAGACGGAAACGCCCGCCTCATTTACGATACGGGTGCAGAGCGCAGTTTGCTCAACAACATCCCAGCGCGCCGGGATCATGGCATCCCCGATCAAAACATCCGTGCGCTTAAACCAGATACCATAATCAGCAGAGGCCGGCCGCACAGTCAGATGCACCTGAGCGCCTGAATGAAGACCAGTACCGGAAAAATGAGCTGATGATTTTAATGTGGCTTGCACGAGTTTCCCCAAGGTGACGCGGCACACCCTTGGCCGCATCATTGAGGTAGTGGGTTCAGCCCGTCATCTCAAATAAAGCTTTGCAACGGTCTGAAACATGATTGTAACAGTTCGGCAAAACACCGCGCACTTCCGCCTAAATCATGGTTAATAAACGTAAAAAGGCCACCCAAAAGGGTGGCCTCCTCACATTTATTTATTGAAAAATCAGTTTGCCTGACGGCGCAGGAAAGCTGGGATTTCGATCCGCTCCTGATCCTCATCCGCTTGCGTCGCCGGTTGATTGGACTGAACTGCTGGCTGGTGACGCGGCGCGGGCGCAGGTTGAGCTGCACGCATGTTGGGCTGCTCTGCTGCATGACCAGTCATCTTGTTGATCAGCGAGTTGATACCAAAGCGCGGACGCTCTTCTGCTTTGGGCTCAGGCGCTGGTGCTGCAGGGCGTGCCGGTGCCGCAGGGGCCTTTTCCACAGCGGCTTGCAAACGTTGCATCAGCTGGGGCGTTGGTGTGCCGGGCGCAGGACGCTGGGGCGCAACAAAATCCTGTGGTTCGTCTTCTTCAAACATCTCAGGCTGCGCGGCCTGTGCTGGAGCCGGACGATACGCTGGGGGAGGCACATCTGCCCCCGCAGAAACAGCATCAAAGGTTGGGGCTGTTGGCGCAGGCGCTGGAGCCACCTCTTCAAAGATGTCTTCCATCTGCTCTTCCGCAGCGGCGCGCTGTGCATCCATCTGAGGGAAGAGGGAGGGCTCATCCACGGTCAACGCGGGTTGAGCAACCTCTTCGGCCACTGGCGCCGGAGCTGCAACTGGTGCTGCCGGAGCCGCCTCTTCCACAGGTGCCTGCGTCAAAGGGGCCTTCATAGAGCGGCGCGGCAGTGGCATCGCAGATGTGGTTTCAGCGGCATCGATACCCGTCGCCACAACCGACACGCGCATCGCACCATCAAGGCTGTCATCCATAGTGGAGCCCACGATGATGTTGGCGTCAGCGTCGACTTCCTCACGAATGCGGTTGGCCGCTTCGTCCAGTTCAAACAGAGTCAGATCATGACCACCAGTGATGTTGATCAGAACACCCTTCGCACCGCGCAGAGAAATCTCATCCAGCAGCGGGTTGGCAATGGCTTTCTCAGCCGCCTGAATGGCGCGATCTTCGCCTTCGGCCTCGCCGGTGCCCATCATCGCCTTGCCCATCTCATCCATGACAGCGCGCACGTCTGCGAAGTCAAGGTTGATCAGGCCCGGACGCACCATGAGGTCGGTCACGCCTTTGACACCTTGATACAGCACATCATCCGCCATGGAGAAAGCTTCGGTGAAGGTGGTTTTCTCGTTGGCAAGACGGAACAGGTTCTGGTTTGGAATGATGATCAGCGTGTCGACCATCTTCTGCAGCATCTCAACGCCTTCTTCCGCCTGGCGCATACGTTTTGCGCCTTCGAATTGGAATGGCTTGGTCACAACGCCGACGGTCAGGACACCAAGTTCGCGCGCGGCTTGCGCAATAATTGGTGCGGCACCCGTACCAGTACCACCGCCCATACCGGCGGTGATGAAGCACATGTGCGCGCCAGCAAGATGATCTACAATCTGCTCAATGCTTTCTTCGGCAGCGGCGGCACCTACTGTTGCGCGCGCCCCAGCACCCAGACCTTCAGTGACTTTGACACCTAGCTGAACACGGCTGTCAGATTTGCTCTGCTGCAGAGCTTGTGCGTCGGTGTTCGCAACAACGAACTCCACACCCTCAAGCTCTTTGTCGATCATGTTGTTGACCGCGTTGCCACCAGCACCGCCAACACCAAATACGGTGATGCGGGGCTTCAGATCACCCTCATCGGGCATCGTCAGATTCAATGTCATAGAACTGTCCGCCTGTTTTTCTAACCCGCATTGCGGGCGAGTTTCTGCCTACTCATGTGCAATATTAACAGGCTTTCAGGAATCGTCATCCCAAAAAGCACATTTCGCCACAAAATGTGGGGCAAAAACACAGAAACTAGCGGCATCTTGCCGAAACCGCCACATTTGGCGGGACAAGCGCCCCTTGGCACAACACTACAGAGCCAATCGAGACACCAAGGGCGTCACGATATGGGATTTTCTTGTTCGAAGGCCCTGCTCGGCCTGATGAGTCCACGTTTTAACCGCGGTTACCAAAACCTTAACCGAGCCGGTAAAGAAGGTCACCCCGAAAAACGCGCCTAGAAAGCTTTCTCACCAATTTTCACGAAACCACTTTACCGCGCGCCCAAGGGTGCGATTGGTGTAGCGATCCACGGGCAAGTCAAAGTCCCACCATTCATCCTGTGGATGCGTGGCGAACAGACACATTCCGACCGTTGCAGCGAAGCCCGGTCCGGTCGCTGCCTGTGGCAAACCATGAACCCGCATGGGCCGGCCCAAACGCACTTGCTGCCCCAGAATTTTTGTTGCCAGCCCATCCAGCCCCGGAATCTGACTGCCACCACCTGTCAGCACAATCTGTTGACTTGGGAGATGCTCAAACCCAGCAGCATCCAAGCGCGCGCGCACTTCCTCAAGAATTTCTTCAACACGCGGACGCATGATGCCAATAAGCTCCGCCCGGCTGACCGTGCGCCGATCGTGCTCCCAGTCGCCTGTGTCGCCCGACAGCTCAATCATCTCGCGGTCATCCATGCCGGTTGCCATCACGCCACCGTAGAAGGTTTTGATCCGCTCCGCTGTGGCCGTGGGCACTTGCAGCCCCATTGAGATGTCACCAGTGACATGATCCCCGCCCATGCGCACGGTATCGGCAAAGATCATGTGCTTTTTCATGAAAATCGACAGGCTGGTTGCGCCGCCGCCCATATCGATACAGGCCGCGCCCAGCTCTTGCTCATCCTCCACCAGCGCAGAAAGTCCAGACACATAGGCCGAAGAGGCAATCCCTGCGAGCTCCAGATCACAGCGCTTGATGCAATGTACAAGGTTTTGCACGGCGACTTTGTCGACCGTCAGCATATGCATGTCCGTGGTCAGAACATTGCCCACCTGCCCGCGCGGATCGCCCAGCCCTGAGCGATGATCCAGAGCAAAGTTCACCGGTTGCGCATGAAGGACTTCCCGGTCAGAGCCGTAGTCAGGCACATCGCAAGCGGCCAAGACACGCGCCACGTCCTGCTCGCCAACCACCTGACCATCCACTTCAATCTGACCATCCAGACCGTAGGAACGCGGCTCCGCGCCAGCGAAACAGGCAATCACGTGATCCACACGGATTTTTGCCATTTTCTGAGCCGCCTGCACCACCGTGCGAATAGCCCTCTCGGTTTCCTGCATGGTGTCAATTTCACCAAATTTCACGCCACGGGACATGATCGTATTGGCCCCGATCACTCGGAAGCCACTTTGGCCCGCCATGGAGCCGATGCCTTCAACGCTCGCCAGACGGTCTGTGCCGTCAAAGCGCAGCACCAAACAGGCGATTTTGGAAGTGCCCACATCGAGCACCGCAATCACCCCCCGTTGCATGGCCGCTTTGCGCATCGTCCGCATGGCGCGCTGGCTTTGATACAGCTCTGTCATTGTCCCGTTGTCCCCAATGTCGTCTTGCTGGTTCGCCACCAGTCTTCTACCGCATTTTCAGTAAGTTGGATGGTTGGACGCCGCGCAAGGCGCATGTCCACCACCTGAATATCCCGCTCCAGAAGCTCTTCTGCGCTGTGCAGTGCCACAACGCGATCCAAAGCCTCAACGGCGCCCTGCTCGGGCAACAAAATCCGCTGTCCACGGTCCAGCACCACATCCCAGCGCCGCTCGCCGACACGCACAAGGCCAATCACCCGCGCTTTCAACGGCTCCGCAGCAGCCAAAAGATGTAGGGCTTCCCGAACGACCAGATCCGCCCCCTCCCCCGCGATCAGCGGCATCTCAGGATGCGCGTGACGCGATAACGCCGGCCCTGTGACATGCCCGTCCGGGTCAATCAGAGCCAGGCCTTCATGCGTGCGCCATACCGCAACTGGCGTGCGCTCAGAAATGTTAAGCTGCAGAATGCCACCCGGCCGCACCCGCAAGGAGGCACTTGCAATCGCAGGCAGCTCAACCACCTGTGCGCGCAGCCCTTCGAGATCAAGATCAAACTGGCTCACAGGGAAGCTCAACGACAGAATTTCTCTGATTTCCTCTGCGATCCCTTCAGAGGCCCCATCAATCGCCATAGCGCTCACGGAGAATTCCGGACGTTCAGCTATGCCGCGCCGCAAATCATTGATGGCGATATTGAGGTCTTCGCGCCGCTGCGCATCGGCAAACCAGATCGTTGTGGCCGTTGCCACAACACCAAAAGGCACAATCACGCGCAAAAAGAACCGAAACAGCGGCGTAAGCATCAACCGCTCAAAGCGGTAAGCCCAGCGGGATGGCGCATTGTCGCGAGGTGCGGCGCTTAGCGATCGCATGTGGCATCCTCCACCATCCATGCGCAGAACTCCGCAAAGGACAGCCCACAATGGGCGGCCTGCTCCGGCGACAGCGATGTCGGCGTCATGCCCGGCTGAGTGTTGGTTTCCAACAGGATCAACCCATCAAGGCCACGCGCCTCATCCCAACGGAAATCGGTGCGAGACACGCCACGACAGCCAAGGGCCCTATGCGCGCGCACGGCATACTCCATGCAGGCGTCATAGATCTCTTGCGGCACCTGCGCGGGAATTTCATGACGGGAGCCACCTGCGGCGTATTTTGCCTCATAATCATACCAGCCGTCGGTGATGATGTCCGTGACGCCAAGCGCACGATCCCCCATCACAGTGGTGGTCAGCTCCCGACCCGGGGCATAGGTTTCAACCATCACCTCCTGCGGCATGGTCTCCGCCAACTGGGGTGGTGTATTCGCCCCCGCATTGACAATATAAATTCCGACCGAGGAGCCTTCGTTGTTGGGCTTCACCACATAGGGGGGCGCAAGCACGTGGCGCGCGGCCACCTCTGTCTTGTCTGCGATCACACTTTCCACGACGGGAAGACCAGCGGATTTGAACACGTTCTTGGCACGCTGTTTGTCCATGGCCAGAGCAGAGGCCAGAACACCAGAATGGGTATAGGGAATGCGGAGCCATTCAAAGATGCCCTGTACGCAGCCATCTTCGCCCCAACGACCGTGCAGCGCATTGAATATCACATCCGGCGCACTCTCTTGCAGGCGCGCCACCAAATCTGCGCCCGCATCAAGCTCAACCACCTGAAATCCTGCGTCCCGAAGGGCAGCCGCGCATTCACGCCCTGTAGAGAGTGACACTTCCCGTTCTGCCGAAGGGCCACCCATCACCACTGCCACTGTCCGGGTTGTCCTGTCTGACATACCCACTGTGCCTCAATATCTCGGGTCGTTTGCGACCCTGTTCTTATGCGAGCCCTTCGGACTCATTTTCACAGCCCTCTTCGGCTGCTTTGTTGAAATCAGGCAAGATTTGCCTGCTCGGATGGGCACATGTGCCCTGCGCTCAATCAGGCCTTAGGCCCGCGTCTTGGGCTTTGCGCCCATATTGTTTTGTTGATCCCAGCTCTTGGTTAACAGCAGATTAAATATGCTTGGCCGAGTCTCATTCCGGCGCCGGTTCGCCGACGCGCATGATTTCCCACTGTAGGTCTATTCCGCTGTTTTGGAAAACCCTTTTTCGAACTTCCTCGCCAAGATTTTCCAGATCTGCGGCAGTTGCGTCACCCGTGTTGATCAGGAAATTGGAATGCATCTCGCTCATCTGCGCGCCACCGATGCGCGCGCCGCGCATGCCTGCGTCATCAATGACCTTCCAGGCCTTCAAATCATGCACATCATCCGCCTGACCTGTGGAAGAAAACCCCGCTGGATTGCGAAATGTGCTGCCCGCGCTGCGCTCTTTTGTGGGCTGTGTGGCATCGCGTTTTTCAAGCTGTGCCTGCATCAGGGCGGCCAGCGTTTCAGGATCGCCACTCGGCCCTTCAAAAACCGCCTCCACGATCACCCAACCTTCAGGCAGATCGGTTTGGCGATACTGAAAGTTCAAATCCTCAGCTGTGAGGGTCACGATCTCACCCGCCCTTGTGACCGCAGTGGCTTCCACAAAAACATCGGCCGTATAGCGCCCGTAACAGCCCGCATTCATGCGCACTGCCCCGCCAATGGCACCGGGAATCGTGCGCAAAAATGTCAGATCCACACCAGCCTGTGCGGCTTTGCGCGCCACATGCGCATCCAATGCCGCAACACCAGCGCGCACACGGTTGCCTTCAATTTCTATGTGATTGAACCCGCGCCCCATGCGCAGGACCACGGCGCGAAGCCCCCCGTCACGCACGATAAGATTAGACCCAACCCCCATTGGGAAAACATCAACCTCTGCCGGAAGCGCACGCAAAAACGCGGCAAGATCCTCAACATCTGCGGGCTGAAACAGGAAATCCGCTGGTCCCCCGACGCGCAGCCATGTCAATCCGGACAGGGGTTTGCCTTCGGTAAGTTTGCCCCTTGGGCTTGGCATCTCTGACATGGGATCCTCATGTATTCGCAAACAACTTCGCCGCACCGATAGCGAAGCACGTTCAGGCAAACAAGCCGGTCAGCGCGCTTTGCGGAGCGAGGTGATCAAATGGTGCAACACCCAGCCCAGACCAACAGCGCCCGCCGCGCCAAGCACCACCCAGATCCGATAGTTGGCCAGCACAGCGCGTGCCTCCGCATGTTCCGCGCCATCGGTGACAGGCTCTGTCACGCTCAGAGTGACTTCCATGGTCAACAAGGCCACAACCAGACAGAGCAAGATCAAACAGGCACGCAGCAAAAGATCACGACGGCGCCGAAACCCTGTGATCAGCCCGTAAAAAGGCATGATCAGAATGGCAAACCAAACCAGCGCATTCAAACCAAGCGTAAAGTCAACGATCATACAAACCGTCCTTTGATCCAGCGCCAGAGATACACCACAGGCCACCGCATAATCCACGCCGCCATCGCGAGAAAAATCATCGCCACCCACAGCCCATTCTGAACAAAAACCCCCATCAGAATCGGCACGCCAATGCCCATCATCCCATAAGCAAACCGCCAGTGATGGTCTTTAGAGGGAAACATCGCCCGCAGGTTAGCCACCACAAGCCAGCAAAACGCAGCTGCCAATGACAGGGTCATGCCTTATCCTCCGTTTGGGCGTCCTCTGATCGAGCAAAGGCTTTGCGCGCAAAATGCAGCAAAGGGCGCCGAAACATAGACAAAAAGCCCAAAAGAGCCAGTGTACCAAACAGCCACCCATGCTCATAGAAGATCCCGGCAATCAAAACCGGTGCTGCCAGAAGCAACCCCAGACCGGGCACGAACTGACGTTTCATCGGCAGCATCGCCACTGTGGCGGCGGCCAGCACCCAGAAGCAGGCAAGGATCAGTGACAGACTCACGATGGCATTCTCTTTGTTTCAGACACGCGCAGTCTATTGTCACGGAGGTGCAAAATGAAAGCCCCGCTTGATGGCGAGGCTTGCGCTTTTATCCCAGATGACCCGGCAAGGCATTGGCCCAGGCAGAGATCGACCCCGCCCCAAGGCAAACCACGATATCACCGGGTTTGGCCGTTTCCTTCACCATGGCCACAAGATCCTCTTCTTGCGTGATCGCCACGGCGTGGCGATGCCCATGTGCCACCAGCCCATTGATCAGGTCATCACGGCTCGCCCCTTCAATCGGGGTCTCACCGGCGGCAAACACATCCGCGATGCCCACGACATCGGCCTCGTTGAAGCAAGTACAGAAGTCTTCAAACAGGGAGTGCAGACGCGAATACCGGTGCGGCTGGTGCACGGCAATCACACGGCCACCGCTGTCCCCCAAAGCCTGACGCGCGGCCTTTAATACGGCGGCAATTTCCACCGGATGATGGCCATAGTCGTCAATCACAGGCACGCCGCCCATCACTTCACCCACTTTGGTGAAACGCCGGTTCACCCCACCAAAAGCGGCCAGCGCCGCGCGAATTTCCGCCAGCTTCATGCCGAGATGGCGCGCAATCGCCACCGCAGAGAGCGCGTTAGACACATTGTGATCGCCCGGCATCGGCAATGTGCAGCCTTCGATCACCTTGTCCTCAGCCTGCAACGCAATGTCAAAATGTGCCACGCCGGCTTTGTAGGTGAGATTGACCGCACGCACGTCCGCTTGTGCATTAAAGCCAAAGGTCACTACGCGGCGGTCGGTGATTTTGCCCACCAATGTCTGTACATCCGGATCATCAGTACAGCACACCGCAAGACCGTAGAATGGAATGTTGGACACAAAGTCATAGAAGCCCTGATGCAGCGCCTCTTCCGTGCCCCAATGCTCCATATGTTCTGGGTCAATATTTGTGACAATCGCAATGGTCGCGGGCAGACGGTTGAATGTCCCATCACTTTCATCGGCTTCCACAACCATCCACTCGCCATCACCCACACGGGCGTTGGAACCATAGGCGTGAATGATGCCGCCATTCACCACGGTCGGATCAAAATGCCCATGGTCCAGAAGCGCGGCCACCATCGTTGTGGTGGTGGTTTTGCCATGGGTGCCAGCAACGGCAATGTTGGATTTCAGACGCATCAACTCGGCCAGCATTTCAGCGCGGCGCACCACTGGCAGACCGCGACGCCGGGCCTCATCAAGTTCCGGGTTGCCCGGCTTGATGGCAGAGGAAATCACCACCACTTCGGCATTTTCAAGATTTTCAGCGCGCTGCCCCTCAAACACCGTCGCGCCCATATCTGCGAGACGCTGGGTGATCTTGGTGCTCTTCAGATCAGAGCCCTGCACAGTGTAGCCATGGTTTACCAGCACTTCGGCAATACCGGACATGCCAATGCCGCCGATCCCGACAAAGTGGATGGCCCCCACATCACCGGGAAGTTTGGTTGCTGCGTTCATCTTATTGGTCCTTCTGTGCCAGTTGTTCCACCAATGCAACAAGCGTCTCTGTGGCATCCGGCTTGCCTGCCGACAAAGCCGCAGTCGCCATTTGCGTGGCGCCCTGCGGGTTGGACAGGATGGTTGTAATCTGTTCGGAAAGACTGTCTGCCGTCAGCAGGCTTTCCGGAATAACAATAGCTCCGCCGGCCTCGGCAAGGCCGCGTGCATTGGCGGTCTGATGATCTCCTGCCGCTGCGGCAAAGGGCACCAAAATAGAGGGGCGTCCAATGACAGACACATCGGCGACAGAACTGGCCCCAGAGCGGCTGATCACCAATTGCGCCTCGCTCATCCGGGCCGGCACGTCGTTGAAAAACGGCTGCACATCTGCGGCAATGCCATTTTGGGCATAAAAGGATGTGACCCGGTCAAAATCCTCATCTCGTGCCTGATGGCTCACACGCAAATTTTTCAAAATCTCAGCGGGCAGTCCTGCAATCGCGGCGGGCACCACATCACTGAGAATACGCGCGCCCTGACTGCCACCGATGACCAGCACAGACATCGGGTAATCCCCCGGTGCAATATATCCCGCCCCGGCCCGATCCATCACCGATTTGCGCACCGGGTTGCCAACAGGCGTGCCTTCAACACCGTCCGGCAGCGCAGTTGGCCAGGTGCCACAGGCCACCACATCGACACGTTTGGCAAAAACCGTATTCACCCGCCCCAGAATGCCATTCTGCTCATGGATCATGCGCGGCAATTTCAAAAGCCAGGCCGCCCCCATGGCTGGAATGGTCGGATAGCCGCCAAAGCCAACCACCACATCCGGGCGCTCGCGGCGCATTTTCAAAGCAGCACCCAAAACACCGCCCAGAATTTTGAACGGCACTGCAAGCTTGGCAAGTTTACCGCCACGGGCAAAGGTGGCCGAGCTGACCTGTTCGATCTCCACAGTATGGGGAAAACCGCCCGTGTAGCGCGCGCCGCGCGCATCTGTGGAAAGCTTCACCCGCCAGCCTTTGCGCAGCATCACTTCGGCCAGTGCCTGCGCTGGGAACATATGTCCGCCTGTGCCGCCTGCGGCAATCACCAGAAGGGGTTGTTTGGCCATATGCGATTATCCCCGCAAAATATCACTGATCTCACCCTGTGGGCGGGAGCGGGTAAACGCCAAAATCATGCCAACTGCAATCCCCCCCGCAATCAGCGAGGAGCCACCATAGCTGACAAATGGCAAAGTCATGCCTTTTGAGGGCAGCAAACGCACCGCCACGCCCATATTCACAAGCGCCTGAACGCCGAAAATGGCCACCAGACCAGTGCCTGCCAGACGGATGAAAGGATCACGCTCACGCATCAAGCGGAAAAACGACCGCAGAACAATGGTTGCGTAAAGGAACATGATCGCAAACACCAAAATCAGCCCGTATTCCTCGGCGGCCACGGAAATGATGAAATCCGTATGCGCATCCGGCAGCGACCATTTCACCTGCCCCTCGCCCACGCCAACGCCAAACAGCCCGCCTTCGCGGATCGCCTCTGTGGCATAGCCAATCTGGGTGGTGGGATCGACCGAGCGGTCCAAAAAGCCATCGATGCGGCGGGCAAAGTGCTCAGAGTTGTTATAGGCAAAGCTGGCAATCGGCACGAGCGACAGCATGATGCCCCCAATCAGCATCATCGGCGCACCAGAGACAAAATACATCACGCTCCAGCCAAAGAGGATCAGGCAGGCCTGCCCAAAATCAGGCTGCATCGCCAACATAAGCACAATGGTCATCATCAATAGGAAAGACCAACGCCGTCCGGGCGGGCCGTTGATTTCCTCATTGGCCGCCATCAGCCAGGCCGACACCACCACAAAGCCCGGCTTGAGAAACTCCGATGGTTGCAGAGAGGCAAAGCCCAGAGAATACCAGCGTGTCGCGCCTTTGCCAAAATCAGTGCCAAATATGGGCAACAGCGCAAGAGCAACAAATGTCGCCACAAACCCCATCACCGCCAGCCGCCGCACCAATGTAGGCGACATCATTGAGGTCAGCACCATAGCCACCATGGCTGCGCCACCAAACACCGCTTGTTTTTGTACATAGTGGAAGGGCGCAAAGCCATTTTTCGCCGCCAGTGGCGGGCTCGCTGCCATGCCCAACATCAGGCCGATACAGAACAACAACAGGATTGATGTCATTGTCCATTTGTCCAGCGTTTGCCACCATTTGGGAAGCACGGGTTCACGCGCCCGAACGGGCAGCGCGCCATAAACCATCTCTGTCATCGAAATCCGCCGATCTCTGCCTCAAAACGCCCGTTTTCCGGGTCTATCTCAGAGAGTAACACCCATGTGTCCTTATGGAAAGCACGGAGATCCTGCCCCCGCCCGCATATCAGCAAAAACACGCCCGCTTCCTCTTGACCCAAATATCCTGGGGAGGCACAGCCTGCTGTGACGGGGCAAAGCCCCTTTTACTTCAGGCAGGTACCGCAGACACGCTTCCCTCTTGACCTGAGCCGCGCGGTCAGGCACCCCGCGCCCATGGCAGAACACACCACATGGGACACCGTCATCCTCGGCGCCGGGGCCGCAGGCATGATGTGCGCAACGCAAAGCGGCGGCAGCACGCTGCTTTTGGATCACGCCAAGGCACCGGGCGAGAAGATCCGCATTTCCGGCGGTGGGCGCTGCAACTTCACCAATCTCTATGCCAGCCCTGAGAATTTTCTCTCGGCCAATCCGCATTTCTGCAAATCTGCCCTGAGCCGCTACACCCAGTGGGATTTCATCGATCTGGTGGCGCGTCACGGCATTGCCTACCATGAGAAAACCCTCGGTCAGCTCTTCTGCGACAACAGCGCCAAAGACATCATCGCCATGTTGCAGTCCGAAATGGCACAAGCGGGCGCAACGCTCTGGCTGGAAACCACCATAGATTCTGTTGACCATGACGGCACAGATTTCAGCGTCACACTCACACGCCAAGGTCGCCAACACAGGCTCACAACCCGCAATCTGGTGCTGGCCACCGGGGGCAAATCCATCCCCAAGATGGGTGCCACGGGCCTTGCCTATGATATCGCCCGTCAGTTTGGCCTTGCCGTCACGGACACCCGCGCAGGTCTTGTGCCCTTCACATTCTCAGACGCGCGTTTCAAACCCATCTCCGGCGTAGCGCATCCCGTGCGTGCCACGGCCGATGGAAAGGCTTTTGAAGAGGCGATGCTCTTCACCCATCGCGGCCTCTCTGGTCCGGTCATGCTGCAAATCAGCTCCTACTGGCGCGAAAGCCAGCCGATCTCGATCAATCTTTTCCCCGACAGCGATCCCTTTGAGACCCTGCGCGCCCGACGTCAGGCCCAAGGCCGCCGCAACCTCACAACCGAACTGGCCAGCCTGCTGCCGGCGCGGCTGGTGGATCATCTGGCAGAACAGATGGATCTCAGCGGCAATCTGGCAGATCAGTCAGACAGCGCTTTGCGCCACCTCTGTGATGCGCTGCAAAACTGGCAAATGGTGCCCACAGGCACCGAAGGCTATCGCACCGCCGAAGTCACGCTGGGCGGCATTGATACAGATATGCTCTCTTCCAAGACCATGGAAGCCAAGGCGGTCAAAGGGCTCTATGCAATTGGCGAAGCGGTGGATGTTACCGGCTGGCTGGGCGGGTTCAACTTCCAGTGGGCCTGGTCATCGGGCTGGGCTGCCGGACAGGCGATTGCACAATCGCGCGCCTGACAGCCCTCTCGCAATTCGGGATCAATGGTGCTTGTCAGCCTTGCCAAATTCGCTGGACAACCGATTGCGCAATTTCTTGGCTGCGCCCTTCAAAGCCGCGGAAATATCCGCACCATCATGATGAGCTGAGAGCGGATCCATTCCGCGCGGACGGGCCTCCATGGTACAGCGAATGTGATCAGGGCCGTGTTTGTCCGCGTTCTGATCCTTCAGATGCACCTCCACCCGTGTGAGACGGTCACGAAGATGGTCAAGATCGGCGTTCACCGCCAGTTCAGCGACTTCGACCACACGTGCATCGCCGTGAATGAAGTTGTCGGTATTCACCTGAATTTGCATCGTCACATCCTTCTATCGTTACATCTCAAATCTAAGATTGAGATCCTTTCAAACAAGAGGTTGCGCTCCAAGTTAGCGGCTATCCCCTTGCTGAGAAACGATAGTCAGACAGATGTCAGCTGTGCTTTGACACGCGTCAAATGGCGCCAAAACGCGCTCAGGTATCGCGCGCCTTAAGACCACGTTTTACGCAGGCCTCAAAATCCGCACCGCGTTTTTCAAAGCTGTCATATTGGTCAAAACTGGCCGCCGCCGGTGCCAGCAGTACGGTATCCCCCTCCTCGGCCTGCGCCATGGCCTGCGCAACGGCCTCCTCCATTGTGGTACAGACTTCCGCCTCAACGCCTTTGAGTTGCATGGCGAAATTGGCTGCCTCCCGCCCGATCACATAGGCTTTCACCACCTGCCCTGTACTGTCCAACAAATCCGTGAGCCCGCCCTCTTTCTCCAAGCCCCCACAGATCCAACGGATGTTCTTGAAAGCCGCAAGAGCTTTTTTGGCGGCATCCACATTGGTTGCCTTGCTGTCATTCACATAGGTCACACCATCTGCTTCCGCGATGATCTGACTACGGTGCGGCAAGCCACCAAAAGAGGCAAAGCCAGCCTCAATCCCCCTTGGCGCCAAGCCAAGCGCACGACAAACCGCATAGGCCGCGCAGGCATTTTGATGATTATGCGCGCCCGGCAGCCCCTTAATGGCGCGCAGATCAATCGCCCCAGCCTGTCGTCCTTTGCGGTATTCACTCAAAAACCCTTTGCGCGCAAAGATATTCCAGCCCGCGCCGGTGAGTTTACGCTCGGTGGAAATACGCATCACCCGATCATCCACCGCACCTTCCGCAAGCTGCCCCGCAAGATAACGCCCCTCGATTTCATCCACGCCGATGATTGCGCGATCCGGGCCACCCTCCGCAAACAGGCGGCGCTTGGCGGCGAAATACCCCCCCATCCCGGCATGACGATCGAGATGGTCCGGGCTCAGGTTGGTGAACACAGCGATGTCCGGCGTCAGGCTGCGGGCCAGATCGGTCTGATAGCTGGACAGTTCCAGCACGATCACATCACCATCCTCTGCCGGATCCAGATCAAGCACGCCGCGCCCGATATTGCCAGCCAGCTGCGTGCGACGCCCGGCCTCAGACAACACATGGTGGATCAGCGCAGAGGTTGTGGATTTCCCATTGGATCCGGTCACGGCGACCACCTTGGGGGGCGTGTCAAACAGCGCCCAGTCCCCGCTCGCAAAAGAGCGGAAGAACAGCCCAATGTCATTGTCCACAGGCACGCCCGCTTCAAGCGCGGCGGCCACCACCGGGTTGGGCGTGGGGTAAAGATGCGGAATGCCGGGGCTCACAATCAAACTGGCCACATCCTCGAAGGCGCCCTGTTTGGAAAGATCTGTGCAGTGAAACCCGTCTGCCATCGCCACATCACGGGCTTTGGGGTTGTCATCCCAACACAGCGCCTCCGCGCCACCGGCCCGCAACGCCCGCGCGGTCGCAAGACCGGAACGGCCCAAGCCCAAAACAGCCACCTTCGCGCCTTCAAAACCCTGTACCGGAATCATGCCCTGTCCCCCAAACTCAACTTGGCCGCACAGTGCCTTTCCCATAGCGGCGACACAAGAGGCGCGCGCCGCAATACATCGTCCTGAGAGGGAGGTGCAACAAGCCTCAAACGTGGCGCACAGAGAAGGACTTGTCCGAAAGCTTTGGGAGTATGGCGAGCAACCGCCAGTCGCAAAAAGCGGCCGAGCCCGTGCATTTGCACGGGCCCGGCCCAAGGTTTTGTGCACAGGCTTGCCTGTGTCTCAAAAGCGCGGGAGCCTGCGCCGCCTGACTCCGCGCCTCAGACTTGGCGCAGGTTTGGCTTAGCGTAGCTTCAGGGTCGCCAGACCAATCATTGCGAGGATCACCGCGATGATCCAGAAGCGGATCACGATCTGCGGCTCTGACCAGCCTTTTTTCTCATAGTGGTGGTGGATCGGTGCCATCAGGAAGACGCGCTTGCCGGTGCGTTTGAAGTAAAACACCTGAATGATCACACTCAGGGCCTCCACAACAAACAGCCCGCCAATGATGCCCAGAACCAACTCATGTTTGGTGGAAACCGC
This sequence comes from Shimia sp. R11_0, assembly GCF_017744035.1. Taxonomy (NCBI): domain Bacteria; kingdom Pseudomonadati; phylum Pseudomonadota; class Alphaproteobacteria; order Rhodobacterales; family Roseobacteraceae; genus Shimia; species Shimia sp. R11_0. Next base: position 150,427 of record NZ_JAGHQY010000003.1, on the reverse strand, counting down.
AATCGCCCCCAATGCGCCGCCAAGCGCCAGCGAGCCGGTGTCGCCCATAAACACCGCAGCAGGCGGAGCATTATACCACAGGAACCCAAGTCCGCCGCCGATGAGACCCGCCACAAAAATCAGGATCTCACCGGTGCCCGGCACATAATGTACATCCAGATATTCCGTGAAATCCACGCGCCCCACCGCATAGGCAATCACCCCAAGCGCGCCTGCGGCAATCATCACCGGCATAATCGCAAGCCCATCTAGACCATCTGTGAGGTTCACAGCATTGGCCGCGCCCACCACCACAAACATGGCAAAGGGAATATAGGCCCAGCTCAGATTGATCAGCACTTCTTTGAAGACCGGCACCGCCAGTTGAAGCTGCAACACATCCGGCTGCAGATAGGTGGCCCAAAGCCCGGCCACACCGGCAATCAGAAAGCCCAGCAACAGCCGGATTTTGCCTGATACGCCTTTGGTGTTCTGTTTGGACACCTTCGCATAATCATCGGCAAAGCCGATCAAACCGTAAGACAGGGTCACAAACAGCACGAGCCAGACAAAGCCATTGTCCCAGCGCGCCCAGAGCAATGTCGAGGTCACCAGCGCGCCAACAATCAGCAGCCCGCCCATGGTGGGCGTGCCCGCTTTGGCAAAATGTCCTTCAGGGCCATCATCGCGAATGGGTTGGCCTTTGCCCTGTTTGCGACGCAGCACATTGATCAAGGGCTTGCCAAACAGAAAGCCAAAGATCAGCGCCGTCATGAAGGCGCCGCCAGCGCGGAAAGTGATGTAGCGGAACAGGTTGAAAAAATCACCGCCGTCCGACAGCTCGGTCAGCCAAAATAACATTACGCGTCCTCATTCTTGGATTGCGGAGCGGGATGGCCCAGTTTGCGGATGGCGTCAACCACCTTGGCGAGTGCCATCGACAGGCTGCCTTTGGCCATGATCACGTCCCCAGCATCCACCAAACTCCGCATCTCCGGGACTAGCTCCGCACTTGTGGCGCGCCATTCTCCACGTTTGCTCTCTGGCAGGGCCGCATGCAAATGCTGCATCAGCGGGCCAATACAATGCACAATGTCGATATCTGCCATGGCGGGGTGCGCGGCCAGATCCGCATGCATCTGCGCCTCTTGCGGGCCCAGCTCTTTCATATCGCCAACAATGGCAATGCGCCGCCCCTGTCCGATACGCCCGACATTGTAGTGTACCTCTGCCGCCGCCAGCACCTCTAACGCCGCTCCCATACTGGTGGGGTTGGCATTGTAAGCTTCGTCAATCAGCTCAAGGCTGCGCTCTGTCTCCACCGGATCCAGCACAACAGTCTCACGCGTTCCGCGCCCTTTAAAAGGGCTCCAGCGGCCCAAATCTGCGACGGCCAGCGCCAAATCTGCGCCAAGCGCCTCAACCGCGGCAAGCGCACCAAGGGCGTTCATGGCAAAGTGACGCCCCGCACTTTGCACTTTGAACAGCAAAGGCGCATCAGCATGCACAGCACGCGCTACGGTGACATTTCCCTGAAGCGTGACCTCTTCCAGACGCCAGTCAGTGGACCGCTCTCCGAAAGAGCAGATACGCCCCTCAATGTCCTTGCTCCGCGCTTGAGCCTGCGCCATCAAAACCTCGGCGGTGTCCACATCTGCATTGACAACGGCCACGCCCGCAGGCTCCAGCCCGTCAAAAATCGCCGCCTTTTCCCGCGCGATGCCTGACACATCGTCAAAAGCTTCCAGATGCACAGCCGCCACAGTGGTCACCAGTGCCACATGGGGGCGCGCCATCTGGGCAAGCGGCGAAATCTCTCCGGGGTGGTTCATGCCAATCTCGATGACCGCAAAGTCGCTGTCTTTCGGCATCCGAGCCAAAGTAAGCGGCACCCCCCAATGATTGTTGTAGCTTGCCACAGAAGCATGGGTTTTGCCCTGCGCCGCAAGCATGGCGCGCAGCATTTCTTTGGTGGAGGTTTTGCCAACAGATCCCGTCACGGCCACAACACGGGCCTCTGTGCGTGCCCGACCGGCCCGCCCCAATGCTTCCAACCCGCGCAGCACATCCTCAACCAGCAAGAGTGGCGCATCCCCGGCCACGCCCGCAGGCACACGGGACACCAACGCCGCCGCTGCGCCCTGCTCTAGAGCTTGCGCCACAAAATCATGCCCGTCCCGCGCCGCTTTAAGGGCGACAAACAAATCACCGGGCTGAAGCGTGCGCGTGTCAATGGAAATGCCCGTACATTCCCAGGCAGTTGTGGCGGTACCACCCGTGGCCTGCGCGGCCTCTGCTGCTGTCCAAAGTGTCATGCCAGCCCCCCATCCAGCGCAGCGACCGCAACGCTGGCCTGTTCACAATCATCAAAAGGCAGCACATCTTCGCCGATGATCTGCCCGCTTTCATGGCCTTTACCGGCGATCAACAGCGTGTCCCCCGGCCCAAGCGCATCCACGCCGCGCAGAATGGCCTCCGCACGATCCCCAACCTCAGTTGCGCCGGGCGCGCCGCCCATCACCGCCGCGCGGATCAGCGCCGGATCTTCTGTGCGCGGGTTATCGTCGGTGACAAAAACCACATCGGCATTTTCTGCCGCAGCCTGCCCCATCAACGGACGTTTGACCGCATCCCGGTCGCCGCCCGCCCCCACAATCACAATCAACCGGCCCATCACATGGGGCCGCATGGCCTTCAGCGCAGTGGCAACTGCATCAGGCGTATGGGCATAATCCACAAAAACCGCTGCACCATTAGCGCGTGTCGCGGCCAGCTGCATCCGCCCGCGCACACCTTTGAGATCGCCCAGCACTTCAAACACCCGCTCCGGCTCTGCGCCACAGGCAATGGCAAGGCCTGCGGCAAGCAAGACATTCTCTGCCTGAAAACCGCCCAGCAGGTTGAGACGCGCCTGATAAGCTTTACCACGGAAGCTGAAGCGAATGTCCTGGCCGGTGGCATCAAACCGTTGCGCCATAAGCGCCAGATCAGCCTCTCCCTTGCCCACCGTCAGCACACCCTGCCCACGGCCGCCCGCGATCATCGCCATATCGAGCCCGCGCGGATCATCTATATTGATCACTGCGGTGCCTTCCTCGGGCAACACCCGTGCAAACAGCCCCGCTTTCGCATTGAAATAGTCCTCAAAGCTTGCGTGGTAATCCAGATGGTCCTGCGTGAAATTGGTGAAACCTGCGGCTTTGAGCTGAACACCATCAAGGCGGCATTGCGCCAATCCATGCGACGAGGCTTCCATCGCGCCAAAACCAATCCCCGCCTCAGCCGCCGCCGCCAATGTGCGATGCAAGGTGATCGGCTCTGGCGTGGTATGATTGAGCGGCGCGGTAAAATCGCCTTCCACCCCCGTGGTGCCAAGATTAACCGCCTCCAGCCCCATCAACTGCCAGATCATCCGCAGAAAGGTTGCCACGGAGGTTTTGCCATTTGTGCCAGTCACCGCTGCCATGATGCCGGGTTGCGCGCCAAAGAAGAGCGCAGAGGTATAGGCGAGCGCCTGACGGGGGTCTTCTGCAATCACCAGTGCAGCATCACTGGCCGCCAGCTCCTGCTCGGCGATTTTGGCGCCTGCTGCATCGGTGAGAATAGCAGCAGCGCCCAAACGCAGAGCAAATTGAATAAACGTGCCACCATGCACACGGGTGCCCGGCAGGGCCGCAAAGAGGAATCCCTCCTTCACATCGCGGCTATCTACAGCAAGACCCGTAATATCTGGACTAGCACCCGCAAGGGCCGTCAGGCCCAAATCTGAAAGCTTCTTTGTGCCTGCTGCCATCGAGAGTTCCGCCCTTATTCGGCTTGGTTAGTTTGATGTCAGCGTTATATCAGCCAATGGCGCGGGTTCAACTTCCGGACGCAAGCCCAAGAGCGGAGCCACGCGCGCGATCATTTCGGCGGCAACCGGGACGGCTGTCCAACCCGCCGTGCGGCGCGGCTCATCGCCTGTGGTTTCCACAGGCTCATCCAGCGACAGGATCAGCACATATTTTGGCGCATGGGAAGGAAACATCGCCGCAAATGTGGCGATCACCTTGTCTTCATAATACCCACGCCCATTTTCCAGCGGCTTATCGGCCGTGCCGGTTTTGCCACCGACCGCATAACCCGGCACCTCACCAAAGGAGGCGGTGCCTTCGCTCACCACTTTACGCAGCATCAACCGGGACGCCTCCGCACTGGCCGCCGTCATCACGCGCGGCCCCACGACCGCCTCCGCCTGCTTCAAGATGGTGGGCGTCACCCGTGTGCCACCATTTGCAATCGCCGCATACCCTGCCGCCAGATGCAGCGGGCTTGCCGACATGCCATGACCGTATGAAATGGTCATGGTGGACAGTTCAGACCAGTTCTTAGGCAACAATGGCTGCGCCCCGCCCGCCTCAACCAACTCCACCGGAGTGGGCTTGAAGAAACCGAGACTCTGCAGGAACTCCTGTTGGCGCGCAGCGCCAATCAACTGTGCAAGACGCGCGGTGCCAATATTGGACGATTTCACAATCACCTTGGTCAGGGTGAGCTGCGCGCCATAGTTGCGGAAGTCTCGAATGCGGAATTTCCCCCACCGCAGCGGTCCCGCTGTGTCGATTTTTGTTTCCGGATTGGCCAGCCCCAGCTCCATAGACTGCGCCGCCGTGAAAATCTTGAAGGTGGAGCCCAGCTCATACAGCCCCTGTACCGCACGGTTGAACAGCGGGCTGTCTGCCGCCTGCCCCTGCACCGGCGGGCGGGGACGATTGTTGGGGTCAAAATCTGGCAGGCTGACCATCGAAATAATCTCGCCTGTGTGCACATCCATCAGCACCGAGCTGGCACCCTTGGCATTCATCAGCTTCATACCGCCAAACAGCACGCGCTCTGCGGCGGCCTGCACTGTCAAGTCAATCGACAGCGTCAACGCCTTATCCCCATTGACAGGATCACGCAGACTCTCATCGAAATACTTCTCAACGCCCGCCACGCCGATCAGCTCGGCGTCATGCACATCTTCCTTGCCAAAGCTTGCGCCCCCCAGAATATGTGCGGCCAACCGCCCATTGGGATAGAGGCGCATTTCCCGACGCCCAAACAACAGCCCCGGCTCACCGATGTCATGCACCGCCTGCTGCTGCTCTGGGCTGATCTTTTTCTTGATCCAGAGGAATTTTCGCTTTCCTGTGAAGTCTTTAATCAGGCGTTCCTCATCCAGATCCGGGAAGATCACCGCCAGTTCTTTGGCGGCGCGCTCCTTGTCGATCATGTGATGGGGCTGCGCGTAGAGCGCATGGGTTTCAAGGTTCGTCGCCAGAATACGCCCATGCCGATCCACAATATCGGCCCGTTCGGCCTGAATGCGACTACCGGCATAGCTCGTGCGCGGTTCTACCGCTTCGGACATGCTCACCACGCCCATCCGCGCGCCCACCGTGACAAAAGCCCCGGTAAAGAGCACCGCCATAATCAAGAGGCGCCCTTCGGCACGCGCGCGCGATTTATTGCGCATGTCCTCATGGCGAGCGCGTTTGTTGGCACGCTCAATGCTGTCTGGGTTTTCGCCCGCAGTGCGCGCATGCAGAATGGAAGCCAAAGGGCGCAGCGGCTTGCGGATCATGGCAGTTGCTCCTCTGCTGAGACCTCAACTGCATTCTCAAAGGTAATCGGCCCATCAAAGACAGGATCGGCCGCCGGGTAAGCGACCTGCTCAACGCGCCCAAACTGATCAGGGCGCAGCGGCAGAAGCTGCAGATCATTATAGTTGATTTCCGCCAAATCCCGCAGGCGATCCGGGCGGTTGAGATAAGCCCATTCTGCCCGCAACACCGCCAGACGCGCCCGCGCATCGCCAATTTCACGCTGCAGGCGTTCGGTTTCCCCGATCATTGCCTGCGTGCGATAATTTTCCTGATAGGCCCAGACTGACAAGGCAATCACCATACCCGCGGCCAACACAAACAACACGCCTCGCATCACTTATGTCCTTTCAGCATGGGCATCCCAATCGCCTTCCCGGCAATGTCACCGGCAGGGGCATCCGTGCGCCGTGCCACCCGCAGCTTAGCTGAGCGAGCACGCGGGTTGTCCTCCAGCTCCTCAGGATCCGGACCAACAGCCTTGCGCGTGATCAGTTCAAAAGCAGGTTTTTCCTGTTCCGTCTCAGGTGCATAGCGGTTCACATTGCCTGCCTTGCCAGCACGGCTCTGCAAGAAGCGTTTCACCATGCGATCTTCGACCGAATGAAAGGTCACAACAGCCAAAAGCCCACCAGGCTTCAAGGCGCGCTCCGCCGCCATCAAGCCGCGAAACAACTCGCCGTATTCGTCGTTCACCGCAATACGCAGCGCTTGGAAGCTGCGTGTCGCGGGATGGCTTTGCCCCGGTTTTGGTCGCGGCAGACACCCCTCGACGATCTCCGCCAGACGCAGGGTTGTGGTGATCGGCGCCGCAGTACGCTCGCGTACAATCGCCTTGGCAATCCGCCGGCTGGCACGCTCCTCACCATATTGGTAGATGATATCCGCCAGATCCGCTTCGGCGGCCTCATTCACAAGATCGGCTGCGGACGGCCCATCTTGGCTCATCCGCATGTCGAGCGGCCCATCTTTCATGAAAGAAAAGCCACGCTCCGCCAGATCAAGCTGCATGGAGCTGACGCCAAGATCCAGAACCACACCGTCCAGATCCTGCGCATAGTCATCCATTTTGGAGAAAACACCGGCCACCAGTTCGATCTGCTCGCCATAGCCTCCCACCCATGGGGCGGCCATCTCAAAAGCCAGGGGATCTCGATCAACGCCGTAGACTTTGCTGGCACCCGCCTCAATCAGGCCACGGGTATACCCCCCCGCCCCAAAGGTGCCATCGAGCCAGCGCCCCGCCACCGGCGCAACTTCGCGCAGCAAAGGCGCAAGCAAAACCGGAATGTGAGGGCGTTTGGCGGTGTCGTCAGAAGTCGCCATAATCAGAACCCCTCGTCTCCATCCAGATAAATCGACGGATCGACATCCGGATCAAAATCCTCATCTGCCTCAAGCGCATTGATCGCGTCATAGGCATCCGGGGTCCAGATCTCAAAGGTGTCACCCTTACCGGCGAAAACCGCCATATCCGTCAGGCCAATCTTGTCACGCTGCTCTTTGGGCAGCACCACACGTCCGGTTTCATCCACCGCCGCATCAATCGACTGCGTGAGATAAAGGTTGGAAAGCGCCTGCCTTTTTTTGCTGCCCCGGGGCATTTTCATGATGCGGCCAACCACATCATTCATCGCCTCAACCGTGAAACATTCCAGATAGTCGCGGGTCTTACCGCCATAAACAATCACGAGGTTCGGGTTTGCACCGCTCTTCCACTCGGGGTCTCCTGCTTCAAGCACACGGCGAAACTTGGCCGGAATCGACATCCGTCCCTTCGTATCCACCTTGTTACGGCTCTCGCCGCGAAACATGAGCGCCACTGCCTATGGCCCTTTCAACACTGTTGTCCAAACCCCTTTTGAGAGGCTGGAAGCGAAACGGCGGATTGATCTGCTGCCACTGATCAATCCGCCGCCCTCGTCCCGCTTTTTGCGGGTAGTCCAGTTGCGCGTGCCACCTGGGGGGATGTTCTGCTCGCCCACGCACCGGATCTCTTTTTTTCGATGAAAGCGGGCGCCTGTATGAAACCTGACTTGGAATTTGAGGTCTTAGCGCCTCGTTTGTTCCCGTCCTCATCGTGGAACTAGGGATGCCATGGGAATTTATGGAAATCAAGCGGCAAATTTCCATATAGAGTCCAGATCTAGTTTTCCACAGCCCCTCAAAACAAGATGTGGACAAAATATTTCAACCCAAAAGCACAATATGTTGATCAAAATTGCACAAGCAATACAAAATAAACGTCACACTTTGAAAAATAAGCAAATCCCAAAAAATCCCAAACTTTTCCCCATGAAGACCCACGACCGCTGCAAAACGCAGCTCCGAACACCTCTAAATCAGTAGATTTCCCACGTATACCCACCCGATTCGCAGCGAGGCGCCCACCAACAGGCAAAAGTTCCCAAACTTTCCCACCCCCCTCAGGACAGCCCAACGCCACAGCCAACCGCCACACCATGATCGCGACGCAATCATGGCTAACGCGAAGTTAAGAAATACCCGCTAAGGTGAGAGAAGCCTTGGCCTGCTTTGCAACGATGGCTAGGGTGAAACTGTCTTTGATACGACACTGGAGAATTTCCATGGGCTTGCTTGCCCCATCCGCCACAACGGCCATGATCCGCAAAGCTGAAAAAGCGGGCAAGGACATGCAGTTTGCGGCCCTGCCCTATCGCATCAAGAAAAACAAAGTTCAGGTCCTCCTGATCACGTCACGCGGCACACGGCAGTGGCTCCTCCCCAAGGGCTGGCCCATGACAGGCATCAAACCCCACAAGGCCGCGGCGCAGGAAGCTTGGGAAGAAGCAGGCGTGATTGGCCACGCACATAAACACGGGCTGGGCAAATATCGCTACCGCAAGGAGCGTGGCCCCCGCACTGGCCTGAAGATCCGCGTGATGGTCTTCCCACTTGAGGTGCGCAAACTCGCAACTCACTTCCCCGAAGCCGGACAACGCGACCGGATCTGGCTCTCCCCCAAGAAAGCCGCCAAACGGATCCGAAACCCAGAATTGGCCGAGTTGGTGCGCAATTTTGATCACAAGAAGCTTCTGCACTAAGCCAAGACACCTCAGCTTTACGAGACGCCACCGAGATTGCTTGATCCCACCTCGCGACGGACATATGTTTCCACGGTCTCCGGGACATCCTTTTTCTTATCACGGCTCACAGACGCAAGCGGATGATCAACTACACTCTGAAATGCTCAAACGACCACCGCTTTGACAGCTGGTTTCAATCCGCTGCCGCATTTGACAAGCTCAAAGCCGCCGGCATGGTGGCCTGCGCAATTTGTGGCGACACTGATGTGCAAAAGGCCATGATGGCACCACGCGTGCGACCAGCAAGGTCCGCCGCAGTCAAGCCATCCACCCCGCCTCAGGATGTCAGCGCCGCGAAGGAAGACACCACCGCCGCAGAATCTGGCGGGCCGCTGTCCACAGCCACCTCGCCCCAAGAACAGGCCCTGAAAGATCTGCGCGCCCATGTTGAGGCCAACTCAGACTATGTCGGCAAAGATTTTGCCAGCGAGGCCCGCGCCATGCATGAAGGCACCGCACCAGAGCGCGCCATCTATGGTGAGGCAAAACTGGAAGACGCCAAAGCCCTCCTGGACGAAGGCGTACCTGTCGCCCCCCTGCCTTTCAATATTGGGCGCAAAACCAACTGATCCCATGCGTCCAAGACGCAGCTCGCGCCGCACCTGGCACGTCCATTGCCACCCCTGCGGCTCGCGCCAGGCCACCCAGACAAAACTTCATTTGACCCCAAATATCCCGGGGAGGAGGTCCACATATGTGGACCGGAGGGGCTGGCCCCTCACCTTCCGATGACGACCATTGCAATCCGCCTTGCTTAATGCATGGCAAACGCGTAAACCCGCCTGCGACTTACGACCAAAGGACGCGCCATGCCCGTACTTGTGATGAAATTCGGCGGCACCTCTGTGGCCAACCTCGACCGCATACGCCGCGCCGCCAAACGTGTTGGCGTTGAGGTGGCCAAAGGCTACGATGTGATTGTCATCGTGTCCGCCATGTCTGGCGAGACAAACAAGCTTGTGGGCTATGTCGATGAGACCTCGCCCCTCTATGACGCGCGCGAATATGATGCTGTTGTCAGCTCCGGGGAAAACGTCACCGCAGGGCTGATGGCGCTTACACTGCAGGAAATGGACGTGCCCGCACGCAGCTGGCAGGGGTGGCAGGTGCCACTCAAAACCACATCTGCCCACAGCCAGGCGCGTATTGAAGAGATTCCGACCGACAACATCAACGCCAAATTTGGTGAAGGCATGCGTGTCGCCGTTGTAGCAGGATTTCAAGGCATTTCTGAAGAAGGCCGCATCACCACACTGGGGCGCGGTGGCTCCGATACCACAGCTGTTGCTTTTGCTGCCGCCTTTGATGCGGAACGTTGCGACATCTACACCGATGTTGACGGGGTCTACACAACCGACCCCCGCGTCTGCCAAAAAGCCCGCAAGCTCGACAAAATCGCTTTTGAAGAGATGCTGGAACTGGCCAGTCTTGGCGCCAAAGTCCTGCAGACCCGCTCCGTTGAACTGGCGATGCGCTACAAGGTTAAACTGCGCGTACTGAGCTCTTTTGAAGAACAATCTGACGAGGCAGGCACTCTGGTCTGCGATGAGGAAGAAATCATGGAATCCAACGTCGTCTCCGGCGTCGCCTTTTCCCGCGACGAAGCCAAAATGACCCTGCTGTCCGTGGCAGACCGCCCCGGCATCGCCTCCATTATTTTTGGCTGCCTGTCCGACGCGGGCGTCAATGTGGACATGATCGTGCAGAATATCTCCGAAGATGGCCGCACCGACATGACCTACTCCCTGCCGACCGATCAGGTGAAGCGCGCAGATCAGGCGCTGGCAGAGCTGAAATCTTCCGGCGGCTTGAACTTTGCAGAACTGGTGATCGACGAAGACGTGGCCAAAGTCTCCGTTGTGGGCATCGGAATGCGCAGCCAATCGGGCGTTGCCGCCAAGATGTTCAAAGTGCTGTCAGATGAAGGCATCAACATCAAGGTTATCACCACCTCGGAGATCAAAATCTCTGTATTGGTCGATCGCAAATATCTGGAGCTGGCGGTGCAAGCCCTCCACGATGCGTTTGAACTCGAAAAAGCGTAATCACATCCCAGATTACGACAGATCAGCCCGCCTCTGGCGGGCTTTTTTACAGGCATCGTCTTGCGCCCGCACAGCACCATAAGAACTTACGCGAGCCGATAGCGCGAAAAACAACCTTGAGCAGTCACCGCACATCTGGCTGCAAATTGGGTCAGGTCTTCCGGACCCCATGGTTGCCAAATTGATCAAAAGACACGCAAATTTCCGCGTGTACAGCAAATTAACGCCAAGTGAGCGCGCATAAACCGTTTTGCTTTTACACAGGGTGTGATCTATTCGCTGCAGGGAGAGACAATCGAGGACCGCAGCTTTTATGGCGCAAGACACCCAGACCGAAAGCCGCAAATTGCTCGGGCGGCTCAGAGACGCTTTGGCCGAAGACAGCGCAGGTCAGGAACGGCTCGATAAAATCACCCATCTTATTGCGACCTCAATGGGCACGGAAGTCTGTTCGATTTACCTGTTTCGTGACGATGAAACCCTAGAGCTTTGCGCAACCGAAGGTCTGAACGCAGCTGCGGTTCACCAGACCCGTCTGCGCGTTGGCGAAGGTCTTGTGGGGCGTGTGGCGCGCAACTCCAAAGTCGTCAACACGGATGACGCCCCCTCAGCCAAAGGGTTCCGCTACATGCCGGAAACGGGCGAGGAAATCTACTCCAGCTTCTGCGGCGTGCCGGTCCAGCGGCTGGGGGACAATCTTGGCGTGCTTGTGGTCCAATCCAAAGACAAACGGATCTTCTCTCAGGATGAGATCTACGCGCTGGAAGTGGTCGCCATGGTGCTGGCCGAAATGACTGAACTGGGCGCGTTTGTCGGCGAAGGTGCCGCGATGAGCGCGCTGCATCAGCAATCTGAAATGTTTCGGGGCACATCAGGGCAGGAAGGTGCCTCGGAAGGTCACGTTTGGCTGCATGAACCTCGGGTTGTCGTGACCAATCCGGTGGCAGACGATCCGGATGTGGAACTGGCCCGCCTGACCGAAGCGGTAGAAGAGCTGCGTGTGGGCGTCGACAAAATGCTCGACGGAGCCAAACGGGGTGACAAAGAACAGCTTGACGTGCTCGAAGCCTACCGGATGTTTGCCAATTCCAAAGGCTGGATGCGCCGGATGGAACAGGACATCGCACGTGGCCTGTCTGCGGAAGCTGCAGTGGAAATGGAACAGTCTGCGGCGCGGGCTCGTATGGAACAGGTGACTGATTCCTACCTGCGCGAACGCCTGCATGACCTTGATGACCTGTCAAATCGCCTCTTGCGCATCCTGACCGGACAAGGGGCCGAGACCGGTGCGGAAATGCCCACAGATCCTATTCTGATCGCGCGTAACATCGGCCCCGGCGAATTGCTGGAATATGGCCGTAAACTCAAGGGCATTGTGTTGGAAGAGGGCTCTGTTGGCAGCCACGCCGCCATCGTGGCCCGCGCGCTTGCGATCCCTTTGGTCATACACGCAGATAAAGTCACAACCGAGGCTCTAAACGGGGATCACATCATGGTCGACGGGGATCAGGGCATCGTGCACCTGCGCCCGGACGATACCGTGGTCACGGCCTTCAGGGATAAGATCGCCATGGCGGCACAGGCACAGGAACGCTACGCCTCTATCCGCGACAAAGCGGCTGAAAGCTTGGATGGTACAGTCATCCACCTGCACATGAATGCCGGATTGATGGCGGATTTGCCCTCTCTGTCCACCTCTGGTGCAGAAGGCGTTGGTCTGTTTCGCACAGAACTGCAATTTCTGATCCGCAACCAGATGCCAAAACGGACTGAACTGGCACAGCTATATGCCCGGGTGATGGATGCCGCAGAGGACAAACGCGTGGTATTTCGCACGCTGGACATCGGCTCTGACAAAGTGCTGCCCTACATGGCGCCTCAGGATGAACCCAATCCGGCGCTTGGCTGGCGCGCGGTCCGCGTGGCCTTGGACAAACCCGGCGTGATGCGCATGCAGTTGCAGGCGCTTCTGCGCGCGGCCAATGGGCGCGCACTCACCATCATGTTCCCCTTCATCGCACAGTATGAAGAATACACAGCCGCCCGGGCCGAAGTGGACAAGGCCATTGAGCGCGAAAAAATTCTCGGGCATCCACTGCCCTCAGAAATCGAAGTTGGGGCGATGCTGGAAACCCCGTCTTTGGGCTTTGCGCCCAAGAAGTTTTATGAAGAGGTGGATTTCCTCTCCATCGGCGGCAACGATCTGAAACAATTCTTCTTCGCCGCGGATCGCGAAAATGAGCGGGTGCGCCGTCGCTATGACACGCTCAACGTCAGCTTCCTCACCTTCCTGGAAGGCATTGTGAACCGCTGTGTCGACACGGGCACCCCCCTGAGCTTCTGCGGAGAAGACGCAGGGCGTCCCATTGAGGCGGTCTGTCTCGCAGCTATGGGGCTGCGCAGCCTTTCCATGCGCCCCGCCTCCATTGGCCCGGTCAAAAGCCTGATCCGGCGGGTCAACCTCTCAGAACTGCGCGATGTGATACATGCGGCGCGCGAACGTGGGGATCAATCTGTAAGGCCGGCGGTGATGGAGTATCTGCGCAACAGCTGATGGCCCTCTAGGCCGCTGTGGCCTGTATCATCAATAGCTCAAACGGCAAAAGAGACGCCTGCGCACGGCCCTCGGCAAACACATGATCTGTGTACAGGGCCTGTACATCATGTTCGTTATAGTGATGCCGCGCGCCATTGATTTCGACATAGTCCGCCTCAATGCGCCCATGGCGTGGCGTCCAATGCGTACCGTCAGAACTGCGCGCGTCCATTCCGATCTGAACCCCAGTGGCCACCTCAATCTCTGGAATGACGGCAGAAAGGTCCAGATCAAGGTCAACCTGCTCTAATGACGCGTTGGTCAGAAAAAACACAAACTCCCCATTGCGCTCAAACGCCGCCACTTGAAATCCATCCGGTGCTCCGGGGATATCGACTTCAATCAATTCCATTCCGGGCAGGACATCTGACATCAGGTCAAACACCGCCCCGCGCAGCGTCTCAGTCACCCGCCCCTGTGCGTCCCTGTCCACATGGCCGTCATCCGCCGGCCCACCGAGGTCATTTGTAGTGTTGTGAACAATCGGCCAGACATGCGCTGCATCCACGCCAAGCTCAACCATGTTTTCCACCATCTCCACCAAGACAGACATGCCCATCAAGCCGTTGCAGGCCGTATTGCTGGCTCTGAGGTTCCATTCGGTCACATGAAAACTCAAACCATGGTCAAACCGATCCTCCCATACGGCGAGATCAATATTGATATAGCGATATTCCCGTGACGTATCATCAAATGAGGTGGCGCCACGCACCCAATAGTAATGCTCCACCACCCCATCAATATGCGCCATCGCCTCTGGGCTGAGTTGGTCAATGATGGTGTGGTTTGCCGCATTCACACGATCCACAAAACCGCGCGCATCCACATCTGAGCCAAACTCGGACACCCCATAGACCGATCCCATTTGCACGAGAATTTCTGGCGATCCTGCCTGCGCCGCAGCGATCCCTTCGGCAAGTTCTTCCACGGCAATATTGGCACGCTGCCCATATTCAGTTTCCCCCATGCGCGCCCAATATTCATTACCGACCTCAAAAGCTGCGATCTTTGCCCCATATTCGTTGAGAACCCTCTCTGCCCATTGCGACAAGCCTTCCCCATAGTCCTCAAGCGCCGCGTTCGTGGTGGAAATCACCAAAGTGACCTCACCTTCCACACCCTCCAGAAAATCCGTCAGCTCCGGGCGCAATGCACCATCTTCGGTCAATGCCGTGACATCCAGCCAATCTTCCCCCTCAACACCAGAGTCTTCTGCTCGCCCGGACGGAAAGCGAAACTCTTCCAGCCCAAACGCGTCGACAGCGCTCTCAAATGTTGGCGTAGGCGCGCCATGGTCCGTGGCCACCGTATAGGGCGCATTGGTGCCAAACATGTCTTCGGACACAAAGAGCCCTGTGCGCCCGACCTCCTCTTCTTCGGGGGGATCATCCCGAACATCCGGGTTTTCTGCGGGCGTGTCCTCCTCGTCGTCCTCCTGTGCGATGCTGATGCCCATGAGCACGACCATTGGCAGAAATAGCATCAACCCAAGTCCCATCGCGCAGCTCCCTGATTGAACAAGGCAATAGGACACCCGCAACCAAAGCGGGCACTTGCGATGGCGGAAACTGCGGAACCGATTAACCTTACTTCAGCAGAATATCATCCGCAGCTTTCTCCGCTTAAGTGAGGCAACCTCTACTTTTGCGGGCTGCAGAGCAGCAGTGACGCAAAGACGGGTTTGCATAAATGCAATTCAAATTTTAGGAGTTTTTAAGACTTCTTGCCCAAGCGCGCCACCAAATCGGCGGCAAGCGTGGCATGATCCACATCCGCCTCCACCGCCAGTTTGCGCAATCCAAAATGGACATGGGCGATGTCTTGATAATAGCTCGTATAGGCAAAATTGGTGGCCGCTCCTGCTGCGGCGCCGATCACGGGAACCATTTGCGCGGCCAGTTTTTGCCCCAGAACCGGGGCCAAACGCGGCACAATCACTGCCGAAATCCACTTGGCACCGCCCACCGCCAGCCCGGCCCGCTGCTCCAACATGGCCAAATCCGCACCGCGATCCTCTTCAAAAGGCCCATTGGCCGCCAGTACCTGAACGCAGTCAAAGCGCACGCTGTCATGGCTTGGATCAAATCCATATTGCACAGCCACACCTTGAATAGCACGCAAGAGCACTGTGACGGTGATCGGCAGTTCCGCGAGGGATGAGGTCACGCCGCCAGCCCCGCCTGCTGCGCCCAGCGCTGCGGTGATGGAGGCATTGATCCAATCTGGCTGGTCTTTCACAACAGCGCGGCTGCCATCGGCCCATTTCACCGCCTGCGTCAGCGCCAGTTCCGTGGCACTGCCCAAACCGTTCTGCACATCGTCTGGCAGGGTTTTCAACAAGCCGCCGACAGGCATGCCCAAAATGCCAAGCACCTTCATGCCCAATCCGCTTGCGTTGCGATACCGCAGCGCCAGAGCATCAAGTTCCGTGTTCAGATCAATATCGCGCGCCGGGTGTTCCGGTAAAATCTCGATGGGTTTCATGGGTAAGAGGTAGGGTCTCAGCTGCAACGTTCAACTCTTGCGCGCAGAAACCACCTCTCCTGAGACCCCAGCCCAAGCCTCCTCAATCAAGGCCCGCCCCAACACACGCTCCGGATTGGTAGGCGGCGGCATGATCACGCCGTCTAATTTCTCAAAACCGAAACGTTGATAATAGGGGGCATCGCCGACAAGCATCACACGCGCCCATCCCAACGGGGCCGCGCGTTCCAGACTGCCCTCAATCAAGAACCCGCCAAGGCCTTCGCCCTGATGCGTCGGGTGTACCGCCACCGGCCCCAACAACAAGGCGGTATGTGGCCCAATCAAAACCGGCCAATACCGAATGGCGCCCGCCAAAATGCCATCATCATCCCGCGCCACCAGAGAGAGCTCTGCAACGGGGTCTACCCCATCGCGCAGACGGTAGGAGCTTAGCGCTTCCCGCCCCGGTGCAAAACACAGGTCATAAAGCGCCTCAACTTCCCACCAGTCTTCGCCTGTTTCCACAGCAAGCGTAAACACCTGCGCGCCCCCGATATTTCCATTGTGCCTTTTGCGGTTCCCTCGCCCCTAACATGGCGCTACGACTCCCTGCAAACCAATATGGAGTCCGATCGATGTTCTATCAGCCCAAAGATGGCCACGGCCTGCCGCACAACCCTTTCAAAGCCATCGTAAGCCCCCGCCCGATTGCCTGGGTCTCGACACGGGACGCAGAAGGTCAACGTAATCTGGCGCCATATTCTTTCTTCAACGCACTGGCGGACAACCCGCCGCAGGTCATGTTTGCCTCCACAGGCGCAAAACCTGATCAGGCGGAAGGCAAAGACAGCCTCGCCAACATCCGGGCCACCGGCGTGTTCTGTATCAATATCGTTGAAGAAGCCCTGCGGGACGCCATGAATGTATCTTCCGGCGCGTTGGGTAAAGACGAAGATGAGTTCACGGCAGCGGGCCTTGAAGCAGCAGAATGTGAAACCATCGACTGCCCCCGCCTTGTGGCTGCCCCAGCCTCTCTGGAATGCCGCCTGACACAGATTGTGCCACTGTTGGGTGAAAACAACTTCATGGCCATTGGCGAAGTCACCGGTATCCACATGCGCGACAGCTGTCTGGTCGATGGCATTTTTGACGTCACCACCTTCCGCCCTCTGAGCCGCCTTGGCTACAAAGACTATGCCGTGGTGGACAACACTTTCACACTCGCCCGCCCGGGCGATTGACACAGAGCCCTCATCATGCCCCTACCGCCCCCTCAAACCGCGCACCCCATCACTTTGCCAGACGGCTCTGCCCATGATGGCACAGTGCTGCTCTCTGCAGTGGTGACGCATCCGCGGTTTGTGGTGGGCGATCACACCTATGCGTCCGACTTTGCCCCGCCCCAGGACTGGGCGCAGCATCTTGCCCCCTATCTCTTTCCTTTCAGCCAAGAGACCCTGAAGATCGGCAAGTTCTGCCAAATCGCGCATGGGGTGCGGTTTATCACCGCCTCGGCCAACCACGCTCAGGACGGACTCAGCTGCTACCCCTTTCCAGTCTTTGGCGAAACCGTCCCAGAAGGCTACCAGCCAGATAAAAGGGACACGGTGATTGGTCATGATGTCTGGCTTGGATACGGTGCCATGGTGTTGCCGGGCGCGCAGATCGGGCATGGCGCGATCATTGGCGCAGGGGCTGTCGTGCGCGGAACGGTGCCCCCTTACGGCATCGTCACAGGCAACCCTGGCACCCTGACACGCAAACGGTTTGACGAGGCCACCATCGCCCGGTTGCTTTCGCTGGCGTGGTGGGACTGGCCTCAGGACCGCATCGAGCGTGCCATTCCGGCCATCATGGCCGGCGACCTCGACGGGCTCCAAGCCCTGCGCCCCGCCTAAAACAGAACCTCAGCTAGAGTTATCCACAGGGTCAGGCTCACCGCCCCCAGCAAGGTGGTCTGTGCCACAAGCGTCGCCGCCAGTTCGCGGTCTGCCCCAAATCCGGCAGCGAGAACATGCGCTGCGCTGGCTGTTGGCAAAGCGGCCCAGATCACCAGAGCCGCCGCAATCCCGCCTTCCAGCCCCAAGAGCAGGGCCACCGCCACCGCACTTGCCGGCATCACCACAAGCTTGGTGACACAAATAAGCCCGCTGAACCAATCAAGCCGCGCCAAAGCCCCCCAGTTCATCGTCGCGCCCACCGAAATCAGGGCGATTGGTATGGCCGCCGCCGACAGCATCTCCAGCGGCGCCAGAACCGGGGCCGGAATGCGCAGACCAGACAAACCGACGGCCACGCCGCTCAACGATGCCAGCAAGAAAGGATTCAGAGCCACTTTGCGCAACGTCCCAAAGAGGCCAAGGCGCTCACCACGGCTCAAAACGATCACGGCAAACGCGTTGGCCATCGGCACGCCCATGCCCACAACCACCGCCATCTCACCCGCCCCTGTCTTTGCCGTTGTGGCAACGGCAATAAATGCCAGCGCCGTATTGAAACGCCACGAAGTCTGCCAGCCGGCTGCAAAATCTTTGAACGCTTCTGGCCCAAATGGCCTCGCCAGATAGCCAATGCAAAGCCCGACACCCAACAGCAGCCACACAATCGGTGCAATCGCCACAACTTTGTTCAGCTCAAGAGGCATTTGGCTTGCCGCCACAAACAAAAGTGCCGGAAAAAGAATCTCAAAGTTGAGCTTATCCAATCCCTGCCAGGCATTCAGCGACAGCCTTGGGCGCAAAACTGCCCCGAGACCCACCAGCAAAAATGAGGGCAAAAGCCCAATCAAAATAGCAATAAAAGTCATGACGGCTCCCCCTTTTTCAGGCCGCAGCCTGAAAGCCTCTTATGCTTCCCCTCCACTTTGGGGCTGGCACTTCGACAAGAAAGACATTAATGCGCGCCGCACTCAACTATCAGGAGCAAATATGTCCAAACCTGTCCTTCAAGATATCTTTTCCTTTTCCGGTCGTCGCAACCGTAAAAGCTACATTCTTTTTTCATTGCTTATGGTGGTTGTGACCATCGTTTTGAGCGGTATCACCGCCGGTGTCGCCACTGCTACCGCTGGTCTGGGCCTCATTTTGCTGCTTCTGTTCGTGCCATTGGTCGTGGCCACATGGGCTGTAGGCAGCCAGCGTTGTCGCGATTTTGGCTGGACCGGATGGGCGATCCTTATCACCATCATTCCGGGCATCGGCCTTCTGTTTGCCATTGCCATTCTGTTTGTGCCGGGCACGCAGGGTGACAATCGCTATGGCCCCGATCCGCTGAGCAATGCAGCAGGCAACACGCCTCAAGCTGCATAACAAAAAAGGGCTGGCCCTTAGGCCAGCCCCGCTTGCATCTTTTAAGCCGTCTCAGTGACCGCCACTCAGCACGCCCGTGCGCACCGAATAATCCACGGCGATTTCATATTCAGGGTCGTCATCGCTATCCACCATCAGGTGGCCCGCTTTGCTCAGCAATTCATGACAATCCCGGCTCAGGTGGCGCAGCACAACCTGCTTACCAGCCGCTTCGTATTTGCCAGCCACAGCTTCAATCGCCTGCAGTGCAGATTGATCCACCACACGGGAGCGGGCAAAATCCACGATCACATGATCAGGATCGCTGTCCACTTCAAACAGCTCGCTGAAGCCTTCCGCAGAACCAAAGAACAGCGGCCCTTCGATTTCATACACCTTCGCGCCCGGATCAGACGCGCTTTCACGGGTGTTGGCGTGAATGCGGCGCGCGTTCTGCCAGCTGTAGGCCAGCGCAGAAACAATGACCCCCACAACAACGGCCACGGCGAGATCTTCCAGCACGGTCACAACCGTCACCAGCACGATCACAAAGGCATCCATACGGGGCACCTTGCGCATGATCTGAAAGCTGTTCCAGGCGAAGGTGCCAATCACCACCATGAACATCACGCCCACCAACGCCGCCAGCGGAATGCGTTCGATCAGCGGGCTTGCCACCACAATGAAGGCCAGCAAGAACAGCGCCGCCGCAATACCGGCGATCCGTGTGCGGCCACCGGATTTCACGTTGATCATCGACTGACCAATCATCGCACAGCCGCCCATACCGCCAAAGAAGCCGGTGACAACATTGGCTGTCCCCTGTGCGATACATTCCTGACTTGCGCCACCGCGCTTGCCGGTCATCTCGCCCACAAGGTTCAGGGTCAGCAGGCTTTCGATCAGACCAATCGCTGCCAAAATCACCGCGTAAGGCAGGATAATGTAAAGCGTCTCAAGGTTGAACGGTGCAAGCAACGCAGGCGGATACAGCCCCTCACCCTCGCCAAACGGCATGTGGAAGCTTGGCAGCCCCCCCTTGATTGAGGCCATATCACCAACAGTCGGCACATTGATGCCCAGCGCGATCACAATGATCGCGGTGATCCCAATTCCGGCCAAAGGCGCAGGAATGGCTTTGGTCAGTTTCGGCAGCCCCCAGATGATCCCCATGGTCAGCGCCACAAGGCCCAGCATCATGATGAGCTGCGGACCGGCAAGCCATGCGTCAGGATTGGCTGGATCTTTGAACTGCGTCAGCTGCGCAAGGAAAATCACAATTGCCAGACCATTCACAAAGCCCAGCATCACAGGATGTGGCACAAGGCGAATGAATTTCCCCCAATGCAGCGCCCCGGCAATGATCTGCAGGATGCCCATCAAAATCACCGTGGCGAAGAGATACTCCACGCCATGTTCCGCCACCAAGGCCACCATCACCACGGCCAAAGCCCCGGTGGCGCCGGAAATCATCCCCGGGCGACCGCCAATCAGCGCCGTGATCAACCCCACCAGAAAGGCCGCATAAAGCCCCACCAGCGGGTGAACCCCCGCGACAAAGGCAAAGGCCACAGCCTCCGGCACCAGGGCCAGAGCCACGGTCAGGCCCGAAAGCACCTCGGTCTTGATCCGGCTAGGGGTGAACCCCTCGTCCTGCATGATGGACAGGTTCGGGGGAGAAATATTCTTGGCCAGCATGGCCAGCGCCGCGCGTCGCATTGGGGCTACCTTCGTGTCTTGGGGATGAGTTCGCTTTGCTTGGTCCCTACCCGCAACCGCCCTTTCACACAAGGGTTCTGTCGTTTGTGCCCACCGGCCGGCCCGCCAGACACACCCGCAACCGCCGGATCACCGAGCAACCGCGGCCGCTCTGCGCGTCCAAGAGGCGCTTGGCAAATCCCCGCAGCTCGGGCGCGCCTTCACGAAAAGCTGCGTGAACGTGAATGGACAACCACCCGCTCAGGTTGCCACATACCCAAAGTTGCTCACATCAAAGGACAAAGCCCATGCGCTGGCTGATCGCACTGATGGTGCTTGCCACCCCCCTTGCCGCTCAGGATCAGGAGGGCAATGATCGCCCCTCCAACTGGCGCGTGACACATCACGAAATCCACGACATCTGGAACACCATCTGCGATGAGCGAGAGGAAGGTGCGGAGCTGGCACAACGCTGCTACATCCGGCGCGTGGATGTCTTTTCACCACAACCCAATTTTGCAGCGCAGTTCTTCTTCCTGACACCCGGCGCAGACGGTGGCACAGACATGCAATTTGGCATGGAGTTTGGTACGTTCACAGCTCCTGGTAATTTCCGCATTGAGCGAGACGGCGTCTCTGTCTGGCGCACAAATCGGCTCGGCTGCCTCACCGGGGCCTCCTGCACCTTTGAAGATGCCGCCGCAGAGGGGCTTTTGGCGCAAATGCTGGCCGGGGGCACCTTTCGCTTCACTTTCCGTGACAGCCACGGCACCTCGCAAGACCTCAGTTGGTCCCTCAACGGGTTTGAAGAGGCCTATGCCGACTACAGCACACAGCTTGCGCAACGTGGTCTGGGCCAACCGTAACAGGCAGCGCTGCACAATTCGCGACAGATCGCACCCGATATGCCTTCCGCTCTTCTGCGCATCACGCCTTTCCCTTGCATTTCCATACGCAGCCCCCCAAGACTTCACCCAACATATGCGACTGGGAGACAACCATGACTGAGGCCTTGAAAGAAACGATGATTGCTGTGATCGGCGGCTCCGGCATCTATGATATCGACGGCCTTGAAGACGCCCGCTGGCAGAGCGTGGAAAGCCCCTTTGGAACACCCTCCGACCAAATCCTCACAGGCACGCTCAACGGTGTAAAAATGGCCTTTCTGCCGCGCCATGGGCGTGGCCATGTGCATACGCCAAGCTCCGTGCCCTACCGGGCCAACATCGACGCCCTCAAACGCCTTGGCGTGACCGATGTGATCTCTGTCTCCGCCACGGGCAGCTTTCGCGAGGAAATGGCGCCGGGCGATTTTGTCATTGTAGATCAGTTTATTGATCGCACGTTTGCCCGTGAAAAATCTTTCTTTGGGCCCGGCCTCGTGGCCCATGTCAGCGTGGCACACCCCACCTGTCCGCGCCTGTCAGACGCCTGTTTCACCGCCGCCACAGAAGCTGGCATCAAGGTGCACAAAGGCGGCACCTATCTGGCCATGGAGGGCCCGCAGTTCTCCACCTTGGCCGAAAGCAAAATGTACCGCGAAAGCTGGGGCGCAGATGTGATCGGCATGACCAATATGCCCGAGGCCAAATTGGCCCGCGAAGCCGAGCTCTGCTATGCCTCCGTGGCCATGGTCACTGATTATGACAGCTGGCACCCCGAACATGGCGAAGTGGATGTGACCGAAATCATCGCCACCCTCACAGGCAACGCCAGCAAAGCCCGCGATCTCGTAGGCCGCCTGCCCGCCCTTTTGGGCGCCACGCGCGCAGAGTGCGCGCATGGCTGTGACAAAGCCCTTGAGTTTGCCATTCTCACCGCCCCGGACAAACGCGATCCGGCCATGGTCGCCAAGCTGGACGCCGTGGCCGGACGTGTGCTGTAAGCCTGTCAACACAATAAACAGCGCGCCGTCACTCCACCAAAGAGGCGGAGCGCTTTAATGGATCATAACCATTTCCCACTCGTGTTTGATTTTGGCCACACGGCTTGAGCGCACGATTTCCGCAAGGCTCATATTGCCAGGACAGTTTGGCGCGCAATCGATCGGTTGGACCGGAACTTTCTTAAACATCACCAAGGGCTGCATATTTTGGTCTGTTGGTTCATAAACACTATCGACCACAAAGACCGTCCATGTGGGATCAGTCGATTTCTGGTTCGCGTCCGCCAGACATTTAAAGTCAATTGGCGTCTCCAAATCACTCGACCGGAAAAATTTTTCAAACGTCCACTTCCGCTCGGCATTGCGCACCTGAAAAACAGAAAACAGCGATGCATTGGTGGCGCTGTTCATTGAACCCAAAGCGGCATTGATCGCGGCCCCCCAATGGTTCAACCCCTTGAGCGTGTCCAAATCAGAGGAAGTTTCCGCCTGCGCCTCGTGCAAAGCGCACACTGGGGTCGCGCTCCAGGATCTATGCTCATTGTGAAAGGCATAGACATCCCCTGGATCAGGTTGATGAAACGCGCTCGCCGCATTCATCTGCTTGATCTGCAACAGATCATGCTCATCTGCATCAAAGAATAAGTGGCTAGCAATCGCATAAGCGCCAATCGCCCCCACGCCGCACCAAAGATAAATTTTACGCATGCTGCCCTCACTTCGGACAGCACAGCGTGCCGCCGCATTTGTACATGCCAGCCGGGCAGCTTTGAGCCCAAACCGAGCTCGCCGCGACGGCCAGCGAAATGCCTAACACGAGAATAACAACCCTCATCACTCATCTCCAAAAATCAACAAAATAAGGACCATCGTAATATAGCCGTCGTATTTTGTCGCCTCTGGGGAACCTGACCCCAAAGTGGCTGGCACGGCCATGACGCGAAACGCATAGACGCAACCCTATTGACCTTGAACGCGATAGAGCGATTGATGGGGCTGTTCACTTTGTACAGGCCCTTCTATGTCCTTTGATCTCTGGCTGACCTTTGTTGCCGCCTCCACAGCCCTGCTGCTGATCCCCGGCCCCACCATCCTTTTGGTGCTAAGTTATGCGCTCACGCAGGGGCGTAAAGTGGCCGTGGCCACCGCAGCAGGCGTGGCATTTGGAGACCTCATCTCAATGAGCGCGTCCTTGATGGGGCTGGGCGCAATTGTGCTGGCATCGGCCACGGCATTTATGGTGCTCAAATGGCTTGGGGCCGCCTATCTGATGTGGCTGGGCTATAAAATGCTGCGCAGCGCGGGCAACGCCAGCCTCGCCGATATCAGCCGCACGTCAGACCTGCCGGGCCGGGGCGTCTTTGGACATGCGGCGGCTGTCACCGCGCTCAATCCGAAAAGCATCGGATTTTTCATCGCCTTCGTACCGCAGTTTCTGTCACCGCAGGCAGCAATGCTACCGCAATTTGCCATTTTGATCAGCACCTTTGTCACTTTGGCCGCCTTGAATGCGCTGGCCTATGCGCTTTTGGCGGACAAAATGCGCAGCCGCATCTCAAGCCCAAAAGTGATGCGTGGGCTCACACGGGGCGGCGGCGTTACTCTTATGGGTATGGGCGTATTGACGGCGACCCTCAAACGCGCTGCCTAACCGGCGGCGCGGCCCCAATCACAGCACTCTGTCAGGTTCTGAGGCTTGTCAGGAACCGTTTTTTTTCATGAACTTACGGATAAATCCGCGAATTTCACGTGCAGCGCTGGTATCAAGCTCCTTGCACAGATCAACAAAAGCATCCCGCTCGTCCTTGTCCAGACGCAGCACCAGTTGACTGTCCTTTTTCGCTTTCTTCCTGGACTTCTCCTCCGCCTTTGCAGCGGCTTTCTTGGCGTCTTCGGCGCGATCCAACTGTCCCATGCAAATCCCCACTGCACATCAGGTCTTGATTTTTTCGCTCGTATATACACTTTATATACACAGTCTAGGCAAAAATATCAGAGGCATTTGCAGAAAGGAAATAAAAATGAACATTCACACCGCCAAGACCATTCTCGTCAACGACCGCCTTGATTGGCATAAGCCCCATGCCCGCTGGTTGAGCAACACCATGTATCGGCTCAAACGCTATCGTGCCAGCCTGAGCCGTTAAGCAACTCGCGCCTTGCACTGAGGGGGCGCATCGGTCAAAACCCATGACGGTATTCACAGCTTCATGGGGACTTCTGATGCTGAAAAGCACACAGCGCAAAAGCGCCAATGTCAAAGACTACATCCGCACTATTGTGGACTTCCCACATGAAGGGATCATGTTCCGCGATGTCACCACGCTGTTTGCAGACCCACGTGGCTTCCGCATGGCCATTGACCAGATGCTGCACCCTTATGCAGGCATTCGCATCGACAAGGTTGTCGGGCTGGAAGCGCGCGGGTTCATCCTTGGCGGTGCCATTGCCCACCAGCTCAGCGTCGGCTTTGTGCCGATCCGCAAAAAGGGCAAACTGCCCGGCACCACCATTTCTCAGGACTACAAACTGGAATATGGCGAAGCGATTGTGGAAATCCACGATGATGCCATTCAGCCCGGTGAACAGGTGTTGGTGGTAGATGACCTCTTGGCCACCGGTGGCACCGCAGAAGCAGGCATCAAGCTGATTGAGCGTATGGGCGGCGAAATCATCAGCTGCGCCTTCATCATCGACCTGCCTGAACTGGGCGGTCGCAAGAAACTCGAAGACATGGGCATGGATGTCTCCGTGCTCTGTGAATTCGACGGTCTCTGAGCACAAGGTGCCCCTCCGGGCAGCCTCAAAGGTCGACCCCTAGCCCAAATGCGCAAAAAACCGGCGTGCGGTCATCAAAGCACCGCACCCGGATTCATGATCCCATGTGGATCCAGCGCAGCCTTGATTGCGCGCATCGCCGCAAGGCGGCTTGGGTCGCCATAGGTCTGCAAGTCTGCCACCTTAAGCCGCCCCACCCCATGCTCTGCGCTGAACGATCCGCCATAGGCTTTCACCAGATCATGCACGCTGCGGCTCACCTCTGCGCGGATGTCGTCATAGTCATGCCGGTTCCCGCCCTGCGGCGGAAAAACATTGAAGTGCAGATTGCCATCGCCCACATGCCCAAAGCAATTGATGCGAAACGGCCCCTGTGCCCGGATTTTTTCACCAGCTTCGGCGATAAAAGTCGGCAAAGCTCCCAGCGGCAGCGAAATGTCGTGGCTGGCCACGGACCCGATATGTTTGTTGGCGATGGGGATGCTCTCCCGCAGGGTCCAGAAATCCGCGCGCTGCGCCGCACTCTGCGCAATCACCCCATCCGTGACCAGACCGGCCTCCAGCGCGGCTTCAAACAGCCCTTCAAGCGCGGCCTCCGCACCGCTTTGCAGGCCCACATCCACCAGCACGGACCACTCCGGATCCTCTTCAAAAGGCAGGCGCACCTGCGGTAGGGTTTCCCGAAGAAACCCAAGCCCCTGTTGGCTCAGGAGTTCAAAAGCACTCACCGTTTCGCCAATCAAATCTCGGGCTAGCGCCAGCAGCGACAAAGCCGCCTCCACATCTCGCACCGCCATGATCGCTGTGCCCTGTGCACGTGGGCGGGCATAGAGCTTAAGCGCCGCTGCGGTGATCACCCCAAGCGTGCCCTCCGCCCCCACAAGCAGATTGCGCAGATCATAGCCTGTGTTGTCTTTGCGCAGCCGCGTCAGACCGTGCCAAATTTCCCCAGTAGGCAACACCGCCTCAAGCCCTAGGCAGAGGTCCCGCGCATTGCCATAGCGCAGCACATTCACACCGCCCGCATTGGTCGCCAGATTACCCCCAATCCGTGCGGAGCCTTCAGAACCCAATGACAAGGGGAACAGCCGATCCGCCGCTTCTGCGGCCTCCTGCACCTGCGCCAGAATGGCACCGGCTTCCGCCACCAGCACATTTTCCAGAGGATACACCCCACGGATCGCATTCATCCGTTCCAACGACAGCAGGACCGGTGCGGCCCCCTCGGTCTTCACCTGACCGCCCACAAGCCCTGTGCCGCCGCCATAGGGCACGACGGGCACATGTGCTGCATGGCACGCCGCCACGATTGTGGAGACCTCTTCCACATTCCGCGGCAGGGCCACAACACCCGCATGCCCAAAGTAGCGCCCGCGCGGCTCTTCCAGATAGCGGGCTTCTGGCGCGCGCAGCGTGTCGTCGGGCAATTGTGCAGCAAGCGCATCAACAAAGGCGGGAGTGGCATCAGTCAAAGTCATACCCGCAGGATTAGACCGCATGCAAAGCTACGTCTAGGGGTCAGACCTGCCCGGCCAGAGTGCGCCCGCGCCGGTCATGGCGCAAAGCCGCGTAAAGCACATGGGTGCGCCAGCGGCCATTGATCTGCAAATAGCTCTGCGCCACGCCTTCGTATTTGAAGCCGGACTTTTCCAAAACACCCCGGCTGGGGGTGTTTTCCGGCAGGCAGGCCGCCTCAATCCGGCTCAGATCCAGCCGCGTGAAGGCATGATGCACCACCGCCTCAATGGCTTCACTCATATAGCCTTTGCGCGCAAATTTCTGCCCAACCCAATAGCCCAGCGTCCCGGCCTGTGCAGGCCCACGGCGGATGTTGTCCAGCGTGATGGCACCAACCAAGGCCTCATCCTCACGCCGCACCATGAACAGCGGCACCGCGCTGTCATTGGCGATGGACCTCTGCGCCCAGTAGACACGGTTGGTGAAGCTCTTGCGGCTCAGATGTGTGGCCGCCCAAATGGGCTCCCAAGGTACCAGAAACCCTGCACTGGCACTGCGCAGTTCCGCCCAGGCGCGAAAATCCGCGTGAATGGGCGGCCGCAGCGTCAGCCGGTCGGTTTCAATCCGTACCTTGCGGCGCGTCAGAAGCATCAGGCCGCGCGCCTCTCTTCCAGCGCCTCAAGAGCAGGCGCGCCGGACACAGGCCCATAAAGCGCCATGGCGCTGCGGGCCTTGCTGGCCATCTGCTCGGCAAAGCGGCGCACATCTTCATCTGACACCGCATCAATTCGCGTGACGGTTTCTGGCAGGCTGGGGATATGTCCCCAGATCGCCAGCATCCGCGCCAGCCGTTCCGCCCGGCTTGACGGGCTTTCCAGCCCCATGAGCAGCCCCGCCTTCATCTGCGTGCGCGCCCGCGCGATCTCAATTGCGTTCATTTCTTCCGCCGCGCGTTTGAGCTCATCAATGGTGATCTCCGCCAGCTCCGCGATCTGCGCCCCAGAGGTGCCCGCATAGATCGTGGTCATGCCCGTATCCGCATAGGCACCTGTCTGTGCAAAGATCGAATAGCACAGCCCGCGCTTTTCGCGCACTTCCTGAAACAGGCGACTCGACATGCCACCGCCCAGAGCGGTGGAATAAATCTGTGCCGTGTAGATATCGGGGCTGCAATAATCCGGGCTTTCAAACCCAATTGCAAAATGCGCCTGCTCCAGCGCTTTTTCGGTGCGGTATTCGCCCCCGGAAAACTGTGCTGGCACCAGAGTGATAGACGGGCCACGTTCCAGATGGCCAAACATCTCTTCGGCCAGACGCACGATTTCCTCGTGGTCCACGCCCCCTGCCGCAGCAAGGATCATCCGTTCCGGGCGATAGTGCTCCGTCACAAAGCCTGCAAGATCCTCACGCCCGAAGCTGCGTACGTGATCGCCCTCACCAAGAATCGTGCGGCCCATCGGCTGATCCGGGTAGGCACGCTCCTGAAGCCAGTCAAACACCACGTCATCCGGTGTGTCGAGCGCCTGACCAATCTCCTGAAGGATCACGCCCCGCTCCACTTCGATCTCATTGGGATCAAAGATCGGGTTCAGCACAATATCGCCCACAACATCCATTGCCAAGGCAACATCATCTTTGAGCACGCGCGCGTAATAGGCAGTCACCTCACGGCTGGTATAAGCGTTGATATAGCCCCCGACATCCTCAATCGCTTCCGCAATCTCAAGCGCGTTGCGCCGTTTGGTGCCTTTGAAGGCCATATGCTCCAGAAAATGGGCAATGCCGTTTTGCGGGGCGCGTTCATGACGCCCGCCCGCGCTCACCCAGATGCCAATTGAGGCGCTTTCCAGCCCGGGCATATGTTCTGTTGCGATGCGAAACCCATTAGAGAGGGTGTGAAGTTGAACTGTCAACGTTGTGCAATCCGTTCCTTGATCAGCGTTTCCAGCGCCCCAAGATCATTGGGCACACGGGTGACGCGTTCATCTTTGTCCATCATATCCGCCATATGTGGCGGCAGTGCCGGGCGTGCGCCCATGGCGGTTTCCACAGCGTCCGGGAACTTCGCCGGATGCGCGGTGGCCAGTGTCACCATTGGCACATCGCCCAGATAGGCATTTGCGACCTTTACGCCAACCGCAGAGTGTGGGCAAAGCACTTCTCCGCAAGAGGTAAACGCACCGGCAATTGTCGCCGTGGTTTCTTCCTCAGAGGCACGGCCGCTTGCAAAATGATCACGCAGCGTCTCCATCGCGCCCTGACTGATCGCAAAGGCCCCGTCCTTCAGCTCTTCCATCAGCTGCGCCACCGCCCCGCCATCGCGGCCATAGGCATCAAACAGCGCCCGCTCAAAGTTGGAGCTCACCTGAATATCCATCGACGGGCTGATCGAGGGGGTCACACCCTCTTTGGTGTAGGCGCCGCTCTCCATGGTACGGTGCAGAATGTCATTCTGATTGGTGGCAATCACCAGCTGTTCAATCGGTAGGCCCATCTTCTTAGCGATATAGCCAGCAAAGATGTCGCCAAAATTGCCGGTTGGTACGGTGAAGCTCACCTTACGATCTGGCGCGCCAAGGCTCACAGCGGAGGTGAAGTAGTATACCACCTGTGCCAGCACGCGTGCCCAGTTGATCGAGTTCACCCCGGCCAGCTTCACGCCGTCGCGGAACTCAAAATCGTTGAACATGTCCTTCAGGCGTGCCTGACAGTCGTCAAAATCGCCATCCAGCGCCAGCGCATGCACATTGCTGTCATCCGGCGTGGTCATCTGCTTGCGCTGAATGGGCGACACGCGCCCATGCGGGAACAGGATAAACACATCCACATTGTCCAAGCCGCGGAAGGCTTCAATCGCCGCAGATCCCGTATCGCCAGAGGTTGCGCCAACGATGGTCACACGCTCATTGCGCCGCGCCAGTGAAAACTGGAACAGCTGACCAATCAGCTGCATCGCAAAATCTTTGAACGCCAGCGTCGGACCATGGAACAGTTCCAGCAGGAAATGGTTTGGCGCGAGCTGCACCAATGGGGCGCGCGCCTCATGGCGGAAATTGGCATAGGCCCGCGCGATGATGCCCTTGAATTCCTCATCGCTGAAAGCATCCCCCACAAAGGGCCGCATCACCGTAAAAGCCGCCTCTTCATAGGATTTACCAGCCAGTGCGGCTATCTCTTCGCGGCTCAGCGTCGGAATGGTCTCAGGCACATAGAGGCCGCCATCACGTGCAAGGCCGGTCAACATGGCCTCTTCAAAGCTCAGCTCCGGGGCATTTCCACGGGTCGAAATGTATTTCACGTCTCTCAGGCCTTCTTGGTTTTGCGCATCCGGCGCAGGTAATACAGGGTCATCGCCACCCAGACAATCGCCAGCCCATACCAGGTGATGACATATTCAAGGTGGTTGTTGGGAATGGCGGCTTGGTCCAGCGGCAAAGGCGTCACCAACCTCGGCGCTTCGGTGGTTTCGCGGACAATCACAAGCACTGGTTCGGTCTGAAGCGCTGCCGCCATTTCCGCAACATCGCGCGCAAACCAGATATTGCCAGCGGCGTCATTGGGCGGCGTAAAGCTGTCACGTTCATCCGGCCAATGCAGATTGCCTGTGATCGTTGTGGCCACTGGCGCGCGCCCACCCGCCGCTTTGTCGGCGGTCTTAATCCAGCCCCGATCGACCATGATGCGCCGTCCGGTCTCTGTCTCAAAGGCCGCCACAATGCGATACACCGCTCCGGCCTCTTTTGTGCTGGCCAGAAAATGCAATTCCTCATCAAGGATGGTGCCAGTCGCAAAGACGGGCCGATAGCGATCTTGCTCTGGGTCCGGTTCCGCAGGGACGGCCACAGGCACACCGGAAATCCGCGCTTCGATATCGGCAATCACCCCCTGTTTCCATGTCAGCCGCTGCACCTGCCAGGTGCCCAGCGACACCAGAACGACTGTGCCCAGAATGCCAAAGAAAAGCGGCAGGATCAGTCGGCGCACGTGGGGGTCCTTTCACGAAAAAATGCGCGGTGGGAATGGCCCACCGCGCATTGCTTTAATCCTATCCTCGCAAAAGGATCAACCTTTTGCTGTTGGCCTTACTGGCCCCAGACGTAGATCGCTGCAAAGAGGAACAGCCAGACCACATCCACAAAGTGCCAGTACCAGGCCGCCGCCTCAAAACCGACGTGCTTTTCCTTTGTGAAATGGCCAGCTTGCAAACGCAGCAGGCAGACCAGCAGGAAGATTGTGCCCACAACAACGTGGAAGCCGTGGAAGCCGGTCGCCATGAAGAAGGACGCGCCGTAGATGTTGCCAGCAAAACCAAAGGCCGCGTGGCTGTATTCATAGGCCTGGAAGAAGGTGAAGATCACGCCCAGAGCCACG
The DNA here is from genome assembly GCF_017744035.1 of Shimia sp. R11_0. NCBI lineage: Bacteria > Pseudomonadati > Pseudomonadota > Alphaproteobacteria > Rhodobacterales > Roseobacteraceae > Shimia > Shimia sp. R11_0. The sequence goes on along the minus strand of NZ_JAGHQY010000003.1, from coordinate 119,133 downwards.
GAAATGATCAGGCCCCACTTCATGTCTTCGCGGTTGTCTTCATGTGCCAGAGCGTGGTGTGCCCAAGTGGCCGCACAGCCAGAGCACAGCAGGATCAGCGTGTTGATCAGCGGCAGGTGCCATGGATCAAAAGTCTCAATCCCTGCGGGTGGCCATACACCATCCACCGCGGGGCTTTGTGGGCCCATCGGGTACATCGCGTGTTTGAAGAAGGTCCAGAACCAAGCGGCAAAGAACATCACTTCGGAAATGATGAACAGAATGAAGCCATAACGCAGGCCAATCTGAACAACAGGGGTGTGATCACCCACTTTGCTTTCTGCAATCACGTCAGCCCACCAGCCGAACATGACATAAAGCACCATTGCCAGGCCGATCAGAAACGCCCAAGGGCCTTTGTCGTGCATCCACAACACAGAGCCAAACAGCATGATAAACCCGCCAACGGAGGCAAGGAACGGCCACCAGGAGGGGGCCAAAATGTGATAGTCGTGATTCTTAGCGTGCGCCATATTTTCAGTTCCCTCGTTGGAAGGCATGCCTTAGTTTTGCTTGCTCTCGCCCTCTGTCGTCAAGGACGCCAGTTCTTCGGGCAAGTCTGTTTCGTAGAAGGTGTATCCCAAAGTGATCACCTTGATGTATTTCGCGTCGCGGTCTTCGACGATTTCCGGATCCACATAAAAGCTGACGGGCATCATCACCCGCTCACCGGGCTGAAGCACCTGTTGCTCAAAGCAGAAGCAGTCGATTTTTGTGAAAAACCCACCGGCGTCATAGGGTGCCACATTGTAGCTTGCAGTGCCTGCGATGGGGCGATCCGTGGGGTTGTAAGCCTCATAGAAGGCCAGTCCAGTCTCCCCGATGCGCACTTCCATTTCACGCTGCACCGGCTTGAAATCCCACGGCATTCCACGCTCAATAGAGGCGTCGAACCGCACTTTGATCGTGCGATCCAGAATGACGTCACTGCCCACTTCAGCCGTGTTGGTGATGCCACCAAACCCTGTCACGCGACAGAACCAGTCATAAAATGGCACCGACGCCCAGGCCAGAGCGCCCATGACAACAACCACACCAACGGTCTGCAACAGCGTCTTTTTCTTAGGGTCCATCTTCACTGCCCCCTCTGAATAGACGCGTTTTCAGGCTCATAATCACCACGGGTCACCTTCACCACGGTGAGGCCGAAAACGATAACGATGAAGCTCACCAGCACCAGCGCAACACCAAGATTGCGACCAAAGCGACGTTTGTGCAGTTCATGCTCTTCGCGAAAGCTCATGATCACCAACCTCCGTAGCCGTAAGGCGCAAGCGTGGCTTCCGCCAGGATCGCCCCAAAGTGAAGGAACAGATAGAGCAGCGACAACGCAAAGAAAGCTTTCTCCCGCTTGTACCCGTCAGCCTCAGAAACCTCTTCATCCCGACGCCAGATAGAAATGGCACCGGCAACAAACAGACCATTCAGGATCAGCGCCGTGGTCAGGTAAATTGGTCCGCCCACACCAGTGAAAGCCATGCCAATCGCCACAACGGCGAGCAGCAGTGTGTACACTAGAATATGGTTGCGGGTCACACGACGCCCATGGGTCACATGCAGCATCGGCACGCCCGCGTCTTTGTAATCGGACTTCATGAACAGACACAGCGCCCAGAAGTGTGGCGGCGTCCACATGAAGGTCAGTGTAAACATCAGCACGCTTTCAATCGAAATGCCGCCGGTCACAACCGCCCAACCGATCATCGGAGGGAAAGCGCCCGCCGCACCACCAATCACAATGTTCTGTGGCGTCCAGCGTTTCAGCCACATGGTGTAAATCACCACGTAAAAGAAGATCGTGAAAGCCAATAGTGCGGCCGCAACCCAGTTCGCAGCAAGGCCAAGCATCACGACAGAGAAGCCAGACAGCGCAATGCCAATCGCAAAGGCCTCCCCTTCAGAGACCGTGCCAGCCGGGATCGGGCGCTTCTTGGTGCGCGCCATCACCCGGTCGATGTCGGCATCATACCACATGTTCAGCGCCCCGGAGGCACCACCACCCACGGCGATAAACAGGATGGCGCAAAAGGCCACAAAGGGGTGCACAGATCCCGGTGCCGCCAACAGGCCCACCGCTGCGGTGAACACCACAAGCGACATGACCCGCGGTTTCAGCAGGGCGAAATAATCGCCAAACTCTGCATCGCCATGGGTGGCTTTGGCTTGCGTATTGATGCTTGCGTCGCTCATTCTTGTCTCCGAGTGAGGTGCGCGCGGAGCGCACACCCTACAGATGAGGCCTCAGGGATAGTAAAGCGCGCAACACTCGCGCGCCTTGGTAGGATCAATCAGCAGATGCAACCTGCACGCTTGGCAGTGTGGACATGTCGCCTGCGTATTCCTCGATCGCGCCTTTCAGCCACTCGTTGTACTTCTCTTCAGACACAACTTCGACGGTGATTGGCATATAGGCGTGGTCCTTACCGCAAAGTTCAGAACACTGACCAAAGAAGATCCCTTCTTTCTCAGCTTCAAACCACAGCTGCGCGATACGACCCGGCACAGCATCCTGCTTTACGCCAAAGGACGGGATCGTCCAGCTGTGGATCACATCCGCACCGGTCACATCCATCACAACGGTTTTGCCAACAGGCACCACAACCTTGGTGTCGGTCGCCAGCAGATACTCATCTTCATTGTAGCCATTCTCAGCCAGAGCTTCTTTGCCCAGCAGGAAGCTTTCGAACTCAAACTCATGGTCGGTATACTCATAGCCCCAGTACCACTGGTAGCCGGTCACCTTAATGTGCACTTCACCTTCTGGGATTTCCTGCTGATTAAACAGCACCGGCAGAGAGAAGGCCCCAATGAGCACCAGCACGACAATCGGGCCGATGGTCCAGGCGATCTCCAGCGGGGAGTTGTGGGTGAAGGAAGAGGGGTTTGGGTTCGCACGGCGGTTGAAGCGCACCATGCAGTACACCAACAGCGCGGTCACAAAAATTACGATGACAGTGATGATCGCCAGGATCAGACCGTCCAGCTTATGGATCTGACGTGCCAGCTCAGTGGCCGCAGGCTGAAATCCCATACCGCTGGGAACGGGTTTGCCGATGGTTTCGGCGCTCTGCGCGATGGCTGGCGCGGCGATAGTGGCTGCCATAAGGCCCAGGAATGTCGATAGAATTCGCATGTGTCACCCTGACTCGGTTGCGTGGTTGTTCTTGTCGGAATCACAGAATCCCATCTGCCCTACGGCGGAATCCCGCTGTTGTTTCGCGCCTAAAAACCATATTCTCTGCGTCAGATAAAGATCGAAGCTTGCGTCAAACGGACGCTTTTTTGATTTAGATCAAATTATGAGGCTGACAGCAAATGACGGAAAACCGCTTCCAACCCTTTGAAAACAATATCGATGAGGGCACCGCCCTGCGACATTTGCGCACTGCGACGCAGGGAGCAGACGATGGCGAGTTGTTTTTTGAACGCCGAAGTGCCGAAGCTTTGGTGTTTGATGACGGTCGTTTGAAGACAGCGAGCTATGACGCAGCGGAAGGATTCGGTCTGCGTGCGGTCAACGGAGAAGTCTCCGGATACGCCCATGCTTCCGAAATCAGTGAAACGGCGATAAAACGCGCCGTAGAAACCGCGCGCCTTGCGGTTGGCGACGGCGGTGGCACGCTGGCCGCGCCCCCTGCCCCCACCAATCGTCGCCTCTATACCGATGCAGATCCAATTGGCGGCATCGACTTTCCGGTGAAGATTGAAACCCTGCGCGACATCGACAGTTTTGCCCGCGATCTCGATCCCCGTGTTGTGCAGGTCTCTGCCACGCTGGCCGCGTCACATCAGGAAGTGGTGATTCTGCGCCCAGATGGCACGCGCATTTCCGACATTCGCCCCATGACGCGGGTCAATGTCTCTGTGATCGTCGAACAAAACGGGCGCAGGGAAAGCGGCTCTGCGGGCGGCGGCGGACGGCTTGGCCTGGACGGGCTGCTTGACCCCGCAGACTGGCAGGCCAAAACCCGCGAGGCCCTGCGTGTCGCGCTTGTGAACCTTGACGCGATCCCAGCGCCTGCAGGCCCCATGGAAGTGGTGCTTGGGCCCGGCTGGCCCGGCATTCTGCTGCATGAGGCTGTTGGGCACGGCCTTGAGGGGGATTTCAACCGCAAAGGCAGCTCCAAATTTGCCGGCATGATCGGCCAGCAGGTCGCCTCCAAAGGCGTGACCGTGATTGATGACGGTACCATCCCGGATCGCCGCGGCTCCATCACCGTGGATGACGAGGGCACCCCGTCAGGCAAAACCACGCTGATCGAAGACGGCATTCTTGTGGGCTATATGCAGGATCGCCAGAACGCGCGCCTTATGGGGGTTGCCCCCACCGGCAACGGCCGCCGCGAAAGCTACGCCCATGCGCCCATGCCCCGCATGACCAACACCTATATGGAAGGCGGCACATCTGATCCTGCGGATCTGGTCGCCTCGCTCAAGGATGGCATCTATGCCGTGGGCTTTGGCGGCGGTCAGGTGGACATCACCAATGGTAAGTTTGTCTTCTCCTGTACCGAGGCTTACCGCGTGGAAAACGGCAAGGTCGGCGCGCCGGTCAAAGGGGCCACGCTCATCGGCGATGGCGCCACCGCGATGATGCAGATCAAAGGCCTTGGCAACGACATGGCGCTGGATCCTGGCATGGGCAACTGCGGCAAAGCCGGCCAATGGGTGCCGGTTGGCGTCGGCCAGCCCACTGTTTTGATGGAGGGTCTGACGGTGGGCGGCTCTGCCACCTGATCGCAGGTCAACGCCCGGCCACAACAGCCCCGGTCCGCATTTTCGGATCGGGGCAATTTGAAGAAGAAACCGTTCAGAATGATTTTTTTTGAGGGCGATCTAAATTTTTCGCATTTGATTTACGCGCTGTTAACCACTCAAGGCTTAATCCTTGTCTTGCAAGCAGGCGGAGTTGCGGATGACCGAAGATCGAATTTCTTCCACTCACCCCCAAATCCCACCCACCACGGAGGAAGCGCGATTGCTGCGGCTTCGCCTCTTGCGATCCCGACGGGTCGGGGCCATCACCTACCACAGATTGATGCGAGAGCATGGCACAGCAGAGGTCGCATTGGATGCGCTTCCTGACATTGCCCGCGCAGCAGGCGTCTCTCGCTACACGATATGCCCCCAAGACATTGCAGCCAAAGAACTGGAAGACGGCCGTGCCACAGGAGCGCGGCCGATTTTTTTTGGCGATCCCGAATATCCCAGGCTGCTGGCTCAAACCCCCGACGCCCCGCCGATGCTCTGGGCGCTTGGGCGCACTGAGCTCTTATCCGCACCTGCCGTGGCCGTGATCGGCGCGCGCAATGCCTCCTCGCTGGGCCTGCGTATGGCCGGCCGTCTTGCAAGCGATCTGGGCGCGGCGGGGTTGACCGTTGTCTCCGGTCTGGCCAGAGGGATCGACGCTGCCGCGCATGAGGCCACGCTCGCCACCGGCACCATCGCAGTCTACGCAGGCGGACTACGCCGCCCCTATCCGGCACAGAACCTGTCTCTGGCCGAAAACATCGCAAAGCAAGGTCTCTGCCTTTCAGAACAGCCACCGAATATGGAGCCCCGCGCGCGCCATTTTCCCGCGCGCAATCGCATCATTTCCGGTCTTGTGCGCGCTGTGATCGTGGTAGAGGCCGCCGCCAAATCCGGCAGCCTTCTGACCGCACGCATGGCGCTGGATCAGGGGCGAGATGTGCTCGCTGTGCCGGGCCACCCCTTTGATGCGCGCGCGGCAGGGGCCAATATTCTGATCCGCGACGGCGCGCCTTTGATACGGGACGCAGAAGATGTGCTTGAGGTGCTCAACGCCGCGCATGATCTGCGCTCCGCCGTGCCCGATCCCTCACCGGAACGCACCGCAAGCCGCTCAGAGGCGCAACAGCCAGCTGCGGCACGCAGCTTGCAAGACACCGCCGCTTTGCACAGTGAGATTCTCAACCGTCTGGGCCCCTCCCCGCTGAGCGAGGATCAGCTTTGCCGCGATCTCGCCACCGTACCCGCCACACTGACCCCCGCATTGCTGGATCTCGAAATGTCTGGCGCGATCACCCGCATGTCCGGCGGTTTGCTCAGCAAAAACTAGGTGCAGAGCGCTGTCTCCTTCCATGGCAATATGCCTGTTTCTAAGGCAGCCAACCGGCATGAATTTGGCCAAACCCACAAATCATCCCGCAAGTAAAAACAGCCGTGCATTGACAATCCCCCCTTTCGCCCCACATTTTTCGCCGCCATAAGGCTCGCGCCGAGTCGAGAGGAAAATGAATGCCAGTAGTTGTCGTAGAATCCCCAGCCAAAGCCAAAACAATCAACAAATACCTTGGTTCGGACTACACAGTATTAGCCTCCTACGGCCACATTCGAGATCTGCCCGCCAAAAACGGCTCGGTCGATCCGGAGCAGGATTTTGACATGACCTGGGAAATCGACACCAAGTCGCGCCCTCATGTCAAAGCGATTGCCGACGCTCTGAAAGAAGACAACGCGCTCATTCTCGCAACCGACCCCGATCGTGAAGGCGAAGCCATCAGCTGGCACCTCGAAGAAGCGCTGCGCAAACGCCGTGCAATCAAGAAAGACACACCTGTCTCTCGCGTGGTGTTCAACGCCATCACCAAGGCCGCCGTCACCGAGGCCATGCAAAACCCTCGTCAGATTGATCAACCGTTGGTGGATGCCTATCTGGCGCGGCGCGCGCTGGATTATCTTGTCGGGTTCAACCTGTCGCCCGTGCTCTGGCGCAAATTGCCCGGCGCACGTTCCGCCGGCCGTGTGCAATCCGTGTGCCTGCGTCTCATTGTGGAACGCGAAGCCGAAATCGACGCGTTCAATCCGCGTGAATACTGGTCTGTGAAATCCCTTCTAGCCACACCACGTGGGCAAGAATTTGAGGCCCGCCTCACCGTCTTGGGCGGCGAAAAACTCGATAAGTTCTCACTGGAGAATTCCACCGCCGCCGAACTGGCCGTGCAAGCGATTCAGAGCCGTGATCTCGCCGTGGCCCGTGTTGAGGCCAAACCCGCCTCCCGGAATCCTTCCGCGCCATTCATGACCTCCACCCTGCAGCAGGAAGCCAGCCGCAAATTTGGCATGGGTGCACGCCACTGCATGAACGCGGCACAACGTCTCTATGAGGCGGGCTATATCACCTATATGCGGACCGACGGCATCGACATGGCGCCCGAAGCCGTGCAAGGCGCGCGCGATGCCATCACCGAGTTTTATGGCGCTGATTACGTGCCCAAAGAGCCGCGCATCTACAAAAACAAAGCCAAAAACGCCCAAGAAGCGCACGAATGTATCCGTCCGACGGATATGATGCGCAAACCTGCCGACCTGAAGGTCTCTGAGGATGATCAGCGCAAGCTCTATGATCTGATCTGGAAGCGCACCCTGGCCTGTCAGATGGCTGGCGCCCGCATGGAGCGCACGACGGTGGATATCGCCTCCTCCGACAAACAGGTGGAACTGCGCGCCACCGGTCAAGTTGTCCTGTTTGACGGCTTTATGCGGGTCTATGAAGAAGGTCGCGATGATCAGGTTGTCGATGACGACGACAAGCGCCTGCCCCAGATCATGGAAGGTGAGGCCATGGCCAAGCGCTCGGTCACGCCAGATCAGCACTTTACGCAGCCACCGCCCCGCTACACCGAGGCCACGCTGGTCAAACGCATGGAAGAGCTCGGCATTGGCCGCCCCTCCACCTATGCCTCCGTGATAACCACCATTCAGGATCGGGAATACGTCCGCAAAGAGCAAAACCGCCTCTTCCCCGAAGAGAAGGGCCGGATCGTGACCATCTTCCTGGTGAACTTCTTCCGCAAATATGTGGGCTATGAATTCACCGCCAATCTGGAAGAAGAGCTGGATGACGTCTCCGCAGGTGAGCGCGATTATAAAAACGTGCTCAACCGCTTCTGGAAAGACTTCTCTGCCGCCATCGCCGAAACCAGCGATCTGCGTATTTCCGAAGTGCTCGACATTCTTGACGATGCGCTCGCACCACAACTCTACCCACCGCGCGAAGATGGCACAGACCCCCGTGTCTGCCCAAAATGTGGCGCGGGCCAGCTGCACCTGAAAACCTCCCGCACCGGTGGCTTTGTGGGCTGTGGCAACTATCCGGAATGTAACTACACGCGGCCCATCTCCGGCGAAGGCGCGGAAGGCTACGAAAAAGTACTGGGTGAGGATGCAGGTGATGAAATCCACCTGAAATCCGGCCGCTTTGGCCCCTACGTGCAACGCGGTGAAGTCACCCCGGAAAACAAAAAGCCACCGCGCTCCTCCCTGCCCAAACAGGGCAAAGAGTTCCTGCCCGGCTGGGGCCCAAATGAAATCACTTTGGAACAGGCTGTCACCCTGCTGACCCTGCCCCGTGAGATTGGCATGCATCCTGAGGGCGGCATGATCTCTTCCAATCTGGGCCGTTTTGGCCCCTACATCATGCACCAGCTGCCGGATGAGGAAAAACCCATCTACGCCAACCTCAAAGAAACACTGGATGTCTTTGAAATCGGCATGAACCGCGCGGTCGAAATGATCACAGAAAAGCGCAACAATCCGGGTCGTGGCCGCCGCGCCGCCGCCAAGGCGCTGCGTGAACTGGGCGAACATCCCGAGGCCGGTGGTCCGGTCAACATCATGGACGGGCGCTATGGCCCTTATGTGAAATGGGAGAAGGTCAACGCCACCATCCCCAAAGAGATCGACGTCAAAGATGTGACCATGGAACAGGCCGTGGCCTGGATTGCGGAAAAAGGCGGCGGCAAGAAGAAGCCCGCCAAAAAGAAAGCCGCCCCCAAGAAAGCCGCCGCAAAAAAAACAACCGCCAAGAAGACCACAACCAAAGCGGCCACCAAGAAGAAAACCGACGGCTGATCAGCAAAACCTTGCCACTTTCAAGGCCACTTTCAGGGGATCTGCACCGCAGGTCCCCTTTTTGCTGCACGCCTCAAGCGCTTGTGAATTGCCACCGACGGCCACCTGTCTCAGCTTACGTTCAAAAGAGCAGTACCCCGGAGTTCCCTATGTCCCAGTTTCCTTTTTCACGTCGATCGTTTTTGCTCGCGGGCCCCGCGGTGCTGCTTCAGGCGCGCACCGCCTTTGCCCAAGACGCAGATCCTTCAGTTCCAGCAGAACCGCCTGAAACCGCCGCTCGCAATATCTCAAGCTTCAGCCGTCAGGACTGGCGCAATCATTTTGATGCCTTGGGTGTGGCCACGATTGTCGCCGACACCACATCGCGCGCCCTGCACTACTGGTCAGGCGATGGCAGCGATTATCGGGTCTACCCCACCTCCGTGCCCATGTCCGAAGAGCTCACCAAACGCGGCTACACCAAAATCGTGCGCAAACGCGTCGGCCCGGACTGGACACCAACGCCCTCCATGCTGGAACGCGACCCCAGCCTCACCTATATGGCTCCGGGCCCAGACAACCCGCTGGGCAGCCATGCCATGTATCTGGAATGGCCTGCCTATCTGATCCACGGCACCCATGACACCCGCAAGATCGGGCGGCGCAGCTCCAACGGCTGTATCGGCCTGTACAATCAGATGATTGCGGAACTCTTTGAAATCAGCCCGGTGGGCACTCAGGTGCGCATCATCTGAGCGCGCTTCACTTGGCCCTAAATATCCCGGGGGTGAATGGAGCGCAGCGCGCTCCAGAGGGGCTGGCCCCTCCCCCCTGAACAGATCACAACACATCGCTCAGGCTCCCGTAGTAATACGCCCACCCCCTGCAAACGTTGACTCCCTCAGGGCACCCCGGCACAACTCTTCCCAATTTCCGACCCACGTCTGACCCTAGGGAGAGAGACATCCATGAAAAAGGTATATGCAAATGCCACTGAGGCGCTTGAGGGCGTTCTGAGTGACGGCATGTTCATTGCCTCCGGCGGCTTTGGCCTCTGCGGCATCCCGGAGCTTCTGCTGGACGCCATCAAAGACAGCGGTGTCAAGGATCTGACCTTCGCCTCCAACAACGCGGGCGTTGATGATTTTGGCATCGGTATCCTGCTGCAGACCAAACAGGTCAAAAAAATGATCAGCTCCTATGTGGGCGAAAATGCGGAATTCATGCGCCAGTATCTCTCCGGGGAGCTGGAACTGGAGTTCAACCCACAGGGCACATTGGCCGAGCGCATGCGCGCCGGTGGCGCGGGCATTCCGGGCTTCTTCACCAAGACCGGCGTGGGCACCGTAATTGCCGAAGGTAAACTGGAAAAACAGTTCCCCACCGGGCCGGATGGCGCGATGGAAGACTACATCATGGAAGAGGGCATCTTTGCCGATCTGGCCATTGTGAAGGCGTGGAAAGCCGATGAAACCGGCAACCTCGTGTTCCGCAAAACCGCCCGCAATTTCAACGCGCCCGCGGCGACCTGCGGCAAGATCTGCATCGCCGAGGTTGAGGAAATCGTGCCCACCGGCTCGCTAGATCCGGACGCGATCCACTTGCCCGGCATCTATGTGCACCGCATCATTCAGGGCGACCACGAAAAACGCATCGAACAGCGCACAGTGCGGGAGGCATAATCATGGCTTGGGATCGCAATCAAATGGCGGCGCGTGCCGCACAGGAACTGCAGGACGGCTGGTATGTGAACCTCGGCATCGGCATCCCGACGCTGGTGTCCAACTACATCCCCGAAGGTGTCGAAGTGACGCTACAGTCGGAAAACGGCATGCTCGGCATGGGGCCGTTTCCCATCGCAGGGGAGGAAGACGCCGATCTGATCAACGCAGGCAAACAAACCATCACCGAGCTGCCCCAAACCGCCTATTTTGACAGCGCGCAAAGCTTTGCGATGATCCGCGGCGGCAAAATCGCCATGGCCATTCTGGGCGCGATGGAAGTGGCTGAAAATGGCGATCTGGCAAACTGGATGATCCCCGGCAAGTTGGTCAAAGGCATGGGCGGCGCGATGGATCTGGTGGCAGGCGTCGGCCGCGTGGTGGTCGTGATGGATCACGCCAACAAACACGGCCAATCCAAAGTGCTCAAGGAATGCACGCTGCCGCTCACCGGCAAAGGGGTGGTGGATCGGATCATCACAAACCTTGGCGTGCTGGATGTGGTGGAAGGCGGCTTGAAAATCGTCGAATGCGCAGAGGGTGTGAGCGAAGCAGAACTGCGCGCTGCCACCGAGGCCACCATCGTCAACTAAGCGTGACATCGCTGTTCAAAACATCAAGCCCTGCCGGATCCGATCTGGCAGGGCTTTTCTATGGCTCCGCACAGGTCAGTCAAACAGCACTTTCACCAAAGGGTATTTCCTGCGATCCTGACACCCGTAAAAAGTGAATTTACGCTTCACACTGTCGGGAGTGCGACCATGAGAGCACCTGTTGTTTTGATACTTGGGGCCGTTGGCCTGTTTCCCATCGCCCTCTCCTATGGCGTCAGCCCTGCCCAGACACTACATTTTCTTCTCGGTTTTGAGGTGCAGGGCACCAACCATACCCATGTTTTCCGCGCCATTATGGGGCTCTATCTGACAAATGCCGCTTTCTGGTTGATCGCGGCACGCAAGCCTGAACTGATACGCCCGGCTCTCTGGGTCATGCTTCTGTTCATGGGCGGATTGGCCGCTGGACGCGTGCTGAGCCTTGTGATGGACGGTGTGCCAAGCCCTCTTCTCCTGTTCTATTTGCTTGCAGAGCTCGGTTTCGCGACCCTTGCCTGGCGCGCGCTCCAGCAACGTGCCCGATGAAACCTCAACGATCTGCTCTTGCGACGGCTTGCCTGTGCTTGTTTGCTGGTGTTTTGTGCGCTGCACCCGCGACCCAAAACAAGGTTGATGACGCCATCCTGGCGCTCAAGAAAAAGGCACAGGTCGAGCAGCTCGACACCATTGCAGACATTGATCACGCCCGCCTCGCCACACAGGCCGGGCAACCCATGCCCGCCGCACGGGTACTCTTACTCTCAGATGCAGAGCTCAACAGTCAAATCCTGAAAGAGAACATACGCGCGGGGCTGGATCTGCCCTTCCGCGTTTTGGCCTATGATCAATCGGGAGAGGCCCGCCTCATCTATACCGATTTTGACTTTATCAAACGCCGTCATGGCCTCAGCGCAGAATTTGCGCCACGCTTCAACGCCACTCTTGAGGCACTTGTGTCCGAGGTCACCTTGCCTTCTGCGCCTGCTCCCACCGCTCAAATGGCCAAAGACCACGGCATTCTCTCCCTCTTCTCAGCGCATGATTTTGAAACCACCGTCCAAAACCTGCGCGACGTCGTGACGGCGCAGCAAGACACCCTGTGGTTTGCAGAGATTGATTTCACCAAGGATGCTCACTCAGAGGGGATCACCTTGCCCAATGCTATCGTGCTTTTGTTTGGTGGCCCCGCCCCCGGCGGCATTGCCATGCGCGCCCATCCCGCGATTGGCCTAGACGCATTCTGCCAAAAGCTGCTCGTATATGAAGATCGCGCAGGTCAGGTGCATGTGCTATACAATGACATCGCGGCCTTTGCGATGCTGCATTACGGCAGCTCTGATCGCTCTCACCACGCCCTCAATGAACGTCTGACCCAGACCTTCAAAAGCGCCATACAATAGGTGACGAAAACTCGGCGAGCGAACGGTTCGCTCTGTTGGCTTGCTCGCCATCCGTTTTTAGCCCCCGACCATGCCTCACTCAGCAACAAAACATCCCACAATTGTGCCGCTCTCTCGGTCGCTGGCAGCTGGTAAAACATCATTAAAACTCGGCGCACTTCCCCCCATCAGGCTGCGCAGAAAGTAAGAAAACATTAGGAGTCTCGTGGTGATTTCAGCGCCAGTAGACTGCCCATTTCAATATTGGAACCAAAATGCTGAAATCCACCTGCTTTCTTGCCGCCGCCGCAGCTCTGACCGCTGCTGTCGCACAGGCTGAAACTGTCCAACTGACCACTCTGGAGTGGCCACCCTATGTGAATGCTGATGCCTCAGGCACCAGCACCGAGGCGGTTTCCGCCGCCTTTGCCGCTGCGGGTGATGAGGTTGTCGCCGAAGTGCTGCCATGGAATCGCGCTGTCAATCTGGCCGCGAAAGACCCTGCATGGCTTGGCGTCTATCCAGAATACTATGATGCCTCCGCCGATGCGGAAAATGGCGGCGATCGCTGCATCTATTCAGCCTCGTTTGGCACCAGCCCGGTCGGCTTCATCTATCGCAAAGACAGCGCCTTTGACTGGTCCACCCATGAGGATCTCGCCAAATACAAAATTGGCGTTGTCCAAGGCTACGTCAATGAAACCCGGTTTGATGCCATGGTGGCGGATGGATCCCTCAAGGTAGATGCGGGCCCAACCGATGCTTCCAACGTCGAAAAAGTCGCAGCTGGCCGCATGGATGCGGCAGTGATTGACCGTAACGTCTTTGAACACATGCTCTCCTCCGAGCCCCGCCTGGCAAAACATGCAGATGCGCTCGCCTTCCATGAGGCGCCTCTGGCGACACATGATTTGCTGGTCTGCTTCGAAAACAGTGACAACGGTCGCGCAGCGCGAGATCGTTTCAACGGCGGTCTTGGCTCCTAAAACGTCAAACGTTGCCTGGCGCTCCATCTCGGTGGGGCGCCCTTCCCTCTTCTCAGCCCTTTCTCTTTGTGGCCGGGAGTGTCTTTGCGCCTTCCCCTTTCGGCGTCGCTGTGCCATCACTGCGCACCATGGAACTGCACGCTTTGGCATTTGATCACGCCCCGGTTGGGCTTTGTATCTTGGAAAATCGCATCATTCAGCGGGCAAACGTCCGTTTTGGTGAAATGTTTCAAGTGGATGCGGCCTCTTGCACCCATAAATCCATCGCGGAATTCTACGCGACGCCGGAAGAGTTCATAAAGCTCGGCGAGCGGGTCTATACCGCCATGGGCGATACCGGCCGTTACAGCGACGAACGCGTCATGTGCCGCGCCGACGGCAGCCTTTTTTGGTGCCGGGTGCGTGGTCAGTCCACATCCCCGGATAGCCCCTTTCACAAAAGTGTCTGGTCCTTTGCGGATCTCTCCGAAGATCGACCCGTTGTTGAGCTGACCCCCCGCGAACGCGAAGTCGCCATTCTCACCTGTCGTGGCATGACATCCAAGGAAATTGGTTTAGAGCTGGACCTCTCCTATCGCACGGTCGAAGAGTACCGCGCGCGCCTGCTGCGCAAGTTTGGTGCCCGCAAACTGGCGGAACTGGTGGCAAAACTCTCCGGCATGCCACTGTAAAAATTTTAAAAATCTGTAGCTTAGCCGATATCCACAGGCGTATCGGGCACGCTCTCATACCAATCAACCACATCACCAAAACGTTTTATGAAGCTGGAAGTATCCACGTCAAAAGAGAGTGACGGTGAAACATTGGATTCTGGCATCGCAAACGCATCGCCATAAATAGATTTCAACCAATCCTCCAACACACCAAGGCGCTCATATTTGAACACATAGTCCACGCCGGGCTGACCATCTGCACCATTGATAAACAGGCGGTCATCTATTTCATTGAGGTTCACGCTCGAGACAAACTCAGCAAAGGTTTTCCCTTTGGTTGAACGCGGCTGACCATCCAATTCAGGCCGCGAGCGATACTTGTACCAGCTCATCGCTTTGCTCAACGGGTGGCGAATAACACAAATCGTCTTGAACCCTTTTGTGCCAATCGTGTTTTGGATTTGCTCGTAACCTCTGTAATTGATGTGCTTGAGCGTTGAGTGCCCATCGATGCGCCCCAATGTCGACCCAACTCGCATAAGCGCTGCTTCTAAAGATGTGGAAGCCACTTTCGTGTTGGCGAGAAAAACAATCTTTCTGGTGTAGTCAATCCGCATTGGGACGTTACTCTCTTTGGTCTAAATGCTGTGCTTGGGGGTCGGCAAAACCACTGGCATAGCCTTATTCAAATGCAGTGTTGTTTTATGAGAGGCAAAGACCAAACTCAACATGTATCGCCCCTTTCCATGTACGTAGACAGCCTGGTGCAATGCTTTTGAGCTAAGCGACCTGATCGCTGAAATCATGGATACCCCGGCCATTTCATCCCGACATCCCTCTTTCAAGCGCGCAGGCCGCCTATTGAAAGTCGTTTCTGGTGGCGCAGACCGCGACAAGAACAAATCCCACTCTTGGGCAATCGCATGCGCTTTGACACTGGAATTTTGCGCGATTTCCCCCCATCTGACAGTCCAGTTCAGCTTTCCTAGGGGCAGCTTTTTCTCTATAAGCGCCGCAGGGGAAACCAACAAGACTCAACCGCGCAAGGCGCGCAGGGGATAGAAACAGAAAATGAGCAACAAAAATCACGATTCTGACGTGGCCTTTATCGCAGCACTGGCGGAGCTGCTGCGTGACAACGACCTGACTGAACTGGAAGTGATGCGCGAATATGGCGAGGACGACAGCCTGAATGTGCGTGTCAGCCGCCAGACACAGATGATCGCCGCCGCGGCGGCCCCTATGGCCGTTGCCGCACCTGCTGCAGCCCCTGTCGCTGCACCTGCTGCGGCTCCAGCAGCAGCGCCAGCGCCAGCAGCCACTTCTGAGGACGATCCAGCCAGCCATCCGGGCGCTGTGACCTCCCCAATGGTCGGCACCATTTATCTGCAGCCAGAGCCCGGTGCCGCTTCCTTTGTGAGCGTTGGCCAAACTGTCTCCGAAGGGGACACGCTGCTGATCGTGGAAGCCATGAAAACCATGAACCACATTCCGGCACCCAAAGCGGGCACTGTGAAGCGCATTCTGGTGGGTGATGGTGACACCGTGGAATACGGTGCACCGCTGGTGATCATCGAATAAGGGTTCGATCATGTTTGACAAAATCCTGATCGCCAACCGCGGAGAAATCGCCTTGCGCGTGATCCGCGCGTGCCGCGAAATGGGCATCAAATCGGTTGCGGTACATTCCACCGCCGATGCGGATGCGATGCACGTGCGTATGGCGGACGAAGCCATCTGCATCGGCCCTGCACCGGGCACCGACAGCTACCTGAACATGGCCTCCCTCATTGCCGCTTGCGAAGTCACTGGCGCGCAGGCGATCCACCCGGGCTATGGCTTCCTGTCGGAAAACGCCAACTTCGTACAGATTGTGGAAGACCACGATCTCACTTTCATCGGCCCCACTGCGGAACACATCCGCATCATGGGCGACAAGATCACCGCCAAAGACACGATGATCAAACTTGGCGTGCCCTGCGTACCGGGCTCTGACGGGGGCGTGCCTGATCTTGCTGCCGCCAAGAAACTTGGCGAAGAGATGGGGTATCCGGTCATTATTAAAGCCACCGCCGGTGGCGGCGGGCGTGGCATGAAAGTGGCGCAGACCGCCGCTGAAATGGAAAGCGCCTTCATGACCGCGCGCGCCGAAGGCAAAGCCGCTTTTGGCAACGATGAAGTCTATATCGAGAAGTACCTCACCACCCCGCGCCACATCGAAATACAGGTGTTTGGCGACGGCAAGGGCAATGCGGTACATCTGGGTGAGCGGGACTGCTCTTTGCAGCGCCGTCACCAGAAAGTATTTGAAGAGGCCCCCGGCCCCTCCATCACCCCGGAAGAGCGTGCGCGCATCGGTAAAATCTGTGCGGACGCGGTTGCGAAAATCAACTACATCGGCGCGGGCACCATCGAGTTCCTCTATGAGAATGGCGAGTTCTATTTCATCGAAATGAACACCCGCCTTCAGGTGGAACACCCGGTGACCGAGGCCATCTTTGGTGTGGATCTGGTGCGCGAGCAAATCCGCGTGGCCGCAGGTCAGCCAATGTCCTTTGGTCAAGACGATCTGAGCATCAACGGCCACGCGATTGAGGTCCGCATCAACGCTGAGAAACTGCCGGATTTCGCCCCGCGTCCCGGCAAGATCACAGCCTTCCATGCGCCCGGCGGCCTTGGCGTACGTATGGACAGTGCGCTTTATGATGGCTACTCCATCCCCCCCTACTACGACAGCTTGATTGGCAAGTTGATCGTACATGGCCGGGACCGCGCCGAGGCGCTTGCGCGTCTGAACCGCGCCTTGGGCGAGCTGATCATCGACGGTATCGACACCACGACACCGCTGTTTGACGCGCTGCTTCAGGAAGAAGATATCCACACCGGTGAGTATAACATTCACTGGCTGGAAAAATGGCTCGAAACCAACCTGGTTGAGGGCTGAACCCACATGGGCGCGCATCATGACTGAGGTCACCGCAAACCTCTTGATGCGCGCCTATGGCATGGGGGTCTTCCCCATGTCCGAAAACCGCGACACCGACGAGATCTTCTGGGTCGATCCCATCCGGCGCGGTGTCTTTCCCCTTGATAGCTTCCATATCTCCCGCAGCCTCGCCCGCCGCATCCGACGCGGTGGCTTTCGCATTACCCTGAACGCGGATTTTGAGGGGGTGCTGCGCGCCTGCGCAGATCGGGAAGAGACCTGGATCAACGACACCATCCATGACCTCTACGTCACGCTTTTTGAGCGTGGAGAAGCACATTCTCTGGAAGTCTGGGACGGCACCAATTTGATCGGAGGGGTTTATGGAGTCACGCTGGGCGCAGCGTTTTTTGGCGAAAGCATGTTTTCACGACAAACAGATGGCTCAAAAATCGCGCTCGCCTTTCTGATCGCTCATCTGCGACGCAGCGGCTTCACCCTGTTTGACACCCAGTTCCTGACCGATCACCTCGCTTCTTTGGGCGCCATCGAAATTCCGCGCGCCGACTATCAAAAGCTGCTGACATGGGCGCTGCGCCAAACCGCAGACATACGGGCTCAGTCGCTGCCTTCCCCCTCAGAGGTGCTCTCTGCCTGCGCCTGAGCGCCCAGCTGACAGCGCAACACCCAAACGTCATAACGCGCATGATCCAGCGCGCTCAACGCGGGCGAACTGGCAATCATCCACCCCTGAAACAGATTGCTGCCTGCGCCGCGATCTTCATAGACCGACAGAAACGCGTAGGCCTCCCCGGCTGGGTTCTCGCTCGGATGGCGACACTGCGCCATATCCACGCGCAACGTGCCAAAATTCACCGAGTAGCCATTGGCCAGCTCAAAATCCACAACCTGCCCGGTGAGCTTATCCAGCCCCCGCAGCATTGCGCCTTCGCCCACAGTGGCCGCGACCACGGTTTCACTGGTGACATCCCCAAGAGGCACCTCCAGCGGCTCATATTTCAAGGGTTCGATATCCAACATTTCAATCTGAATATCCTGTGCAGCGGCCAGCACAGGCAGGGCAAGCGCCGCCCCCATGGCCATAAATCTGCCAACACGCATCACGTCACTCATCCCCACTGCCACTGACAAACTTCAGCAAGAGAGAAATCAGGCTCACAGAGCTTTGTGTGTCCTCAATCTCATCCCCCGCTTCAAAGTTGAAAGGCGAGCCACCGGGAAGAATTTCAACAAAGTTCCCTCCCAACAGGCCCTCTGATGAGATCACCACCGCACTGTCATCTGGCAGCGCAATACCCTGCGCCACGCTCAATGTGGTCAGCGCTCGAAATGTCTGCGGGTCCAGCGTGATATCTGTCACCGTGCCAATCTTAACACCGGCAAGGCGCACATCCGTGCCCACGCTCACCCCCTCAACAGAGCGGAACGACGCGGTCAGCCCATAGCCTCCGGCCTCGCGACTGACATTGGCAAACTGTGCACTGTAAAGCAAAAAACCAACAGCTGCGGCCACGACCGCAGCGCCGACGATGGTCTCTGTACGAACGGCCGACATGGGGCTTACTCGGGGCTCCACGCCTCATAGTCAGACCGCTCCGCAGGCGCCTTGGCCGCACGGATCGATCCTGCCGGCGCATAGGCCAAGGCCGTGCCGGTCACGTTTTCCTGATGGGGCAGTTCCCAGTCTTTGTGGGTCAGCGGCTTTTCGCTTGGCACCTCATCAAAGGTGCGATGCAGCCACCCATGCCAATCTGCGCTCACACGGCTGGCCTCCGCCTCGCCGTTGAACATCACCCAGCGCTTGGAATCATTGGCCGTACGGTAATAGACATTGCCCTCCGCATCTTCGCCAACCTTCACGCCTTTGCGGGCCGTGAACAGCTTGGTGTTCAGCGTGGCGCCATTCCACCAGGTAAAAACATTGTTGATCGTGCTCAGAATGCCCATGGGTGTCTCCGCAAATTCTCCCTTCATATGACCGATTTAGGGCCAAAGGTCCAGTCCGCGAAACAGACAGTTGCGCGCAAATTGGCGCAGCGGGCGCATTTGCGCCTCACCCCTGCGCAGACCGCCCTCGCCACAGAATCACAAAGCCGGACATCACAATCAAAACACTGCCCAGGATCATCATCTGATCAAGCGCCTCGCCAAACACCACAACCCCCAGCCCCACGCCAAACAGCAAGCGGCTGTAGCGAAACGGCGTTACCGCAGAAACCTCACCGGTGCGCATCGCTTTCATCAAGGCGCTATAGGCAAAGACACCACAGGCCACGGCTGCCAGAACCGCCAGCAAAGCCATCGGTGGCGGCGTATGAAAACTCTGCCGCTCCCACAGCCCCCCATAAAGTGCGCCAGCCAAAACAATCGCCAGAAAGCCATAGAGGCCCAAAACAGCCGTACTCAGGCTAGCTGGCGCCGCGCGACTGGCCAGATCCCGCCCGGCAAAGCCCAGCATGCCAATCACCGCCAGCAAAGACATCACAGAGAAACTGTCGCCCCCCGGACGCACCACAAGCACAACGCCCGCAAGCCCGATTACAATCGCCAGCCAGCGCCGCCAGCCCACCCGTTCACCCAGCACCAGCGCCGCAAAGGCCACCACCACCAGCGGCGTGGCCTGCAAGATCACCGTTGTGGAGCTCAACGGCGTCAGCGCCAGCGATAGCGTGAAAAACAACCGCCCGATGATCTCAAAAAACACCCGCACCTGCATCGGCCGCGACAGCACCGCCTTCGGTGCCAGCGCCTGCCCCTTGGCCCGCAGCCAAAGGGCAAAAACCATTGCGCCCCCACCGCCAAAAAGCACCATGACCTGCGCAATTGGCAAATCCCGCGCCGCCGCCTTGAGAAAAGCATCCTCAACGGCAAATCCCGCCATGGCGGCAATCATAAAAAGACTGCCAAGCCGGTTGGCGGCACGGTCTGTGGCGATATGGGCGCTCATGGTCCTCTTACCGCGACACGCGCGCGGTCACTTCAATCTCGATTTTCATCGCCTCTTCCATCAGCTGTGCAATCACCATGGTCGCCGCTGGCTTGGCCTTGGCAAAGACTTCGCTGGTCACCGGCCAGCATTTCTCAAAATCGCTGCCGTCGGGCAGAATATAGGTCACCCGCACCACATCATCGAGGCTGCTGCCTGCCTCCTCAAGCGCTTTGCCGATGGTCGCAAGCGTGTTGCGGCACTGATCCACCACATCTTCCGGCAATGTCATGGTCTCATAATCATAGCCCGTGGTGCCGGAGACAAAGACCCAGCCATCGGCCACAACCGCCCGGGAATACCCGATTTTTTCTTCAAAGGGGGATCCGGTGGAAATGTGACGTACAGACATGACAGCCTCCTGAAATTATGGTCACAGAAGACATCCTCTGCCACGCAGCGACTGTCAATGGCCCTCGCCATGCGCCCACAAATCGACCTGCTGTCAGCGCTGCCAGAACCGCTTTTTCTGCGGCTTCTGCGCGTTCAGATGCTTCTTCAGATCAGTAAACCCACCAATCTTCACCCCATCGATAAAAATCAACGGTGTGGTGGTGATGTGATGCTTGTCTTTGAAGGCATCGGTCTCCCGCCGCGTGCGCAGCACATGTTCTTCAATCTCAAACTTCTCCCGCTTGAGCAGATCCCGCGCAGCGGTGCCATAGCCACAGGTATAATTGGGCAAATCCATGCGATAGAGTACGGCTTTGGGCATTCAAAACGATCCTTTATTGTCTGCTGCCCGATATCGGAAACCCGACCGAAACAAACAATGCATCCCCGCTCACATTTGCGTGGGCCTCCGCTTTCTTTTCCCAAAATATCCTCGGGTGAATGCGCGCCCCGCAACTAGGGCGCCTTACACATCTCTACGGGCAGAACGCACCCCGTCACGGTAAGCTTTATCTCGCCCCCGTGCCACAACCGTGTCAGTCAATCACCAAACCGTATGCGCGCTGCCAGCCGAGGCTCCGGTGCATAGATGTAAAGCGTCTCTCCAACCCGGTCCCGGCTATACCAAGCTCCGGTGGTCGTCATGATCCGTTGTAGCTCCGCAACCAGCTCTTTGGAGAAATCATGCGAACAAAACCCAAGCGCGTTGCGCGTGCTGTTCCCAAGTGCGGGCGACGGAGTGGGCTTCCAGTCTCCGCCAAAAGCAAACTGCCACCCCATTCCAGAGTCCCATGCACGACTCGGCGGCACCTCTGGTGCACCGTCCGCTATCCGAACGACCGCAAAACTACAATCCCATGCCTCCGCTCCGCGGTGGTGATACCGGCGCGTGGCGAGCACCTCGGCAACCGGAACCAGGTCTTCAAACAATCGCATCGCATAGATCGGATCCTCTTCGCGCCTGATCTTCTCTGGCCACCCCACAAATAGCCACCAGCCGCAAAAATAGAAAAAGGCCAATGTCATCCCAACATTGGCCAATCCCTTAAAAAACCACATGATTTGATCTCAGCTCAAATCACCCCGCCTCAGCAGGCTCTTTCTCACCTTCGCCGTGGATCATCAGAGGGGCTGCCTGACCGGTGGCCGCTTCTTCATTCACCACAACCTCGGTCACGCTCTCCTGACCGGGCAGCTCAAACATGGTGTCCAGCAGGATCTCTTCGAGGATGGAGCGCAGGCCGCGCGCACCGGTTTTGCGTTCAATCGCGCGGCGTGCAATCGCACTCAGCGCATCATCGGTGAAGGTCAGCTGCACCTCTTCCAGCTCAAACAGACGCTGATACTGTTTCACCAGCGCGTTCTTAGGCTGTGTCAGAATGATCACCAGCGCGTCTTCATCCAGATCTTCCAGCGTTGCCAGAACCGGCAGACGGCCAACAAATTCCGGAATCAGACCAAATTTGAGCAGATCTTCCGGCTCAAGGTTTTTGAAGGTCTCCCCAATGCCCGCTTCGCTTTCATCACGCACATCTGCGCCAAAGCCCATCGCGCTGCCCTTGCCGCGCTGCTTGATGATGCGGTCCAGACCCGCAAAGGCCCCACCACAGATGAACAGGATATTGGTCGTGTCCACCTGCAGGAATTCCTGCTGCGGATGCTTGCGGCCACCTTGGGGCGGCACGGAGGCCACGGTGCCTTCCATCAGTTTCAGCAGCGCCTGCTGCACCCCTTCGCCTGACACATCGCGGGTGATCGACGGGTTCTCAGACTTGCGCGTGATCTTATCGACCTCGTCAATATAGACGATGCCGCGCTGTGCGCGCTCCACATTATACTCAGAAGCCTGCAGCAGCTTGAGGATGATGTTCTCCACATCTTCGCCCACATAGCCCGCTTCGGTCAGCGTGGTGGCATCCGCCATGGTAAACGGCACATCCAGAATCCGCGCCAGCGTCTGCGCCAGCAGGGTCTTACCGCAGCCCGTGGGGCCAATCAGCAGAATGTTGGATTTGCTCAGTTCAATATCACCGCTCTTTTCAGAATGGTTCAGGCGCTTGTAGTGGTTGTGCACCGCCACAGAGAGCACCCGCTTGGCCATGGCCTGACCAATCACATAGTCATCCAGCACATCGCAGATTTCACGCGGGGTTGGCACCCCTTCCGAAGACTTCAGCCCGCTGGCTTTGGTCTCTTCCCGGATGATGTCCATGCAGAGTTCAACACATTCATCACAGATGAATACGGTGGGGCCCGCAATCAGTTTGCGCACCTCATGCTGGCTCTTGCCGCAGAAGCTACAATAGAGAGTGTTCTTGCTGTCACCACCGGACGTGTTCGACATGTCTTACCTTTCAGGCCAAAAGTCTGCCCCCATTTGGAAGGGGCATCCCACGTTCCCGCCAGCTTAAGACAGCCGGAAAGTGGGCACAATGCGAAAGTGCCCGATCTCGCTCTCACGTGACCGGGCGCCTTTATTGTCAGCTTTCTGCGTCGTCACCCTTGGCGCGATTTTCCACGATCTCATCAATGAGACCCCACTCCTTGGCCTCTTCCGGGCTCATGAAGTTGTCGCGCTCAAGCCCGCTCTCCACCTCTTCATAGGTGCGGCCGGTGTGCTTCACATAGATTTCGTTGAGACGTTTTTTCAGCTTCAGCGTCTCTTCGGCGTGGATCATGATGTCCGTCGCCTGCCCCTGATAGCCCCCAGAAGGCTGGTGCACCATCACGCGCGAGTTGGGCAGCGAGAAACGCATGCCCGCCTCACCCGCGGTCAGCAGCAGAGAGCCCATGGAGGCCGCCTGACCAATCACCAGCGTGGAGACCTTCGGCTTGATGTACTGCATGGTGTCATAGATCGACAGACCAGAGGTCACCACGCCGCCGGGGCTGTTGATGTACATGCTGATCTCTTTGGAGGGGTTTTCCGCCTCAAGATGCAAAAGCTGCGCCACGATCAGGGACGACATGCCGTCATGCACCGGGCCGTTGAGGAAGATGATGCGCTCTTTGAGCAGGCGCGAGAAGATGTCATACGCGCGTTCGCCCCGGCTGGTTTGCTCCACAACCATGGGCACAAGTGTATTCATATAGGTTTCAAAAGGGTCTTTCATAACGCCTGCCTGTTGATCACGTTGCGGCCCGCCCGTCGGACCCTACCAAGAGAGTCTTAGTATTGGGTTTGAGGGGCTGCAAGGCCACCTAAGGATTTTTGGGTTAAGGGGAGGTAAAGAGGCGGGGCTTGAGGGATCAAATCTGAATGGCCCACGGGCTTTGGCGCTCCATTTGCCAACTCTGTTAACGCCGTTTCCTCACCCCAGATGAAGGGGCAACTCAAAGACAACGTCGTCAATGCCGATTGGAGCGCCACCTGTATTGATGAACTCGATACCTTTGACCTTTCTTTCCAAATCCCTTGTTGCAAATGTGTAGCGGCCAAACCGGGTCAGTCGAATTGGGGTACCGATAGGCGCACCATCCTCTCCAAAGAAGCTCACAACCGCAACTGGTTCGGCCCCTTCCTTGTCATTGAGCGGTTGAAGATCAAAGCCAAAAACAAACTGCCTGTTCACAAATCTAACCACAATAGTGCCAAACCCAACTGCGCGATCTCGGGCCATGATGGTTGGTTCAAACACACGAGAAGTCAGGAAAATGTCACCCCCCTCATCGTCCGACAAAACTGTTTGCAGCGTTGACTTCCCAGACCTCTTGGCCCCCACCTCCAAAGGGTTGCTAGGTGCCCCGTAATTCACTCCAAACGTGCGATTGCCGTGCAATCGCAAAACCGGAATTTGGCCACGAAAACGGTCGTGCACCGATAACCCAGAAAAGGGTATCCTCGCGGAGTATGTCGTCCCCGGAAAGGGCTTCGCTGCCGTCTCTTGGAAGTCTACGATGTCATGCAAGTAAGCGCGAAAATCCTCGCGACCCACCTGAATGACTTCTTCCGCAACCAACATTGTCGGCAATAGAAAAACAAGGATCGCGATAAGCTTTAGACGATCTTTCATTTTGCTCGACCTATTCACGTGCGCTGCCCAACCAATGGAAACAAACCCTTATAGCACCTCGCTACCTGGGATTGCACTCCCACTTGTCAAATCAATTTACTACAGAGACCTCTCAACCGACATGAGCTTGCGCAGCATGCTTCTCAAAGGTGACCTGCCCCGTGAAACCAAAGGTTTGCATCCGGCAAAACCCGAACGCTTTCGCTTTTTTTGCCCCTCGGTTCGTGCGCGGTGTCGGCAAACACTGGTCTTGGAGTTATCCTCAGCAGGCTTACCATTAGACGTTTCGAAACGCTCGGATCAAACCAACAATCACCAAACCGATTGGAATCCAGAGGAACACGTACAACAAATAAAATCCTAAACCCCACAAAGGATAGAGCACAGCACCCAAATCAAGCCCCAAGATTTCGCAAGGTTGAGGCCCCTGAGAGGAGATCTGGCACCCACCCAAGCTTGCCAAAAAGGCGATAATCCCCCCAATAAGCCAAACAAACACTGGCCAACAGACGATGGCGATCATAGCTTTTGAAGAGATAGTACTATCTTCACTTAAACTCATTTTAGTCTCCGAAAAGCATGGGCCGTCTCCAGAAATCAGCTTCCCCGACCCGATGTTCCTTGCATCTTATGATTGCCTAGCTAACTTTCAATATGTCTAAATAGGACCACCCCATGCGCACCTTCGACGAGATCTTTGCCATCGCCGCCGACCGCAAAGGCGGCGCCGATGCCCTCAACGCCCAGCTGACCAAACCCAAATCCGCCGCCGAACTCGCCCAAATCCCAGAAGACCGCTGGCTGGCGCAATTCACCAAAGGTGTCTTCCAAGCAGGCTTCAACTGGCAGGTGATCGAAAACAAATGGGAGGGCTTTGAGGCCGCCTTCCACGGTTTTGATGTGGATCGCTGCGCCTTTTTGCATGATGAGGACATGGACCGCCTGATGAGCGACACCGCCATCGTGCGCAACGGACCCAAAATCCGCACCGTGATTGAGAACGCCCACTTCATCCAATCCCTGCGTGACCAAGGCGGCGCAGGTGTCGTGCTTGGCGGCTGGGCGTCAACGGACTACATCAGTCAACTAGAGTTCATGAAAAAAGGTGGCTCCCGCATCGGCGGCAACACCGGTCAATATGCGCTGCGCTTCTTGGGCAAAGACAGCTTCATCCTCTCCCGCGATGTGGTGGCCCGCCTGATTGCCGAAGGCGTGGTGGACAAACAGCCCACCTCCAAGGGCGCGATGAAAAAGGTGCAGGGAGCTTTCAATATCTGGATGGATCAATCCGGGCGCTCCCTCACCGAAATCAGCCGCGTGCTGGCGATGAGCGTCTGACAAGCTCTGATCGCCCCTCACACAGAAAGGCCCTCAGATATGGAATTTTCAGCGAAGTCCGCCCACAAGCACGCCGAGCTCATCGCCCTTTTCGCGGAGACGTTCACCGTTTCCGACACAGCGGAAGAAGGCGCATTGGTCGCTGCGGTGGTAAAAAACCTGCTCACCACCACCGCGCCTGCCGACCTATATGTCTTTACCCTCTCCGAGGGGGACACAGTGATCGGCGCAGCGCTGTTTAGTCGCCTGCGCTATGCCAAGGATCCGCGCCGCGTCTTCATCCTGTCGCCCATGGCCATCGCGACAGCCTATCAGGGCCGCAGGCTGGGGCAATCTCTGCTGTCTCAGGCCCATCAGGCGCTTGGCGCGGCAGGTGTTGAGATCGCGATCACCTACGGCGACCCGGCATTTTACGCAAAAACCGGCTATCAGCCGATCAGCACCGATGTGGCCAAAGCCCCCCTGCCCCTCAGCTATCCGCATGGCTGGATCGGCCAATCCCTCACAGAAGCGCCCTTCACGGCCCTCAAAGGCGACTGCCGCTGTGTCGCGGCACTGAACGACCCACGCATCTGGTAGCACAAAGAGACCGTTGGCGCGGCTTATCCCGCCACCAACACACCGTTTTCCAGCTTCACGATCCGATCCATCCGCGCTGCCAGCTCCATGTTGTGTGTGGCCACCAACGCCGCCAGCCCGGTCTCCCGCACCAGGGTCATCAGCGCATCAAACACCTGATCGCTGGTGGTGGGGTCAAGGTTGCCGGTCGGCTCATCTGCCAGCAAAATCCGTGGCTTATTGGCCAGCGCCCGACAAAAGGCCACCCGCTGCTGCTCCCCGCCCGACAATTCCGCAGGCCGATGCCCCGCACGATGCGCCACCCCAACGGTCTCCAAAAGCGCCTGTCCCCGCGCCACAGCCGCCCCTCGGCTTACGCCATTGGCCATCTGCGGCAGCGCGATGTTTTCTTCCGCGCTGAATTCCGGCAGCAGATGATGAAACTGATAGACAAAGCCGATGTCTTGCCGCCGCGCCTTGGTGCGCTGCCGATCAGACTTTCCAGAGAGCCGCTGCCCGCCAATTTCCACCGTCCCCGCGTCCGGCGTATCCAGCAATCCCGCCATATGCAGAAGCGTGGATTTCCCGGCACCTGACGGGGCCACAAGGGCTACCATCTCCCCGGCCTTAAGCTGCAGATCCACACCACGCAGCACCTGAATTTCCCCGGCAAGCCCCTTGTTATAGAGCTTCGTGACCCCCTCAAGCTGCAACACAATCTCACTCATAGCGCAACGCCTCCACCGGGTTCATCCGCGCCGCCCGCCGGGCCGGAAAAATCGTGACCACAAAAGACAGCCCAAGCGACAGCGCCACGGCGCTCACAACATCGCCAAAGGCCAGTTTGGCTGGCAAATGGTAGATCCCCCGGATCGACGGATCCCAGGCTTCCCCGCCCAACAGCACATTCACAAAGGCAAAAATCGGATCAATATACAGCGCAAACAGACAGCCCAGCAGCACCCCCATCGCCGTGCCGATCACACCGGTGAAAGCGCCACAGATGAAAAACACCCGCAGCACAGAGCCTTCTGTCAGCCCCATGGTGCGCAAAATCCCAATGTCGCGCCCTTTGTTTTTCACCAGCATCACCAGACCGGAGACAATGTTCATGGTGGCAATCAGCACCAGAATGGAGAGGATCACAAACATCACATTGTCCTCCACCTCCAATGCATTGAGAAACCCGCCAGAGGCCTGCTTCCAGGTCCAGACCAAAGCCCGGTCGCCACCCGCCTGCATCAGAGGCACCACCATCTGGTCCACCTCTTCAGGCACCTGCACCATGACTTCGATCTCGTCAGCCACACCGTCGCGTTCAAAAAACAGCTGCGCTTGCTCAAACGGCAGGTAAACTCGTGTGCGATCAATGTCATAGCGCCCCGCCGAGAAGATATAGACCACCTCAAAGCTGCTCACACGTGGCGAGGTGCCAAAAGCAGTTTTCACCCCATTGGGGGAAATGATCTTGATGCGATCCCCCACCAAGGCCCCCAGCTCCCGCGCCACCCCGGCGCCAATGGCAATGCCCTCTGCATAGCGCGCCAAATCGCCATCGCTGGTCGCAGGGTCGGCAATCCGCGGCAACTCTGCAAGGTCCTCTGCGCGCATGCCAAAGACTTCAACGCCTGCGTTGCGGCTGCGCAGGCTGGCCATGACCTGCCCCTTCACCAGTGGTGCGGCCCGTGTCACCCCCTCAACACCGCGCAGTCGCGCCGCCATGGCGTCAAAATCGTGAATGGTGCGGTCGATCTGCCCCGTTTCGGACATCTCCCCACTCTGATAGACCGTGGCATGGGCATTGGCACCCAAAATGGTGTCCACAAACTCCGCCCGAAACCCGGCCCTAACGGCCAAAGTGGCAATCAAGGCAAACACCGCCAGCGTGATGCCGATCAGGCTGATCCAGGTCATCACGCTCACGCCACCTTCGGCCCGCCGCGCGCGCAAATAGCGCCAGGCAATCATCCATTCAAACCGTGAAAACGGTGCCGTCTGCCCAGCCATATCTGCTCCATATCTTGTTTGGCGCGACCCTAGGAGTGGCTCCCCACCGGGTCAAGGCACCGGCAGGCCAGATCCCCCTCTTTGCGCAACAGCCCGCCTTCGCTTGACCCTAAATATCCCCGCCAGAGGCAAAAAACCCCGCCACAGGCGGGGTTTTCTCAAATCAGCGCGCCGCAAGGCGCTTATTTTCGCAGAGCTTACAGCCCAACCACACGGTGGTTGGCGTAGATCTCAATCAACTTGGCCACCGCCGCTTCCGGTGCCAGCTCCTCGCTTTCCCCGGTGCGGCGGCTGGTCAGTTCCACGACGCCATTCTTCAGGCCCCGTGGCCCCACTGTGATGCGCCATGGCAGACCAATCAGATCCATGGTGGCAAACTTGCCCCCCGCACGCTCTTTACGGTCATCATAAAGCGGCTCAAGCCCAGCGGCGACCAGCGCCTTTTCAATCGCCTCACAGGCCGCATCCGCTTCTGCGTCACCCTGCTTGAGGTTCACGATGCCCGCATGAAATGGCGTCACACCTTCCGGCCAGATGATGCCTTTGTCGTCATGGCTGGCTTCGATGATCGCACCCAGCAGACGGCTCACACCAATGCCATGGCTGCCCATATGCACGGAAACCTTTTCGCCCTCAGCGGTCTGCACCTGCGCGCCCAGCGCGTCAGAATACTTGGTGCCGAAATAGAAAATCTGCCCCACTTCGATGCCACGCGCCACACGGCGGCGCTCTTCCGGGATCTCGTTGAACAGCGCCTCATCATGAGTCTCATCCGTGCGCGCATATTTGGAGGTAAACTCCTCCAGCACACCCTGACATTGCGCGACGCTGTCATAATCAATCTCACGATCCCCAAAGGTCAGATCGGTCACCGCGCTGTCATAGAAGACCTCAGATTCACCGGTTTCCGCCAGCACGAGGAATTCATGGGTATAATCGCCGCCAATCGGCCCCCCATCCGCGCGCATCGGGATCGCCTGAAGGCCCATACGCTCATAGGTGCGCAGATAGCTCACCAGATGGCGGTTATAGGCGTGCAGCGCATCCTCTTTGGTGAGGTCAAAGTTATAGCCATCTTTCATGTAGAACTCGCGGCCGCGCATCACGCCGAAACGCGGGCGGATCTCATCCCGGAACTTCCACTGGATCTGATACATGGTCAGCGGCAGATCTTTGTAAGAGCTCACATTGGAGCGGAAAATATCGGTGATGAGCTCTTCTGCGGTTGGCGTGTAAAGCATGTCGCGGTCATGGCGGTCTTTGATGCGCAGCATCTCTTCACCATAAGCGTCATAGCGCCCGCTTTCTTTCCACAGATCCGCAGATTGCAGCGTTGGCATCTGCATCGGAATATGGCCCGCGCGCATCTGTTCTTCATGCACGATATTCTCAATCTTGCGCAGCACTTTGAAGCCCAGAGGCAACCAGGAGTAAATCCCGGCGCTGGATTGTTTGATCATGCCAGCACGCAGCATCAAACGGTGGCTGACAATCTGTGCATCAGCAGGTGTTTCCTTCAACACAGGCAAGAAATAGCGGGACAGGCGCATCGGCACTCACTCTCTCGGATGGGGTCAGAAGCCCGCAAGGCCACCAACCATGGATCGACTTTCGCCATGGGCTAGCCCAATCAACTGCGCGTGGCAAGCCAAGCCCGCAAAACGAACGCGCCCTTCACCCTCTTCCCGCAAAGCACGGCACAGTGTCATCCCCCACGCAACCCGGCCTCAGGCAGCCCCTTCGCCAAGACCAGAACGCTATCATTTGCTTAAAAATCTGACACATAACGCCAACCGCCCTGATCAAAAATTTAGGAAGGCTTAACGCTTTTGCGCTCAGATATCCCCAGCGGCTGCAGAATGCGGCACTGAGGGGTCAAATATCCCATATCTCCGCCCATAAGCCGCTTTTTTGTAAAGAGTAGCGGTCACCGCTCAGTTGCGAGTAACAGAATGAAACAATCAGCTCACGCAGATCTTGGCGTGGCGCCCGCCGACGATCAGGTTCTGATCGACCTCGGTCTCGTGGACGCCCCCACCGAACAAACCTTTGACAATCTGACCTCTCTGGCCCGCCGTGTTGTCGATGCTCCTGTGGCGTTGATCAGTATTGTGCAGCCCCGCCACGACCGTCAGTATTTCAAAAGCCATCTGGGCCTTCCGGAGACAGTCGCCGCTGCGCGACAGACCCCGCTGAGCCATTCTTTCTGTCAATATGTGCGCGCCACAGATGCGCCGCTCTCTGTTGATGATTCCCGCCAACACCCGGTGCTGCGCTACAATGGCGCGGTCAAAGACATCAATGTGATCTCCTATCTGGGCATGCCCATCCACCTGCCAGATGGCACCCCGATTGGCGCGCTTTGTGTGATCGATGACAAACCGCGCAACTGGTCCTCTGAAGACCATCAGGTTCTGCAACAAATCGCCATATGCGCCAATGAGCAGATCGCCCTGAAAAATGCCGCGCGCCTTGCGCAGCAGGCTGAGGAACAGGCCAACGCCGCCGCCCGCGCCCGAGAAGATTTTCTGGCCCATGTCACCCATGAAATCCGCACGCCCCTCAATGGCATCATCGGCGCGGTGGATCTGATCTCAACACAGTTGACAGACAATCCCGACAGCGATGACTGGCCCGAGCTCCTGGTGACGGTCGAAGCTTCCGCCAAAGGGCTGATCCGCATACTCAACGACACCCTAGACATCAGCAAGATTGACGCGGGGCATCTACAGCTGGAAGTATTGCCTTTCTCCCCCCAGAGGGCCCTGTCAGATGTGCTCACACTCTACCGTGCCAGCGCTGAGACCAAGGCCGTAGACCTCAGTTTTTCCTGCCCGCCCGAAGCCGAAACGCAACTGCGCCTTGGCGATGTCTTCCGGCTGCGGCAGATTCTCACAAATCTGATTTCTAATGCGCTCAAGTTCACCGAAAACGGCTTTGTCGAAGTCATCCTGGACATCAAAGGCGATCTGCTTGAGGTGAGCGTTCTGGACTCCGGTTGTGGCATGACCCCCTCTCAGCTCTCCACGATCTTCAAGCCCTACCAACAGGCAGACATCTCTGTCGCGCGCCGCAAGGGCGGGACCGGGCTGGGTCTGTCCATTGTGCAGAAACTCGTGAAGATCATGTCCGGCACGATTACAGCCAAAAGCACGCCCGACGTTGGCAGCGCCTTCACTGTCACCCTTCCCATGCCCAAGGCACCCGCCTCCGCAACCGAAGGGGAACCCCTGCCAACACCCTGCAAACCGCTCGCGCACACCAAAGTGCTGGTGGCCGATGATTGCGCGTCAAACCGCCTTGTGCTGGGCAAGCAACTGGAAACACTCGGCGCCTCTGTGACACATGCCGAAAATGGCACGGAGGCGCTGACCAAAGCGCAGGACGGCAATTTTGACATGCTGTTTCTCGATATCCACATGCCCGGCATGAGCGGCGAGGACGTGGCACAAACCCTGCGCGCAGAAATGGAACGCTGCCTGCGGCCCCGCAAAATGGCGCTGGTCGCCGTGACTGGAAACGCCATGCCGCACCAGCAACAGGCCTATTTGCAATCCGGGTTTGACCACTGCCTCAGCAAACCTCTGACCCGCGCCGACTTGCTCAGTTTTTGCGAAACCCGTGCATAGATTGGCCGCTACCCGCGGGCCTTCCTCCCTATGACTTGCAACCTGAGGCCGCTTCGGCGATGACTTGCAACAGACATTCATGTGACGGAGCCCGCAGTCATGGCCCTACCCGCCCATAAGCAGTTTCAGTTCTGGGGTATTTTTATTGTTGTGTTCGCCCTGATCCTCTGGGCGCTTGGGGATGTGCTTTTGCCCTTCATTCTGGGGGGCGCTATTGCCTATTTTCTGGATCCACTCGCCGACCGTCTCGAAGACAGCGGCCTGTCACGTGCTGCCTCAACGGCTGTGATCACCGTTCTGGGCCTCTTGATCTTTGTGGTTGGCATTCTCGCTGTGGTGCCGTCGCTGATCAGCCAGGCCACAGAGCTTGTAGATACGCTGCCAGAAGTCTTTGCACAGCTGCGCACATTTGTCTCCGAGCGCTTCCCCAGTCTCACACAGCCAGACTCGGTGATGAGCCAGACCCTGCACCAAATTGGCACACTCCTCCAAGAACGTGGCGGGGAAGTGCTGAAAGGTGCCCTCAGCTCGGCCATGTCGCTGCTCAATGTGCTGATGTTGCTTGTGATTGCCCCCGTGGTGGCCTTTTACCTCCTGCTCGACTGGGATCGCATGATTGCAGAAATCGACCGGCTGCTGCCCCGAGATCATGCCCCAATCATTCGCCGTCTGGCCGCTGACATCGACAAAACCCTCGCCTCCTTTGTACGCGGCATGGGCACCGTCTGCCTGATCCTGGGCACCTATTACGCGGTTGCCCTCATGGTTGTGGGGCTGAATTTTGGTCTGGTGGTTGGTTTTATTGCCGGGCTTGTCACCTTCATTCCCTATCTCGGCGCCCTGATTGGCGGCGCGCTGGCGATTGGGCTGGCGCTGTTTCAGTTCTGGGGCGAATGGTTCAACATCGGACTCGTGGCGGCGATTTTCATGATTGGTCAAATGGTTGAGGGCAACATCCTCACCCCCAAACTGGTGGGTAAATCCGTTGGGCTGCATCCGGTCTGGCTGCTGCTGGCCCTCTCCGTCTTTGGCGCATTGTTTGGATTTGTCGGCATGTTGGTGGCGGTTCCTGTTGCTGCGGCCATCGGTGTGCTTGCACGTTTCGTCACCGGCCAATACATGTCCTCCAAGCTCTATCGCGGACTCAGCGAAAAAGAGAGCGACTCAGAGATCTAAAAGCGCGCAGGACGCCCGTAAAGCATATGGCTGAACAGCTAAATTTTGACCTGCCCGTAAGGGCAGCCCTTGGGCGTGATGATTTCTACGTCAGCCCCGCCAACGCCATGGCCCTTGGTCTTGTGGACCTCTGGCCAAACTGGGCCGGGGGCAAACTGGTGCTGTCCGGGCCACAGGGTGCAGGCAAAACCCACCTCACCCATGTCTGGGCAGCCATGGCCGATGCCCATATCGTAACCGCCAGCGGCCTGACCAAAGAGGTCGTGCCCGCGCTGATCAAGAAGCCCGTCGCCGTGGAAGATGTGCATCTGATCTCTGACAATCCCGATGCCCAGACCGCGCTGTTTCACCTGCACAACATGATCCTCGCCGAGGGCAAAACCCTGCTGCTCACCGGCGTGGGCGCGCCTCTGCAATGGGGGCTGACCCTGCCGGATCTGCTGTCCCGCGTGCAAGGCACCACCATCGCCACATTGGAGCAGCCTGACGACATTCTGCTGATGGCCGTCATGGCAAAACAGTTTGTCGACCGGCAACTGACCCCGCCGCCAGATGTGCTGACCTATATTGCCAAGAACATGAACCGCAGCTTTGTGGATACCATTCATGTGGTGGCTGCGCTTGATCACCTCTCCATGGCACAGAAACGTCCGATCACCAAAGCCCTAGTCAAACAGCTTCTGGGCAATCCGGACAACTCATAACACAAGCAGGCACCTCTGGCGCGGCACGGGCGCTTGCACCTGCTCTGGACCCCACAGATAAACCCGCCTACAGTCATCTTCTCGTTACCTGCCAATGGCATGAGAGCCCCATGACTCAAGCTGACTTTCTGACCTCCGCCTTCCCGCCCGCCGTTGCGCTGCCTAATGCCGACTTCACGGGCCCTGATCGTTTCCACAACCGCGAGCTCAGCTGGCTGGGCTTCAACTGGCGTGTGCTGGAGGAAAGCGAAAACCTCCGCGTGCCCCTGCTGGAACGTCTGCGCTTCCTGTCGATCTCTGCCACCAACCTTGATGAGTTTTACACCGTGCGCGTCGCGGGCCTGCGTGAGCTTGTCCGCGAAGGCAACACCACCCCGGCGCAGGATGGGCTCTCCCCCGCCGAACAGCTGGTGCTGATCAACGCCGACGCCCGCCATCTGCTTCAGGATCAGCAGCGCATCTTCAACAACCTGCGCGAGGAGCTTGAAGGCAACAACATTCAAATTCTGGATCGCACTGCGCTCTCGGAAGACGATCTCGCCTTTCTCGCCGACGTCTTCATGACGCGGGTGTTTCCGATTCTCTCCCCGCTGGCCATCGACCCGGCTCACCCTTTCCCCTTCATCCCCAACACCGGCTTTTCGCTCGCCCTGCAGCTGGAGCGAAAGAAAGACAAACGCACACTCAAGGCGCTTCTGCCGATCCCAAATCAGATCGACCGCTTTGTCTTCCTGCCCGCCTCACAGGGCATCATCCGCGCCCTGCCGCTCGAAGAACTGCTTCTGGTACATCTGGACAGCGTGTTCCCCGGCTACAAAGCCAAAGGCCATTGTGCCTTCCGCGTCCTGCGCGACAGCGATCTTGAGGTTGAGGACGAAGCCGAAGATCTCGTGCGCGAATTCGAAGTGGCGCTCAAACGGCGGCGGCGTGGCGAAGTGGTCCGCCTGAAAATTTCCGCCGATGCCCCCGGTGCGCTGAAAAAACTCATCATGCAAGAGCTGGAGGTCACCGGCGACGAGGTGGTGGATATCGACGGTATGATCGGTCTCGCCGACCTCAAGGAACTGGTGGTCGACAGCCGACCAGATCTGCTCTGGCCGTCTTTCACACCACGGGTGCCAGAACGGGTGCAGGATTTTGACGGCGATATGTTTGCGGCCATCCGTCAGAAAGACATGTTGCTGCACCACCCCTATGAGACCTTCGACATGGTGGTGCGCTTCCTGCAACAGGCGGCGCGCGATCCCAATGTGGTGGCAATCAAACAGACACTTTACCGCACCTCCAAGAAATCCCCCATCGTCGAAGCACTCTGTGAGGCCGCCGAAGACGGCAAATCCGTGACCGCGCTGGTGGAACTGAAAGCCCGCTTTGACGAAGCCGCCAACATTCGCCAATCCCGCCGCCTGGAACGCGCGGGCGCACATGTGGTCTACGGGTTTCTGGATCTGAAAACCCACGCCAAAATCTCCACCGTGGTGCGCCGAGAAGGCGATCAACTGGTCACCTACACCCACTATGGCACCGGCAACTACCACCCGATCACGGCCAAGATTTACACCGATGTCAGCCTGTTCACCTGTGATGCGGATCTGGGGCGGGATGCCAACAAGGTCTTTAACTACCTCTCAGGCTATGTGGAGCCGGAAAAACTCGACAACCTCGCGATCTCTCCGATCACGCTGAAACCACGCCTGCTTGAACTGATCGGACAGGAGGCGGACAACGCCCGCGCAGGCAAACCTGCCGCCATCTGGGCCAAGATGAACTCACTGGTGGATGCAGAGGTGATTGACGCGCTCTATGCCGCCTCACAGGCGGGTGTGAAAATCTCTCTGGTGGTGCGCGGCATCTGCTGTCTGCGCCCCGGCATCGAAGGCCTGTCAGACAACATCCGCGTCAAATCCATTGTGGGCCGTTTTCTGGAACATTCCCGCCTTGTCTGTTTTGCCAATGGTCAGGAATTGCCCAACAAGAAAGCCCGGATCTTCATGTCCTCCGCCGATTGGATGGGCCGCAATCTCAACCGCCGCGTCGAAACCCTTGTGGAAGTGAAAAACGCCACCGTGAAAGCTCAGATCATGTCACAGGTCATGGCCGCCAATATGGCCGATGTGGCTCAGAGCTGGATCATGAAGCCCGATGGCAGCTTTGAGCGCACCCCAGTGCCGGAGGGGGCTTTTGCCTTCAACTGCCACCGGTTCTTCATGGAAAACCCCTCGCTTTCCGGGCGTGGATCTGCTGGCGCGTCCGATGTGCCCAAACTCACCCACACAGACGATTGACCTCAGTAAGTGATTGACCCAAAAGGAGGCGTGGCGCACTCTTTCTGTGCACCCACGCGTCCTTTTGGCAACGACTGACGAGACATGCCCGATTTCCCCCAGCAAGATCACGCTCTGTTTGATCACCCGATTTTCGAAGATCCAGATGCACGGGCACTGTCGCGTGTCGGCGTGGTGGATGTGGGCTCCAACTCCGTACGCCTTGTGGTGTTTGATGGCGCCGCCCGCAGCCCGGCCTATTTCTACAATGAAAAAATCATGTGTGCGCTTGGCGCGGGCATTGCCGAAACCGGCACGCTCAGCCCAAAGGGTCGCGAACGTGCCTTTGCCGCCATTGCCCGCTTTGCGCAGATTGCCCGCACCATGCAGGTCAATGAGCTCACCGCCGTGGCCACCGCCGCCGTGCGCGAAGCCTCCGATGGCCCGGAGTTCTGCGCGCAGGTGCAGCAAGAGACCGGCGTCACCATCCATGTGATTGACGGTGCCGAAGAGGCCCGCCTCTCTGCACAGGGCGTGCTCACCGGCTGGCCCGGTGCCTACGGTCTGATCTGTGACATCGGCGGGGCCTCCATGGAGCTTGCCGAAATCAACGACGGTCAGGTCGGCCGGCGCGTCACCTCACCCCTCGGGCCGCTGAAACTGCGCGACGTCAAAGGCGGCAAGAAAGGCCGCCGCGCCTTCATCAACGACACGCTGGATGCGCTCTACCAACAGATGGGCAGCCAGCGGAACCGCCTCTTTCTTGTGGGCGGCAGCTGGCGGGCCATTGCCCGCATCGACATGGAGCGCCGCGGCTACCCGCTCAAGGTGCTGCATGAATACCGCATGACCGCCACCTCCGTGCGTGACACCGCCCGCTACATTCAGGAACAGGACCCCGATGAGCTGCGCGCCCGCTGCGGCGTCTCAAGCTCCCGTATGGCGCTGGTGCCCCTCGCCATCGAGGTGCTCAAAGGCGTGCTGCGCCGCTTCAAACCCCATGACATCGCCATCAGCTCTTATGGCATCCGCGAAGGCGTGCTTTATGAACAGATGTCAGACCGCATCCGCGAGCGCGACCCGCTGATTGAGGCCTGCCGCTTCATGGAGGCCAAAGACGCCCGCATTCCGGGCTTTGGCAAGGCACTCTACAAGTTCATCTTCCCAATCTTCAAATCCGCCCGCCCGGAGAAACTGCGCCTGATCAAGGCCGCCTGCCTGTTGCATGATGTGAGCTGGCGCGCCCATCCAGACTACCGCGCCGAAACCGTGTTTGACAGCACCACCCGCGCCAATCTGGGTGGTCTCAAACACAGCGAGCGCCTGTTTCTGGGCCTGTCCCTGCTGCACCGCTACCGCAACAAAGCCGAGGGCACCCGCTTTGAGGAACTCGCCGCCTTGCTCAGCGACAAAGACCGCCATCATGCCGAGGTCATCGGCAAAGCCATGCGCTTTGGCGCCATGCTCTGGCAGGAAGACAGCGACAACATGGGCACGCTCCGCTATCACCCCAAAAAGGCTGAACTGCACCTGAAACTGCCCACCTCCACCGGTGCGCTCTATGGGGAAGTGGCCGAAGCCCGCTTCAACGCCTTGGCAACCGCGCTGAACGCAACCCCCTCTGTGCGCGTCAAAGACTGACGCCTCAAAGATTAAGCGCCGCTCACAGCTCCACGCTAGGGGCGTCGCTGTCTTTGTGGCTGTCCTGAGGCCCCTGCTCTGGTGCCTCAGGGGCGCTCTCCTCCGGCTTTTTGCGGATCAGAATATCCCCATTGGGCAAAATCTCAGGTGCCTGATACTGGCTCCAGTCGTCCACTTTGGACATCACCGCCCCAAGTTTCGGGCCCATCTCCGCCAGAAAGCTCTGCACCTCCGGCCCGATCTCCAGCATCAGCCCCTGCAACCCTTC
Source organism: Shimia sp. R11_0 (assembly GCF_017744035.1). Taxonomy (NCBI): domain Bacteria; kingdom Pseudomonadati; phylum Pseudomonadota; class Alphaproteobacteria; order Rhodobacterales; family Roseobacteraceae; genus Shimia; species Shimia sp. R11_0. Next base: position 80,985 of record NZ_JAGHQY010000003.1, on the reverse strand, counting down.
CAGCGTCGGCGCCATTTCCTCCTGTAAGCCCTCAAAGAACAGGCGCATGCCCTCTTCCATCAGGCTGCGCCCCTCCGCACTCTCCTGTGCAGTGGCCACCGTCACCGGCATTGCAACTGCCGCCATCAGAGCCAAAATGTTCAAATGTCGCATCACGGCACCTCCCGCATCCTCATACGTCACATATCAATATCCAGAACCACCGGAAAATGATCTGACGCCGTCAACAAGGCCTGCCTCAGATCCGCCTGCTGCCAACATGCCTGATCCTCAAACGGATGCCAAATGCGCCAGCGTGGATTTGCCAACCGCAGCCCGTCAGAAACCATCACATAGTCCAGCAACGCATTCAGATACCGCCCCTCACTCTCGATATGAAACCGCGCGGTTGTGGGCTGGGCCGCAAGCTTGTGGCGCAACGCCGCTTCCGCATGGGGATCATACATGCGCGCGCCCCCATTGGTGCCCATCAGAATTTCCACAGAAGAGCGCCCAAACAGATCTTCAAACGCATCCAGTCCCGGACCGTCATTGAGATCACCCAGCAGCATGACATCCTCACCCGCTGCCAGTGACGCCTCAATGCGCCGCCGGAGCCAGATCGCCTGCGCCAGTTGCTTGCGCCGGTTGGCAATGGAAATCCGCATCACATCATCCCGGCTGCGCGCGCCATGTGGTGCCTTGGATTTCAGATGCGCGCCAATCATGCGCAGCCTGCGCCCTGCCTCTGTTTGTACGGACAGCTCCAGCGGTGGCTTGGAAAACACCACATGATCTTCCTTGGCATCCACATCCAGATCAATCCGCAGCACACCATCAAACCTCGGCGCACCCGTGGCCCCGTCCGGGCCAGAAGGCACCCCACCGGGGTCATGCTCAACGGTCAGCAGCGCCGGATCATACAGCAGGGCAATCTCCTGCTGCGTGCTGTTGGCAAATCCCATTAGGGCCCGGTGGGCGCGCAGGCCAAAGCGGCGGGCAAAGCGCTCAAGCCCCAGAACCGTATCGCGCCTGCGCCCCTGATCTGGGGCCTCGACCACCATGATGGCATCCGCATCCAGCGCGCCAAACACATGGCCCAGCGCCGCGCTCTGCTGCGCACGGCTCACCCCCTTGCGACCAGAAGGCCCCGCATCTTCCAAAAGCACGTTGTCATCATCAAACAGGCTGGAAAACCACTCCACGTTATAAGTGGCAATCCGCATGGCTCAGGCCGCCTCGTTGATCTGTTCCCAGGCGCGGTTGATATCAATCATGCGCTTTTCGGCCAATTTCACCGCCTCTTCCGGCACCCCGCGCGCAATCATGCTGTCAGGGTGTGTCTCTCGCACCAAAGCCCGCCAGGCTTTGCGGATCTCGTCAATTGGCGTGTCAGGCTCCACGCCCAACACCCGGTAAGGATCCGGCTCCGCATCGGCCACAAACCGCGCCCGCATGGCTTTGAAACACAGCTCATGCATGCCGAGGATTTCCGCCACACGGGTCAGAAACGCATCTTCGTTGGGATGATACTCCCCATCCGCCACCGCAATGTGAAACAACCCTTCCATAAGGTCATCAGGCCGCCCATGCACCGCGCCAAACATCCCGGCAATCCGGCTGGCATATTCCTCAAATCCGGCCACATCCTGACGCGCCATATTGAAGACTTTGGCGGCATTGGCCTCATCGCGCGGCGCAATCTGAAACACCTCCCGAAAGGCCGTCACCTCATCGCGCGTCACCAGACCATCCGCCTTGGCCATCTTCGCACCCAGCGCAATCACCGCAATGGTGAAAGCCACAGAGCGTTCCGGCGGCGCGCGCAGATGATCAAAAACAGTGGACAGCGACTCTCCCTGACTGAGGGCAGAGAGCGCTTGAGATATGCGGGACCAGATCGACATGGGCTCACATTACCGTCTCGCGCCAGAATGACCAGTGCTGCGTCACAGCATTTTTTGCAACAAGATGAGATCCATCCAGCGATCAAACTTGCGCCCCACCTGCGGCAGACAGCCAACCTGCTGAAAACCAAGCGTTTTGTGAAAGGCAACCCCTGCGGCGTTTTCACTCCCCACCGCGGCCACCATCACATGATGTCCCTGCGCACGCGCCACCGTCTCCAGCCGCTCCATCAGCCGACGCCCCAGCCCGCATCCCCGCGCGCCCTTCGTCAGGTACACCGTATGCTCCACCGTGGCGCTATATCCGGGCCCACCGCGAAACGCCCCATAGGTGCCAAATCCAAGCACAGCCGCGCCCTGCGCTGCCACCAGAAACACCTCCGCGCTCTTTATGGCGCGCTCCACATCTTGCGGCGTTTTTTCCACTGTCGTGAAAGTGCTCACACCGCTGCGAATCTCTGCGTTCCAAATGGCGGCAATGGCCTCGGCATCATCGGGCGTGGCCAGCCGCACATCCATCACAGAACCCGCACGCCATGTGGCGTGTCAAAACTGGCCCGCAGGGCTGGCACGCCGGTGACAAATGCCACGCGGGCATCGCCCAGCCCCACAGCCGCGCGCAGCTGCTCTGCCTCCGGATGGGCCACCTCCAGGCGTTTCAATGTCACCCCAGAGGATGCAAGAAGCTCTGCCGGCGTCACCGCCACATCCCACTGCATAAGCGCCGGGAAACAATTGTCATAGGGCAGTACCCCACTCTCAGGCACCGCCATGCGCCACCTCAGATCTGCCCGCGTCAGCGCGACAGGCCGTCCAGCCTCCACATCCAGCCGGGCCAAATCCGCCTCCAGATCATCACTGCGACAAATCCAATTGCCAAGGCGCGGCGCGCCAGACAATCGATCCAGATCGAACCACCGTCGATAGGGTAAAACCTCCGCCGCCGGATTGATCGCAATGGCTTCCAGATAGAGCCCGTCTGAAAGGCCAATCAACTGGTTATGCGTGCCAAAATGCGCATGTTCCCCACCGGGGCCCATCGCCACCCCCAGCGCCGCCTCGACATGCGCCACCGCCTCTGCCAGCGTTTCGCCAGCTACGGCCAAATGATCCAGTTGCAACATCGCGCTCTCCTGTTTTTGGGCAGCAAACCGCAAAGCCCTCAGCGGCGCAACGCAAAAGGGACGCCTGCGCGCCCCTTCCTCTTGATCGAAATATCCTCGGGGGTATGGGGGCAGACAGCCCCCAGCCTTACCACAAGATGCCTCAGCTGCGTGCTTCGCGGATCAGTTGCAGAATATTCTGCGCCGCTTCTGGAATATTGGTGCCCGGACCAAAGATCGCCTTCACACCTGCCTCTTTGAGGAAGTCGTAATCCTGCTGCGGGATCACCCCACCGCAGATCACGATGATGTCTTCCGCGTCCTTCTCTTTGAGCGCCTCAATCAGCTGCGGCGCCAGCGTCTTGTGTCCCGCCGCCTGAGACGAGATACCGACGACATGTACATCGTTGTCCACCGCATCCTGCGCCGCCTCAGCTGGGGTCTGGAACAGCGGACCAACGTCCACATCAAAACCGATGTCGGCAAAGGCGGTTGCGATCACTTTGGCCCCACGGTCGTGACCATCCTGCCCCATCTTCACCACCAGAAGACGTGGGCGGCGGCCCTCCTCTTCGGCGAAGTCTTCGATGGATTTCTGGATCGCGGCAAAGCCTTCGTCGCCTTCATAGGCTGCGCCGTAAACGCCTGCGAGGGTCTTCACTTCGGCGCGGTGACGGCCGAATTCCTTCTCCATTGCCATGCTGATTTCCCCAACGGTTGCGCGGGCGCGGGCAGCTTCAACCGCCAGTGCCAGCAGGTTGCCGCCTTCTTTGGCGCCTGTGGTCAGTGCCTCCAATGCGGCTGTGCAGGCCGCCTCATCCCGTGTTTCGCGGATCTGCTTCAGACGGGCAATCTGGCTTTCACGTACAGCCACATTGTCCACATCCAAAATGTCGATCGGGTCTTCTTCCGCAAGGCGGTGCTTGTTCACACCCACAATCACCTCTTCGCCGCGGTCGATCATCGCCTGACGTTTAGCCGCCGATTCCTCGATCCGCAGTTTCGGCATGCCAGAGGCCACAGCCTTGGTCATGCCCCCCATTTCCTCAACCTCTTGGATCAGCGCCCAGGCTTTTTCGATCAGCTCTTCGGTCAGGCTTTCCACGTAATAGGAGCCTGCCAGCGGGTCGACCACATTGGTCACACCGGTTTCTTCCTGCAAAATGATCTGCGTGTTACGCGCGATACGGGCCGAAAATTCGGTGGGCAGCGCAATCGCCTCATCCAGCGCGTTGGTGTGCAACGACTGCGTGCCGCCCAACACGGCCGACATCGCCTCATAGGCGGTGCGGATCACGTTGTTATAGGGATCTTGTTCCTGCAAAGACACGCCAGAGGTCTGACAGTGGGTGCGCAGCATTTTGGAGCGCTCGGATTTTGCCCCAAACTCTTCCATCACACGGAACCACAGCGTCCGCGCTGCACGCAGTTTTGCTGCCTCCATGAAGAAGTTCATGCCGATGGCAAAGAAGAACGACAGACGACCGGCAAATTTGTCCACGTCCATGCCCGCGTTGATCGCAGCACGCACATATTCACGCCCATCCGCGATGGTATAGGCCAGCTCCTGCACGAGGTTCGCGCCCGCTTCCTGCATGTGGTAGCCGGAGATCGAGATCGAGTTGAACTTCGGCATCTCATTCGACGTGTATTCGATGATGTCCGAAATGATCCGCATGCTCGGCTCTGGCGGATAGATATAGGTGTTGCGCACCATGAATTCTTTCAGAATGTCGTTCTGAATGGTGCCAGCCAGCAGCGCCTTGTCATGGCCTTGTTCCTCACCCGCAACGATGAAACTCGCAAGGATCGGGATCACCGCGCCGTTCATGGTCATTGAGACAGAAACCTTATCGAGCGGAATACCGTCAAACAGGATTTTCATATCCTCAACGCTGTCGATCGCAACACCGGCCTTGCCTACGTCGCCCACAACACGTTCGTGGTCACTGTCATAACCACGGTGCGTCGCCAGATCGAAGGCCACAGAGACGCCCTGCTGACCGGCGGCAAGGTTCTTGCGGTAAAAGGCGTTGGATTCTTCCGCAGTGGAGAAGCCGGCATATTGGCGAATGGTCCAGGGACGCCCGGCATACATCGTCGCCTTCACGCCCCGTGTGAACGGTGCAAACCCCGGAATTGTGCCCACATGCGGCAGATCCTGTGTGTCCTCAGCCGTATAGAGAGGCTTGACCTTGATCCCTTCCAGCGTGTCCCAGTTCAGATCGTCCAGCGGCTTTCCACGAAGTTCTTTCTCCGCCAATTCGGCCCATTTCTTGGTATCCGTCATCGATGTCATCCTCATGTATTGCTAAGCGCCGAACCGACTGGCCGGGCCATGTTGCTCTGACGCGCTGTCTTCTATCAGATACGCCAAACCATCCGCCCCGGCGCGCAGCCAAGCCAGATCCTCAACGTAAATCTCTCTTAAAATGTCGACCTGCAAGCCCCCAAAGGGATGCCAGCGGTCCATACCCTGCGGCAAAACATCCGTGGTTTCGCCGCGGTCGCAGAGCACATCGCGCAATTCCGGCAGTTTCGGAACCTGCGCCAGCCCGCTCAAGCGGAAGTTGGTCGGCGGCGCAAAGCGCCCCCCCACCGCATAGCCTACAATGGACTGCGGCCGGTGCCCCAAGCGCTCAAAAGGCACCACCAGCACTTCGGCCTCCGGCGCGGCACAGGCCACATCCATCACCACCTTGCGCCAACTGCGCGGCTGGGTGACCAGACGGTCCAATGTGGCCTCACTAGGCACGGTCGCTCCTTTTTGCAGCCCATGCGCTAAGGCACCGCCCCAATAGTCTTCCAGCGCCCGAATGCCCAGAATGACGCGTTTCACACGCCCGCCAAAGGCATGCACCATACGCGCCACGCGCTCCCCCGCCGCCGGGTAGAGCCGCTCACTGACCAGATTGTTCTCCATGCTGCCCAGCATCACCGGATCCAGCACCAGAAGCTCCTTGGCCCGCTCCCGCTCCAGCAAAGCACAGCGCAATTGCACCCGCCCTGCCCCACGCGCACGGCGCCGATCAACACCGTCCAGACCTGATTTCAGGGTGAGCCCGTCAAACAGACCCTTGCGGGTGATCTCTGATGTCCAGACCGCCGTCCCACGCGACCGCAGAAACTTGCGATTGCGGTTGAGATAGCTTGCGAGAGTGGAAACCCCAGACAGATGGCTTCCGACATGTAGGATGACGTCCATGGCTGCGCGCACCTTTCGTAAGGCCAAACCCGCAGGGGCGGCCGGATATGCAGAGGCCGCCATCATGTCTTAACACCCATGGATATGCTGTTAACCGACGTTAAAATTTGACCCACTTTGCCAAAGGGGATCGTATTGTCTGACAAGGGGCTTATATTGGTCACAACAGGAGAGATGATGAAACACCGCTTACCCCTTGTTCTGACAGCCTTTCTCGCCGCCTCAGGCAGCCTCGCGCAGACCATCGAAACCGCCCCCGATACAGGGGCAAATCCGGCCTCTGAGAGCATCGCAGCAGCACCGGAAAATACGTCCGAATTAATACAATCTGGTCTCAATGTTGACGTAGATGAATATCTCTGGCGCAACCGGCTTGTGGTCGTGTTTGCCGACACAGAGCGCGATCCGCGCTTTGTGCAACAGATGGACCTGATCGAAGCCTTCCCCGATGCGCTGCGCACACGCGATGTGGTGGTGCTCACCGACACCGATCCTGCCGCCAAATCCGCCATGCGCAAAAAGCTACGCCCGCGTGGCTTCATGCTGGCGCTGATGGGCAAAGACGGCGTCGTGTACCTGCGCAAACCGGCCCCATGGTCGGTGCGCGAAATCTCCGCCAGCATCGACAAAAACCCACTGCGCCAACAGGAAATCCGCGACCGACGACAGCCCTGAGCCCTACGGCCCTCACCATCAAACGCACCACAGACCCGCAGCCCCCTCCCGGATGGGGCTGCCAGTACAGCGTGGGTCATATGGGTCAGTGAGGCGCGCATTGTTTCTTTCTTAAAACTGTCTCGCCACAGCACGTGGCGCAGACCCGGCGCGTACGCCGGGTCTGGTCGTGATCAGAGGATCACTCAAATTCCATGATCACATCATCCACGGCGAGACTGTCGCCCGCGGCTGCGTTGATCTTGGTCACAACAGTGGTTTTCTCGGCCCGCAGGATGTTTTCCATCTTCATGGCTTCCACCGTACACAGCGCCTGACCTTCCTGCACCTCATCCCCAACTTCCACGTCGACCTTTACGATCAGACCCGGCATTGGGCAGAGCAGCATCTTGGAGGTATCTGGCGGCAGCTTCTCTGGCATCAGCTTGGCAAGCTCAGCCTGACGCGGTGTGCGCACATGCACTTTCAGATCTGCACCACGGGTGCGCAAACGGAACCCCCCGGAGATTTTGCCAACCTTCAGCACCAGACGGCCATCCACATCGACCTCAGCAAGCTGATCACCCGGTGTCCAGTCAGAGGCCACACGCAGCTTGCTGCCATCTTCAAACTTGACGGTAGAGCCATCCTTATCGGCCTTCACCTTCACGGCAAATTCCTGCCCCTGCAGAGAGACAACCCATTTCTTGCCCACACGGCGCTCGTGGTTGTCCATGCGGCCCGACACACGGGTGCGACGGATCTCCGCCACGCGGTACATCGCCGCCGCAGCAGCCGCCACGCGCTTGAGTTGCGCCTCTGGCAGCTCCACACCGTCAAAGCCTTCCGGATACTGCTCTTCAATGAAGGCTGTGGTCATATCGCCTTTGATGAAGATCGGGTGATCCATCACCGCCGACAGGAACGGCAGGTTGTGGCCAATGCCTTCCACCTCAAAGCTGTCCAGCGCCACGCGCATCGCTTCAATCGCCGCATCACGGGTCGGCGCCCATGTGCAGAGCTTGGCGATCATCGGGTCATAATACATGCTGATCTCGCCGCCTTCATAGACGCCAGTATCATTGCGCACGACCTCATCGCCCGCATCGCCGGGTTGGGTGCCTGGGGTGTAGGCTTTGGTCTCCGCTGGTGGGCGGTAACGGGTCAGACGGCCAATGGAGGGCAGGAAGTTACGATAAGGGTCTTCCGCATAGAGACGGTTCTCAATCGCCCAGCCCTGAAGCTTCACATCGTCCTGCGTGATGCTCAGCGGCTCGCCATTAGCGACGCGGATCATCTGCTCCACCAGATCAACACCGGTGATCAGCTCGGTCACAGGGTGTTCCACCTGCAGACGGGTGTTCATCTCAAGGAAGTAGAAGTTCTTCTCGCCATCCACGATGAACTCCACGGTCCCGGCAGAGGCATAGCCCACCGCCTTCGCCAGCGCGACAGATTGCTCACCCATCGCCTTACGGGTGGCTTCATCAAGGAACGGGCTTGGTGCCTCTTCCACAACTTTCTGGTTCCGGCGCTGGATCGAGCATTCGCGCTCGCCCAGATACACACCGTTGCCATGCGCATCACACAGCACCTGAATTTCAATGTGACGCGGCTGGGTCACGAATTTCTCGATGAAGATACGGTCGTCACCAAAGCTGTTGGCCGCTTCGTTCTTGGACGATTGGAAACCCTCACGTGCTTCTTCATCGTTCCACGCAATCCGCATGCCTTTACCACCGCCACCAGCGGAGGCTTTGATCATCACCGGATAGCCAATCTCGTTGGAGATTTTCACGGCCTCATCCGCGTCCTCGATCAGGCCCATATAGCCCGGCACGGTAGACACATTGGCGTCCTGTGCGATCTTTTTGGAGGTAATCTTGTCCCCCATCGCCTCAATTGCGCCTTTAGGGGGGCCGATGAAGGCCACGCCAGCCGCTTCCAGCGCTTCGGCAAATTTCGCGTTTTCAGACAGGAAACCATAGCCCGGATGCACCGCCTGCGCGCCGGTCTTCTTGATGGCATCCATGACTTTGTCGATCACGATGTAGGATTGGTTCGCAGGGGGCGGGCCAATATGCACCGCTTCATCCGCCATCTGCACATGCAGCGCCTGCTTGTCGGCGTCAGAGTAAATCGCCACCGTCTTGATGCCCATCTTACGGGCAGATTTGATCACGCGACAGGCAATCTCGCCCCGGTTGGCAATCAGGATCTTATCGAACATCGTCTCGTCCTTCTGGTCTTGTCAGGCCGCAAGTGCGGTCTGGTTTGGCAATAAAAAAGCCACCCGTCCGCGCGCGCGGAGGGATGGCTTCGTTTTCGGGTCTGGACGCGCTGCGGCCAGAGGGGTTAGATCACAACGCAGGCCCGCATGCAGAGGGCGCGCCGCGACAGAATTAGCACTTTTCAGGGAACTCTTTGCAGTAGACCACATTGGCCGCGCTGCCGACAACGGCGCCCGCTGCGAGGTTACCGCCAACGACTGCTGCCGTTGCGGTGCCCGCACCTGCACCGATGAGCGCTTGCTCACCAAAGGTGTCGCCGCAGGCGGCAAGTGTTGAGAGAGCAAAAAGTCCGATGAGTGTTGCTTTGATACGCATGTGCCTGTTTCCGATGATGACGCGGATCTCTTGTCCGCTGTTGCTACCGCGCATTCCGTACCACAGACCTCAGCCACCACAAAACGGGACTTCAGGAAAAAATCGGACGGTTCCATAGGGACACACAGGAACCGCCCGTCAGGGGAAGGGTAACGGAATACACTGTTACGGGGACCGCGAGGTAAAAAGCACAGCCCCATGAATTGGATACTGCCATCAAAATGCTGAATCCAAAGCGGCATTTGCCGCGCGGTGCCACCATAGGCCGCATTTTGCCCAATCTGTTCCACCCAAGGCGACTTCCTGCCGACGGTACGCAGACAGATCTGCGCCGCGTGGCGCTCACCGACCATCACAAACCCGCGAAAATTAGGAACCGATTGGTACACAAGTGTAATTTCAAGACCCTGATGATCACTTTGATCAAACAGATACGTGGCGTGGAATTCCAACGACTTACCCAAGGTAAGTCCCGCGCAAGACCCCCATTTCACATCCCAATCACAAAGCAGGGCGTTTTGGCTCACGCGCCCTCTCGGTGACGTCATTTCGCCAATGCGCAAAGCCGTGAAACCCATGAGGTGTAGCACGTCACGGAAAGGACCCGCCAAATGAGTATAACCAGACATCACCTCTTGACTGTCGCCACTTTGGCCATAGCTGCCACAGGCACTGTGGCGCAGGCACAGGATCAAGGGGCGCAAGCCGAGCTGGACGCTCTGCGCGCCCGTGTAGAAGCTCTTGAGGCCGGCAGCGAACCGCGCAGCACAGGCAGCGGCGACTTTAATGTCGGTGGCACCAGCGTCGACATCTACGGCTACCTGAAGTCCGACTTCTTCTATGAAAATGACTTCCGCCAAGGCGACTCTGCCTCCGTCAGCGCCATTGGCGAACCCACCAATGCCACCGATGGCAGCTTTGGCGCCACCGCACGCCAGTCGCGACTGGGCTTCCGCACCAGCACGGAAACCGGTATCGGCACGGTCTCCGGTCGCCTCGAACTGGACCTGTTTGGCTCCAACGGCACCGCGGAACTGCGCCTGCGCCATGCCAGCGTTCAGATTGGCGATCACTGGTTGATTGGTCAGGACTGGACCAACTTCATGCCCATCGGACAGTTCCCCACCACAGTGGAATTCACCGGCCCGGTCGGCATCTCCTTCGCCCGCGTCCCGCAGATCAGATACACCCACAGCTGGGATAACCTGACCTTCAGCGCCTCGATCGAAGAAAACAACGCCGCGTCCAATGACCCGACCTTCACCTCGGCCCTGTCTTATGACACCGATCTCTTCACAGCGCGCGTCGCGGCCCTCACCGGAAGCGTGCTTGTCGGCAACACCGACATCGACCAGAGCGGCTTCACCCTCTCCGGCGCCGTGCGCCCGTGGGAAGGCGGCTTGTTTCAGGCCACCTATGTGGACGGTGAAGCGCTCGGTTCCATCCTGAACGGGGGGGGCAGCGCAGCTGTTGGTGGGCGCGCCAATGATGTCACCGGCTACACGCTGGAATTCCGTCAGGACATTGGCGACCGCTGGAACGTCGGCATTGCCTATGGTCGGGAGGAATACGACCTCGCCACCAGCACCGGTGCCCTGGCCTTCACGGATCTGGAATCGCTCCATCTCAACGCGTTCTACAAAGTCACCGACGATCTGACGCTGAGCGCAGAATACTTCATCGGTGAACGCAACGATGTGAACACCGGACAGACGTTTGATGCCGACCGCATTCAACTGGCGGTTCAGCTGAACTTCTGACGCCGGGCGCAGATCATCGCACAACGCACCAAAGCCATGGCCCTGCCCGCAGAGTTCTGCGGGTGGGGCCACGCCCAAGGCGGTCGCCATGTCATATGCGCCCGTGTGCACCATCAGAAATCCTCGAACGCATCCGGGAAGGACGCCCGCGCCACCGCTTCATCAATCACCAGAAGCGCGTCATAGCTTTCAGGATCAAAATCCTCTTCCGCTGCGATCACTTCGCGCCCGAAGAGCCAGCTCAGCCGCCCGGCATCCAGATTGCCACGCTCAAAAGGCTGATCTCCAAAATGCTCCCACAGGGCCTGCATGAAGGCGATATCAGCCCGGCGATCCGCTGGCTTGCGATCCTTGAACCGCTCACGGCGCGTGATCGCTGTCACCCCACGGGGGTTGGCGCGACGAATGGTGAATTGAAAATCTGTGCCCGGAAGACGTCCGGGGAAGCCACGGTGCTTTAGCATGCCACGCCTCCTTCGTTGGTTGGGAGGGGCGCTGCGCCGTGTGAAATGCGAACAGGCCGCAAAGCCTGCCCGCCGGTCTTAGAACCAGTGAGGCAAAGCGCCTTACTTGTATTTGCCGGTGTAGGTTGGCTCGGAAGAGATCGGCTCTGGGTCGACCACAACGTATTCTTCAACTGGGGCGCTTTGACCGCATGCGGCAACCACGGCCACCAGGCCAACCGCGAGGAATGTCTTGATGCTCTTGGACATCTGTTTCTCCACTTATTGTTTTGACGTGAAGCAGGGCGCGTTGACCCTGCCTGCCTCTGTGCCACAGAACTGTGACATGGGCGCAGGATAGGGGTTTGTTCTGCAAAAAGATACAGATACAGGCCCAAGTTGACCTGATGTGACTGCAAAGCCGCATTGCGCTCCGCGGGTGCGCATGCGGAGACAACATCTAGTGGTGTCATCAGAAACCCTCCCAGATGCAGGTGCCATCTTGCACGCTGAATGCTTCAAAATATTGCTTTGCGAGATGTGTTGTCACACCAAAGTCTGTTTCTCTGTCCGCCATGGATATGATCACCTGATCGACTGTTTCTTCAGAAACAGCCAAATAAGGCACTGCGACGCCGATGCACAGGTGAAAGAAATCTTCCTCAATCTCGGTAAAGTCGATCCCCTGACGCATGAGGGGCATCACATAGCGGAACCGCGCCACACGTGTGTCATCGGCACGGGTTTCAAACAGCATTTCCTGAAGATGGATCTCGTTGCCCGAGGGCACGGCCGGGGTCTCCTCCAAAACCCCAGCCGTGGCCGCGCCCGAAAGGGCCCCTCCTAACGCGGCGGAAACTGCAACGTGAGTCGCAGGCTTGCACAGATTTTTCGTAAAAGCTCCAAAAATTGTGCACTCAGCAGGAGTTTTTTGATCAAACCGCGCATTTTCAGGCTGCATCATCATGCCACAACCTTTCTGTGTTGCGCATGACGGCACCAGCGTGCCCGCCGATCTGAACAGCTCAGAAGCTCAGAAATCACCGTTTCCACATGGGCTTGGGCCAGCTTCCCATCCACCGCACCTCCGGCGCGCAGATGTAGTTGCCCACCAGACCGGCGCACCTCGACAATCGGCGCAAAGCCGCGCAGATCCTGCAAGGCCCGCCACATGTCTTGGCGCACCTGCTGCGCTGTCCGCAACAGGCCACCATCCGGCAGCGTGGTCTCCGCCTCAACATCCCAACGCACCGGCAACCGCCGCGTCATGATGAGTGCATTGCCCTCACGCAAGATATGCCACCGGCTGCGGCTCACGTGGACACTTCCGTCCACGTGGTATCCGCCACGACCCATGGCATCAGACCTATGACGTCAGGATGTGCCAAAGAACCGAAACCCTTTGCATTTGGCGGAAGAGAAGCCGCTCTGCAGCTCACCCCCGGCCTCACGCCAATCCATCACCAGAATGATACGATTGTACTTGGTGCCTGCAAAAGTGGAAGCAACATCCGCTTGTACAAATTTGCACATCGCCATCATCTGTTTTTTGACTTGGCCGCGATTGGCCGGGACTGGGCCAGTCATGACGGCAGCAGCCATAGGCTGCACCACGCGCCGGGATGACGAGCTCGCCCCGTCATCCCGCGAGAGCGTTGTTGTAATCGCACTTTTTTCAATGGTGACGACGCAGCCTTTGACACCGCCGCCCAAATCAAAAGCCTTATCGCCACGACAACTTTGGCTGTGGGCCGCTGCCGGAAGCGCAATCATGGCGCAAAGTGCGAGAGAAGCAAAACGCATTTCAACTTTTCCTTGTGTTGAATTCCTAACGAATCCAACCTTATGACATCACAGCGGAATGTTGTCGTGCTTCTTCCACGGGTTTTCGAGCTTCTTGTTGCGCAATGACGCAAAGGCACGGCTCACGCGTTTGCGTGTGCTCTGCGGCATGATCACCTCGTCGATAAAGCCCCGCTCTGCCGCCACAAATGGCGTTGCAAACCGGTCTTCATAATCTTTGGTGTGCGCCGCAATCTTCTCCGCATCATTCAGATCCGCACGGTGAATAATCTCGGTTGCGCCTTTCGCGCCCATCACCGCAATCTCCGCAGTTGGCCAGGCGTAGTTGAAATCACCGCGCAGGTGCTTGGAGGCCATCACGTCATAGGCCCCACCATAGGCCTTACGGGTGATCACAGTCACCTTCGGCACGGTTGCTTCACCATAGGCAAACAGCAGCTTCGCACCGTGTTTGATCACGCCACCATATTCTTGTGAGGTGCCCGGCAGGAAGCCCGGAACATCCACAAGCGTCAGGATCGGAATTTCAAAACAATCACAGAAGCGCACAAACCGTGCCGCTTTGCGGGAGCTGTCGATATCCAGACAGCCCGCCAGCACCATCGGCTGGTTGGCCACAACCCCCACAGTCTGCCCTTCCAGACGGATGAAACCGGTGATGATGTTCTTGGCGTAATCTTCCTGAATTTCGTAGAAATCGCCCTCGTCTGCCACCTTGGTGATCAGCTCTTTCATGTCATAAGGCGTGTTCGGGTTCTCAGGGATCAGCGTGTCGAGGCTTTTCTCAATCCGGCCCGGCTCATCGAAGAACGGGCGCACGGGCGGCTTTTCACGGTTACTGAGCGGCAGGAAGTCGATCAGACGGCGCACTTCGGCCAGCGCCTCAACATCGTTTTCAAACGCCCCATCTGCCACAGAGGACTTCTTGGTATGCGTAGACGCCCCCCCCAACTCCTCGGCGGTCACAACCTCATTGGTCACGGTTTTTACAACGTCAGGACCGGTCACAAACATGTAGGAGGTGTCTTTGACCATAAAGATGAAGTCGGTCATCGCGGGCGAATACACCGCACCACCGGCGCACGGGCCCATGATCACGGAAATCTGCGGCACCACGCCCGAGGCCATGATGTTGCGCTGGAACACTTCGGCATAACCCGCCAGAGAGTCCACACCCTCCTGAATACGCGCACCGCCGGAGTCATTCAGACCAATGATGGGCGCGCCGTTCTGGATCGCCATGTCCTGAATTTTGCAAATCTTCTGGGCGTGGGTCTCAGACAGAGAGCCACCAAACACGGTAAAGTCCTGAGAGAACACATAAACAACACGACCATTGATCGTACCCCAGCCCGTGATCACACCATCACCTGCAGGCTTCTCCTGCTCCATGCCGAATTCGGTGCAGCGGTGTGTTTTGAACATGTCAAACTCTTCAAAGCTGCCTTCATCCAGCAACAGCTCGATCCGCTCACGCGCCGTCAGCTTGCCCTTGGCGTGCTGACTGTCAATGCGGCGCTGACCACCCCCCAAACGGGCAATCTCGCGGCGTTCTTCCAACTGTTCCAAAATGTCTTTCATGGCGGTTCCCCGTGATCTCTCTATGATCTCTCGTTGATCTCTTCCCCCACCTAAGGCGCAAATGCCCCCGAATTAGGCGGATTTTGAATTATCATAGGGGCCAGACCGACTCGGCAAAAGACTTATTAAGCAAATTTGCAAACCGAACAGAATAAAGGGGTTGCGAATTGCAAATTAGCAAATACTTCACAGTTTAATCTTGTCGATGGACATTCCGCCCGCCGCCTCCTACCTCTTACGCCATGAGCTCACAAACATCGCCACGGGGTCAGTTTCTGGACCGCCGGTCGCCACCAAATATCTTCACATTGATCCTGCTGGCAGGGGTCTCTGCGTTATGCATGAATATTTTCCTGCCCAGCCTGCCCTCCATGACGGCCTACTTTGACACAGACTATGGCGTCATGCAGCTGTCCATCGCGGTTTATCTCGCTGTGAATGCGGTGCTTCAGATCGTCGTTGGCCCGATCTCTGACAAATTTGGCCGCCGCCCGGTGATCCTGAGCGGAATGGCGATTTTCCTGCTGGCGACCCTTGGCTGCATCTACGCGCCCAATGCCGCCATCTTTCTGACCTTCCGCATGCTACAGGCCGCCGTGGTCGTCGCCATGGTGCTGTCACGCGCCGTGGTGCGCGATATGGTGCCCACAGATCAGGCCGCCTCCATGATCGGCTATGTCACCATGGGCATGACCGTGGTGCCCATGATCGGCCCCGCGCTTGGCGGCTTGCTGGATGCGACCTTTGGCTGGCAGGCCAGCTTCTGGATGCTCTTTTTACTGGGGCTCGCCATCTTCTGGATCACCTACCGCGATCTGGGCGAAACAAAAACCTCATCCGGCCTCACACTGCCGCAACAGTTTCGGGAATACCCCGAGCTGCTGACCTCCCCACGCTTCTGGGGTTACTCTCTGGCCAATTGCTTCACCTCCGGAGCCTTCTTTGCATACCTCGGCGGCGCCCCCTTTGTGGCCACCGAATTTTTCGGCATGAGCGCAACCAAAATGGGCGTCTACTTTGGCGCCCCCGCCGTCGGATACTTCATCGGCAACTTCCTGTCCGGGCGCTATTCTGCCCGATTTGGCGTAAACAATATGGTGCTCACCGGCTGTACCATCTGCGGGCTGGGCGTTGCGGCATCCCTCTCCCTGTTTGCAACCGGTCTCGGATCTGCAGACATTTTCTTCGGCTTTATGACTTTTGTCGGCATAGGCAATGGCCTCGCCATCCCCAATGCCACCGCCGGCGCCCTGTCCGTGCGCCCTCATCTCGCTGGCACAGCTGCCGGACTCTCTGGTGCCATCATGATTGGCGGCGGTGCGGCCCTCTCCGCACTGGCCGGCGCATTGCTCACCACCGAAACCGGGGCCTTCCCTCTGCTCTGGCTGATGCTGGCCACCTCCGTTTTGGGGGTCACGGCCATTGCCATGGTGATCCGCCGCGAGAAGATGCTGGGCCTGTAACGCACCGGCCCGCATTCTTGCTCTGGCCTCCAGCAGTTTGCAAAGCTATCTTTGCAGCTATGCAACCGAGAGGACAGCCATGCCCACGCAGAAACTCTACGCAGGCGCCAAGCTGCGCGAAATCCGCACGCGGCTGACACTGACGCAAAAAGACTTTGCCCAAAAGCTCGGGGTCTCCCTGCCCTACCTGAACCAGATGGAGAACAACAACCGCCCGGTCTCCACCACGGTTGTACTCGCCTTGGCACAGGAATTTGGCCTCGATGTCACAGAGCTGAGCACCGGCGACAGCGAGCGTCTGGTCTCTGACATGCGCGAAGCCCTTGCCGATCCGGTCTTGGCAGACACCTCCGCACCGCTGGCCGATCTGCGCCTGACGGCCTCCAATGCCCCGGCACTGGCCCGCGCCTTTCTGGAGCTGCACCGCGCCTACCGCCAGACACATGAACGGCTCGCATCGCTGGACGAGGCGCTTGGGCGGCAAGACGTTCAGATGCAGGCCAGCCCCTGGGACGAGGTGCGCGACTTCTTCCACTATTGTGACAACTACATTGACGCGGTCGATCATGCCGCCGAGCGCTTTGCCCAGCAGGCCATCGACCATGGCGGCATCCGCGCCGCCGCCGTCGCCAGCCTGCATGACACGGGCATCGCCGTGGCCTTCACCGACATCGAGCAACTCCGCATCTTTGATGCCGAAACCCAGCGCCTCCAAATCTCGCGCTATGCACAGCCGGAAACCCAGACCTTTCAGCTCCTCCTGCAGGTTGCTCTACTGCAACATGGCAAACTCCTGGAAGCCACACTGGATTTCGCCCGCTTTCAATCTGATGCCGCGCGGGCCATCGCAAAAATTGGCCTCGCCAATTATTTCGCAGGCGCCGCGCTCATGCCTTACATGACCTTTCTGGAAGCGGCCCGGGAAACCCGTCATGATCTGGAGCTGCTCTCCAATCGCTTTGGGGCCTCCATCGAACAGGTCGCCCACCGCCTGTCCACCCTGCAACGCCCCGGCAACAAAGGGATCCCCTTCTTCTTTGTGCGCGTAGATCAGGCCGGCACCATCACCAAACGTCACTCTGCCACCCGCCTGCAATTTGCCCGCTTTGGCGGGGCCTGCCCGCTCTGGAACGTGCACCGCGCCTTTGAAACGCCGGGCCGCTTCCTGCGCCAACTGGCCGAAACCCCGGACGGTGTCCGCTATATTTCCCTCGCGCGAGATGTGTCCAAATCAGGCGGCCATTTCGGCGCCCCGGTGCGCCGCTATGCGATCGCTCTGGGCTGCGAAATCCGCCATGCCGACGCTCTGGTTTATGCCGACCATATGGAGCTGGACAATCCGCAGGCCTTTGAACCCATCGGCATCTCCTGCCGCATCTGCGAGCGCACCCATTGCCACCAACGCTCCGTGCCGCCCCTGGAACGCCGCCTGACCATTAATGAAAACACCCGTGACGTGCTGCCCTATGATGTTGGCTAGGCTCACACCCGCTCCGCTTTGCGTGAGGTTTTTTGCAACAGATAAGCCCCCCTGCGCGCGATGTGAGCCCATCTGACGGGCGCACGATAAATTAAATCGAATTAAAACAAAAACTTAAAATCCTAACGCCTGTCTGTGCTTTTTTATTCACTGACAGGGCCACACGATGTCTTTTGTCCTTGTGAAATGACATCGCTCGGCCCGCGTGGTGGGTTGCGAACAACATTAAACGCAACCTATCACACAAGGCCATCCCTCATGAAACACACCCTCCTCAGCGCCACACTCATCGCCTCCGCCGTCCTCGCCGCCCCTGCCTTTGCCGAAGACTGGTACGTGCAGGGCTTCCTTGGGTATTCCTATGCCGATGACGCCACATTCGCAGGCAATATCGGCGGCAACCCGAATACTGTTGCCACCGACTTTGACGAAGACCTGAACCTCGGCATCTCCGTTGGGCGCGGCTTTGGCAGCATCGGCAACGGTGCCTCCCTGCGCGGTGAGATCGAACTCTCCTATCGCTCCAACGACATCGACGCCGTGGACTTCTCCGGCAATGGCGCAGGGGCCGAAGCCAACCCGGGCGGCGACATCAGCTCCACCTTCCTGATGGCCAATGCCATCGTGGATTTTGAAACCAACAGCAAATTCACCCCCTATGTGGGCGGCGGTATCGGCGTGGGCTTCATTGATCAAGACGTGGTCTATGGCGCCAACAACAACGTCACCATCCGTGGTGATGACGAAGCCTTTACCGCACAGCTGATCGCGGGCACCTCTTATGCGCTCAACGACACCACGTCGCTCTTTGGGGATGTGCGCTACGCCCGCAGCTTTGACGTCACCGGCACCCGCACCGCCCCCAATGGCACCACAGCAAGTGTCTCTGACGACATCTCCAACACATCTGTGAATTTTGGGGTGCGCTTCAAGTTTTAAGACGTCCGGGTCTCTGACCGGGTCTTTCCCTCGGTGTTTTCAGGCCTGAGCGCCCCGCCTGCCTGAAAATGCAACTTCACGCCGCCAAGTGTCCCCTTGGCGGCGTGTTTTTTGCGTGCCCTAAGCCTTAATTGGCTTTCAGATAGGCGTAGATCTCATCTTTGAGAACGCCACGCCGCTTGCGCAGATCCACTTCCGCCAGCTCTTCGCGCGGGGCCACATTGGTCTCCGCATTGTGCACCTTGCGGTTCAACTCGTGATACTCTGCCGCCATCTTGGCAAAATGTGCATCGCTGACTTTCAGCTCGCTCATTTTCTCAACGAATTCAGGGAATTCTTCGGCCAGCTCATGAGGGGTATGGGACATGTGTTCGCTCCTTTTGTCTTGCTTGAACACACCCTATCCCGCTCTGTTTTGCCGCCACTTTGACTCCGATCAAATCCGCCGAATAAAAGGCGCATCACCGCTGCGCATTTTCCCACTCCGGATGAAACCACGGAGCCGCGTTCGACGACGGCAGGCGACGGCCCAGAATGTGATCTGAGGCCTTTTCCCCGGTCATGATCGACGGCCCATTGAGGTTGCCATTGGTGATGCGCGGGAAGATCGAACTGTCCGCTACCCGCAAGCCCTCAACCCCGATCACCCGACATTCGCTGTCCACAACCGCCATCGGGTCATCCGCGCGCCCCATCTTACAGGTGCCACAGGGGTGATAGGCGCTCTCTGCATGTTCGCGAATGAAGCTGTCGATCTCATCATCGCTCTGCAAATCCGCGCCCGGCTGGATCTCATGCTTGACATAAGGCGCAAAGGCCTCCTGCGCAAAGATCTCCCGCGTCAGGCGGATACAGGCGCGGAAATCTTCCCAGTCCTGCTCAGTGGACATGTAGTTGAAGAAGATGTTTGGGGCCGCTTTCGGATCGTTGGAGGCCAGCGTGACCGCCCCCCGTGAGGGCGAGCGCATCGGCCCCACATGCGCCTGAAACCCATGCCCTTCGGCAGCCGCCTGCCCATCATAGCGCACGGCAATCGGCAGGAAGTGATACTGGATATCCGGATAAGAAATGCCCGGACGGGAGCGGATAAAGGCGGCGCTTTCAAACTGGTTGGAGGCCCCAAGCCCTTTCTTGGTGAAAAGCCACTGCGCCCCAATCATGCCTTTGCCAAAAAGGTTCCAGTATTTGTACAGCGTGATCGGCTGTTTGCTGGCCACCTGCATATAGACCTCAAGGTGATCCTGCAGGTTCTGGCCCACACCTTTGCGATCTGCGACCACCTCAATGCCATGTTCCGCCAAATGCGCCGCAGGCCCAATGCCAGAGAGCATGAGCAGCTTGGGCGAATTGAGCGAGCTGGCCGCCAGAATGACCTCGCTGTTGGCGCGGATCACTTCCACCTTGCCACCGCGTTCGATCTCCACACCCACCGCACGGCCATTTTCCAGCACCACCTTGCGGGCCAGACCTTTGATCAGGGTACAATTGGGGCGTTTGAGCGCGGGCTTGAGATAGGCATTTGCGGCAGACCAGCGACGGCCTTTGTAGACCGTCATCTCCATTGGGCCAAAGCCCTCCTGCTGCTCCCCGTTGTAATCATCGGTCACAGGGTAGCCTGCCTGACGTCCGGCCTCCACAAATGCCGCATGCAGCGGGTTGTTGCGCGGGCCGCGGCAGATGTGCAGCGGGCCACCATTCCCACGCCAATCCGGGTCTCCCCCCTGACCACTTTCGTGCCAGGTCTCCATCCGCTTGAAATAGGGCAGCACATCCGCATAAGACCAGCCATCCGCGCCGCTCTCGGCCCAATGGTCATAATCCCCCGCATGGCCGCGCACATAGACCATGCCGTTAATGGAGCTGGAGCCGCCAATCACCTTGCCGCGCGGACACACCAGACGCCGCCCACCCAGATGCGGCTCCGGCTGAGATTTATAGCCCCAATCATACAGGCGCATATTCATCGGATAGCTCAGCGCCGCAGGCATCTGAATGAGCGGGCCGGCATCCGTGCCGCCATGCTCAATCACCAAAACCGACTTCCCGGCCTCGCTCAACCGATAGGCCATCGCGCAGCCGGCCGAACCGGCGCCCACAATCACATAATCTGCCTGCATGATCTTCTTTCTCTGACAGAGCCGCCAGCACCCAACCCCAACGCGCTTTGGCGGTGCGGGGTGGGTGGGCGGGAGCGCCGCAAAAGCGCGTTGTTAGTAAGGCGCTTCCACGTCGCCCATGCGCACATAGACCGACTTAACCTGACTGTAGTGCTTGATGGCTTCCTTGCTGTTTTCGCGGCCCACACCGGAGGCTTTCACCCCGCCAAAAGGGGCCTCCACAGGCGCATCATTGTAGGAGTTGATGAAACAGCTGCCTGCATCCAGCTTGCCAATCACCCGATGACCACGCGACAGATCGGCGGTGAACACCCCAGCAGAAAGCCCAAACTCCGTGTCATTGGCCCGGGCGATCACCTCGTCCTCGTCCTCAAAATCCAGCACCGACATGATCGGGCCAAAAATCTCCTCACGGGCAATGGTCATCTCATCGGTGACATCTGCAAAGACGGTGGGCTCAAGATAGAACCCCTCCCGTGCCACACGTTTGCCGCCGCACACCAGCCGCGCGCCCTCTTCCACACCTTTGTCCATATAGCCCAGCACGATGTTCATCTGACGCTCAGAGACCAACGGTCCAAAGCTCGTGGCCTCATCCAGCGGATCGCCAATCACCGCCGTGCCCAGACGTTCGGCCAACCGCGCCAGGAACTTTTCCTTAATGCCTTTTTGCACAAACACCCGTGTGCCGTTGGAGCAGATCTGACCAGAGCTGTAGAAATTGCCCAAAATGGCCCCGCCCACGGCGTTCTCCACATCCGCATCGTCAAAGATGATCAGCGGAGATTTCCCGCCAAGCTCCATGGTCACATGTTTCATATGGCTCGCCGCCGCCGCATAGACCTTTTTGCCGGTGGGCACAGATCCGGTCAGGCTCACCTTGTCCACACGCGGATCATTGACCAGCGCGGCCCCCACGTCTCCCATCCCCTGAATGACATTGTAGACCCCGGCAGGCACACCGGCCTCATGCAGGATCTCCGCCACTTTCAAGGCACACATCGGTGTGGTTTCCGAAGGTTTGAACACCATCGCATTGCCGCACGCCAGCGCAGGCGCGCCTTTCCAGCAGGCAATCTGCGTCGGGTAATTCCAGGCCCCGATGCCCACACAAACCCCCAGCGGCTCGCGCACCGTATAGACCCAGTCTTCGCCCAGCGGGATATGTTCCCCGGTCAGGCTGCCCGCAAGACCGCCGAAATATTCCAGCGCGTCAGCCCCGCTGGTGGCATCCGCGACGCTGGTCTCCTGATAAGGCTTGCCGGTGTCATAGGTCTCAAGCACGGAAAGCTCATGGTTGCGCTCCATGATCATGGCTGCCGCCCGGGTCATGATGCGGCCACGCTCCCGCCCCGTCATCGCCGCCCAGATCTTCTGACCTGCTCTGGCGCTTTCCAGAGCCTGCTCCACAATCGCTGGCGTTGCCGCATGCACCTTGCCGATCACCGCGCCTGTGGCCGGGTAGATGATGTCAATTTGCGCCCCTGCGGTGTCTTCCACATAGGCGCCGTTGATGAAGTGACTGGCCGTCGGTTGCAATTGCATGGCGCGTTCCTTTTTTCGCCCGCGCTCAAGGCACGGAATCTCAATTTGAGAGGCAGACTAGCACTGGCTTATTATTTTTTAAATGACCATTTCATTTTTTTCATGAAACAACGATATTGCTCCTGACGCCGGGCACGTTAAAGTGGCGTCATGGGCCGTACACGTATCCGCGATATCCGTCATGAAGAGTTGATCAACGCCACCATCACGGCGGTGCACAAGCGCGGCTATGCCGTTGTGACCATGGCGGAAATCGCTGCCGAGGCAGGCGCTTCCGCTGCCTCGATCAACTATTACTTTGGTTCCAAGGAAAAACTGATGGAGGCGACGATGCGCCGTCTCCTGTCCCTGCTCAAAGACGCCATGCTGGAGCGTTACGCGACCGCCAAAACCCCACATGAACGGTTGATTGCAGTGCTCGACGCCAACTTTTCAGACCGGCTCTTTACCAATGAGCAATGCTCACTCTGGATGCAGTTCTGGGCCAATGCCCCTTATTCCCAAAGCCTGCAGCGCCTGCATCGCATCAACCGCTCCCGCGTGAATGCGCATTTCCGCGCTGAATTGCGCGCCCTTGTGCCCGAAGAGCGGCGCGAGACCCTCCGCGAAGCGCTGCAATGCTACATGGATGGGGTCTGGCTGGAAGCCGCGCAGTCTGACACGCCACTTAACCCAGCGCAGGCCCGTGCCGAGGCCCGCGATGTGGCGGCTCTCATGCTGGAAAACCATGGCTGTCATCTGCAAACAGGCCTCGCCAGCTGATCCATTCTTTCAGAACCTACGCGCGCTACGGACGCCGGTATTTGAACAGCGTGCCATCCCCACCCGCCATCTGTAGAATCAGCTTTTGTGGCGTCACTGCCTCAAGGATCATACAGGGCGGCGTGCTCCATGGATCCATATGGGCGATCAGCACAGGCCCCTGCCCCTGTGACGCCTCACAGCTCTCCGCAATCTGCATCGTATACTCCGCAGAAAAATCCCCGTTGATCTCCTCAGTGACCCGATCTCCCCAGACACGCGACGTATAGGCCGGATCCGCATCAAACACCCAGCTACCCTGCAAATTGGCCCGGATCTCAGCAAAAGGATCAAGCGCCGCATCATGGCGCAGCGCATGCACTGCAATCTCCGCAGACATATCCCCCATGGAGACAATATCCGCACGGATCCAAAGCGGTGCATTCACATAAAGCGCCGCCATGGCCTCAAGGACATATCCCGGCGTCGGGTCATCCCAGCTCACCCAATAGGTAAACCCATTGCTGGCAAGCTCACAGCTGGGCACCTCCTGTTCAAACACACAGCCCTGCAACAGCACCACATCCTCCAGCGGCTCACCATAGGTCCCGCTCTGCATACCACTGTCTATCACCATCTGCGCCTCAGCCCCACCCGCCCAAGCGGCCATGGCTGACACCATCCATACACCTAATTCCTCCATCTTTGCGCTCTCCTCTGACAGGCCGGTCGGAGCCTAAGCGCAAACCCTTTAAGATTGGGTGATGTCGCCCGTCGCGCTATTCTCCGCGCGGGAACCGCTGGTTTTCTTCCACGACATTCAGATCCATGTGGTTGCGCATGTAGCGCTCAGAGGCTTTCTGCAGCGGTTGATAATCCCAAGGGTAATATCCCCCCTGCCGCAACGCCTCATAAACCACCCAGCGCCGCGCCTGACTTTCCCGCACGGCCGCATCAAACGCCGCCAGATCCCAGCGTGCCTCTGATTTGGCACGCAACGTCTGCACCGTGCCCTGATGGTCCGCCACTTCGGCCAGATTAGTCAACTCATGGGGATCGGTCTCCAGATCAAACAGCTGATCGGGGTCCAGCGCACAGCGATTGTATTTCCACTTGCCATAGCGCAGCGAGACCATCGGCGCATAAGAAGCCTCCGCAGCATATTCCATCGCCACCGGCGTGTCCCGCGTGCCGCCCTGCCCCAGATGCACAAGGCTCTCGCCCGTGGTCCAGGGCATGACCTCCTCCATACTCACCCCCGCCAGATCACACAGCGTGGGGCAAACGTCGATATTGCTCACTGGCGTTGTCACCAGCCCCGGCTGCATCTGCGGCGCCGCCACCATCATCGGCACCCGGCTTGAGCCTTCATAAAAGCTCATTTTGAACCACAGCCCGCGCGCGCCCAGCATATCGCCGTGATCACTCACGAACAGAATGATGGCCTCCTGACGGGTCGCCTCCAGCGCCTCCATCACCTCGCCAATCTTGTCATCCAGATAGCTGATATTGGCAAAATAGGCCCGACGGGACCGGCGCACATCCTCCTCCGTAATGTCAAAGCTGCGCCAGTCATTGGCATCAAAGATCCGCTTGGAATGCGCATCCTGCTCCTCATAAGAGATCGGCCCCACCTCCGGCAGCAGATGTTCGCAATCCTCATAAAGATCCCAATATTTCTTGCGCGCCACATAGGGGTCATGCGGGTGGGTGAAACTGACCGTCAGACACCAGGGCCGCGCGTCATGCCCCCGCGCGAGATCATAGACCTTGCGCGTGGCGTGGTAGGCCACCTCGTCGTCATACTCCATCTGGTTGGAGATTTCCGCAACACCCGCGCCAGTGACGCTGCCCATATTGTGATA
The DNA here is from genome assembly GCF_017744035.1 of Shimia sp. R11_0. Taxonomy (NCBI): domain Bacteria; kingdom Pseudomonadati; phylum Pseudomonadota; class Alphaproteobacteria; order Rhodobacterales; family Roseobacteraceae; genus Shimia; species Shimia sp. R11_0. The sequence continues at coordinate 55,794 of NZ_JAGHQY010000003.1, read as the reverse complement.
CCACCATTCAATCCGCTCGCCCGGTTTGCGGTAATCTGGTGTCCAGCCAAAATCCGGCGGATAAATATCTGTGGTCAGCCGCTCCTCAAACCCATGCAGCTGGTCCGGGCCGACAAAATGCATCTTGCCCGACAGGCAGGTCTGATAGCCCGCCCGGCGCAGATGGTGCGCGTAAGTTGGGATAGAGGAGGCAAACTCCGCCGCATTGTCATAGACCCGCGTGTCGCTGGGCAACTGACCGGTCATAAAACTCGCCCGCCCCGGCGCACACAGCGGGCTGGCGGTATAGGCATTCTGAAAGCGGGTCGACCGCGCTGCCAGTTTCTTCAGGTTCGGCGCATGTAGCCAGTCTGCCGGCCCATCGGGAAACAGCGTCCCGTTGAGCTGATCCACCATGAAAATAAGAATATTAGGACGGGTCATGGCGGCTCCTCTTTCTGCGCTGTCTGCCGCAACCCTAGGCCCGCACGGGCCGCAAACACAATCGCAAACGCGACACGAAGCATGTCGCGGATTGTCGAGGCGCGCCGTGCGCTCTCAGAGTTTGGTCTGCCCCACCAAAGGTGTGATCTGACGCCGCTTGAGCACCGCTTCCCGCCAGGTGATAAAGCTGATCGCTCCAATGATCACCAGCGCCCCCACCAACACCCAGACATCCGGCTGCTCCCCAAAGGCCAGCCATCCCAGCAGTACCGCCCAGACCATCTGCAAAAAGCTCACCGGCTGTGTCACCGTCACCGGCGCCGCCTTGAACGCCAGCGTCATCGTATAGTGTCCCGCCGTGGCAAAGCAGGCCACCGCAAACAGGATCACCAGTTCCTCAAACGTGGGTGCCACCCAAACAGAAAGCGCCAGCGGCGCAAGCCCGATGGTGACGGTGACAGACAACATGCCGACAACCACAGTAGGGCTCACCTCCTCGCTCAGCTTCTTTGCAATCAGATAGCCCCCGGCAAAGCCCAGCGCCGTGAACAACATGGCAAAATGCCCGGGGCTGAGTTCCCGAAATCCAGGCCTTAGAATAATCGCCACCCCGATCAGGGCGACAATCACCGCCGCAATCCTGCGAAACGCCAATTTTTCTCCTAAAAATAGCGCAGCCCCCACCGTCACATAGACCGGCGAGAGATAGTTCATCGCCGTCACTTCCGCGATCGGAATCCGCGTCATCGCAAAAAACCAGGCCACCACCGCTCCGGTGTGCAAAACGCCCCGCAATCCAAACAGCCCAAGCTGTCGTCGGCTCAGCCGCGCCTGTACAATCGGGCGGATCATCGGGATCAGAAACACAGCCCCCAGCGCATAGCGCAAAAACGCGGTTTCCGCCGCAGGCAATCGGGTGCCCACCAGCTTCACCAAAGCTGTCACCGCCACAAAGCAAAGCCCCGTGACAAGCATCCAAAAGACCCCCTTCAGCGGGGAAGAAACTGCTTCATCCGTCATGACGCCACATAGACATGCGTCACCAGGAAAGTCGAGATAGGAAACAGGTTAACGGTCTTCCCCCTGAGATCGCCCTGAGAGAGGCTGTTACTATGGCTTTCCGCAGCCTCTGCGCGCGCAAAGGTGATTTGCTGTTTACCAAGTTTTTGCCTCTTCTTGTTAGCAAATGGACACCCTTGTGAAATGAACAGGCCCTGCGCATGTCCCAAGCAACGCACCACAAACCGCCCCGCTCCGCCCTGCGCATATCTCTCAAGCGCGGCCTGATTGCGGCAAGCATCGTCGGCCCTGTGCTGACCTTTATCAATCAGAGTGCGGATATCGCGCAGGGCGCACCGCTGGATTGGCTCGCCGCTGGCCTCACCACTCTGGTCCCTTTCTGCGTCAGCGCACTCTCCACCTATCTGGCACAACCCAAGACACCACCCGCACCACAAGAGCCGGCTACCTCAGAGGCGATGCCCCCCGCAGAGCCTATGGTGCAAACCGTCGTGGAAGAGCGTCTGATCTATCCAGACGGGCTCACCGACGCCACAGCGCGCGTTGAAACGATCCGCGACAATGCCACCAACGTGAACCGCACGTCGCGCGAACGGGTCACCTTCATCTCAAACCTGATTGATCAGGCCGAAACCCTCGGCACCACCTTTGACACACTTTGCGACGGGGCCAGCCACTCTGCGGCCACAGCCTCTGACGTAGGCACCGCCGTGCAGGAGGTCACCCGCGAGGTCGATGGCTTCCTTGATCTTGCCTCCGACACCACCCAACAGATCACCCATATCGCCGACCCGGTGCAGAAGATCGAAACAACCCTGGCCGAGGTGGCCAATGCCTCTGAGGCCATTCGCGGCCTGGCCGACCGCATTCGCCTGCTGGCGCTCAATTCCGGTATTGAGGCGGCGCGCGCTGGCGAAAAGGGGCGCGGCTTTGCCATCATCGCAGGCGAAGTGCGCGAGCTGGCAGATATGGCAGATGCAGACATCACCCGCATTCTATCGCGCATGGATGATCTCACCGACGCGCAGGCCGATCTCTCCGCCACCGTCGCCAATGTGGCCCAAGCCGCCCAGCAGAGCCTCGCCCGCGGAGAGGCCTGCCGCAGCCTGACGCATAACATTCAGGCCACCATCACCGGCCTCGTTGCCGACATCGCCTCAAACAGCGAAGAAACCCGTCAGCAATTGCCGCTCTTCTCCGGCATTGTCTCTGAAATCAAATCCATTCGCGACAACACCGAAGCCGCCGTGCAAGGCTCTCAAAACAACATCACCCTGTGCGGCGAGGCGCTCTCCCTGCTGACGGTCGAGACACCGCACAACAGGCCGCACGAACCGCAAAAGGCTATGGCAACGGGATAAACTCCTCCGCATCTCCCGGTGGCAGTTGAAACCGCCCATGCGCCCAGTCCCCTGCGGCCCAATCAGCCTTGGCAGCTTCGATTTTTTCTTTACTGGAGCTCACAAAGTTCCATGAAATATAGCGTGGCCCGTTCATTGTGGCCCCGCCTAACGCCATCAACCGCGCACCCAACGGCCCTGCGGTGACCGTAATCGCATCGCCGGGACGAAACACCATCATCTGCCCCGCTTCAAACACATCCCCGGCAATCATTACCGCACCGGAGACCACATATAGGGCGCGATCCTCGTGGTTGTCTGGCATCGGCAGCTTAGCCTCCGGCGCAAGCGTCACATCCGCATAAAACGTCTCTGACAGCATCGTCACCGGCGCGCGTGCGCCCCAGGCCTCTCCAAGGATCAGCCGCACCTCCTTGCCTTCGCCTTCCAGAAACGGCAGCGCCTCTTTGCCATGATGCTCAAACATCGCCGGATCATCTTCGCGCGCCTCCGGCAACGCGACCCATGTCTGAATGCCAAACAGCGAACTCGGAGCTGCACGTGTGGCAGCACTGGTGCGCTCTGAATGGGTCACGCCATTTCCCGCCACCATCCAGTTCACCTCACCGGGATAAATCATCTGATGGGTGCCAAGGCTGTCACGATGCTCAAACTCCCCGCGATAGAGATAGGTCACCGTCCCCAGACCGATATGCGGATGGGGGCGCACATCAATGCCCTGCCCGGTCAGAAACTCCACTGGCCCAACCGCATCAAAAAAGATAAACGGCCCCACCATCTGCCGCCTCGGCGCAGGCAAGGCGCGCCGCACGGAAAAGCCCCCCAAATCACGGGCGCGGGGCACAATCACGGTCTCAATGGCCTCCAAGGCCGTTGCATCTGGCAATGTGGGGTCAAGGGCGGGGTTCCAACTCATGGCGCATGTCCTCTTAAGGCTGTGGCTGCCCGCATCCTACGCCAAAACACCATGCGCCCAAATCCGCACACGCGCACAGATCCTGTGCAGCCGCCTCACATGCCCCAGATCAGCTTGGCGGCAATCGCCCACATAGTGGCACCCACCACAACGTCCAACACCTGCCAGGCTCGCGGATTGGTAAACAGCGGCCGCAACAACTGCGCGCCAAACCCCAACATGAAGAAAAAGGCAAAACTCGCCACGGCCGCGCCCAACCCAAAGGCCCATGCCGGGCTGTATTGTGCCGAAATCCCCCCAAGCAGCACCACCGTGTCGAGATAGACATGCGGGTTCGCCCAGGTCAGCAGCAGGCAGGTTGTCACCGCCGCGCCAAGGCTGCCTGCTGTGCCGCCCTTATCCTGCAAGGCGTCCCCACCTTTCAGCGCCGCGCGAAAATTCATCGCCCCATAGACAATCAGAAAAGCCGCCCCCGCATAGCGCACCCAGTCCAACAAGGCCGGATTGGCCGCGATCAAAACCCCAAAGCCTGCAACCCCGGCGGTGATCAGGATGGCGTCAGAAATGGCGCAGGTCAGCACCAGCGGCAGCACATATTCGCCGCGCAACCCTTGGCGCAGCACAAAGGCATTCTGCGCCCCAATCGCCATGATCAGCGAAAACCCAAGTGCAAACCCTGCAATTGCTGGTCCCAAAATACTCATCTCTGCCATCTGTCTCTCCTGTTCGTGCGTCTTGACTAAGATAGCGATCAAAATTACTCAAATTAAAAGACCTTCACTCACATTAGGATTACTAATGCAGATTGACTACGCTCATCTCGCCGCGCTGGCAGCCATCCTGCGCACTGGAAGTTTTGACGCCGCCGCGCAGGATCTCGGCGTGACCCAATCCGCAATTTCCCAACGTCTCAAGGCGCTTGAAGAACGCATTGGCATGCCGCTGGTGTTGCGCGGCAGCCCCTGCGTGGGCACAGAAACCGGCCGCCGCCTTGCCGCCCATCTGGATCAGGTCGGCCTTCTGGAAGGGGCTCTGGCGCGCGACCTTGCCGCGCTGTCACCGCGCAGCGCCCGCCTGCGCATCGCTGTCACCGCAGACAGCCTTGCCACCTTCTTTCTCAAAGCGGTGGCACAGGTGCCCGACCTGCTGGTGGATCTGGTTGTCGATGATCAGGATTTTTCCGCCGACTGGCTGCGCCGGGGCGAGGTGGTCGCAGCGGTCACCGCCCATGAAGCGCCCATAGCAGGCTGTGACAGTCTCCCGCTTGGGGCCATGCGCTATATCGCCTCCGCCAGTCCAGCCTTTGTCAAACAGCATTTTGCCAACGGCGTGACCCCGGAGGCGATCAGCAAAGCCCCCGTATTGATCTTCAGTTCCAAAGACCGCCTGCAACATCAATGGGTGCAACAAACCCTTGGCGTCACCCCCACGCCGCCCAGCCATCACCTGCCCTCGGCGCCGGGGTTTGTGGACGCCTCCCTGCTCGGATTGGGCTGGGGCATGAACCCGGAACCTTTGGTGCGCCCGCATCTCAACAGCGGGGCCTTGGTGCCGCTCCAGCCCGGCACCCCCTTTGACACGCCTCTGTTCTGGCAATCCAGCCGCCTGCTAGCCCCTGCATTGGCCCCCTTGAGCAAGGCCCTACAGCAGATTGCGCGTCAGCATCTCAACTGAGCGCCGCAGCCCGCCGTCTCTGCCATGCCATCACATAGTGGATGCCAAAGGGCAGAATCATATAGGCCCCTTGAAACAGCACAGCCCAGACAAAGCTCTGCCCCGCGTCCCATGTCGGCAGCAAGGCGGCAAATAGGGCAATCATATACACATGGGCCACGAACATCTGGATCGCCCAAACCCCGCAATAGCGCAGCAGCCGCAGTGAAAAATACCACCGCAGCACGGCCGTGAGCCACGCTGTGCCCCGCACCGCCCGCACCAGCGCCACCGTGAAAAACCCAGCCACCGCCAGAGTACGCAACAAATGCACCGGATGCAGCTGCATGCGGAACCAATTCTCCGCCACCCCCTCCGGCAGGTTGCCAATCACCGGATACCAAAACGCCCAGCGCTGCCCCAGCGCCAACACGCCCGTGCCCAGCACCAAAAACAGATACGCCCCCGCCGACAGCCCATTCAGCCAGTTCAAAATCTGGCGAAAATGCAGGCCGAAATAATAGGAAATGAAAAACAGAAACTGCCAGGCGGCGATATCAAACACCAGAAACTTGCCGCCCCAGCCAAAGACACCGCCATCGTAGTTGAACAGGCTCACCAGATAGATCAGCCCAGAGGGCAGCAACAGCGCCCCCTGCGGCACAAATCGCAGCGCAAAGCTCAAAACAAACAGCAGCGCAAAACAGTAGATATAGATCGGCAGAATATCCGAATACGCACCGCCATTCTGAATAAGCAGCACCTCGCCCAACCCAAAAGCAAGCGGCCCCAAGCCCGCCCCTTCGAGCGCCAACAGGATCAGAAACGGCCCCGCCGAGATCAGGTAATAGCGGTAAATTTTGCCAATCCGCTGCTTCAGAAACTGCGCCAAACGCCCCGGATCCTGAAACTTGAGACTGTAGAGAATGCCCACCAACAGGCCGGAGAGCATCACCAGAAACTCAGCATCCAAAATCTGAAACACCCGCGCATGATGCACATCCATCAGATAGCTCATGCCCGGCTGCGCCGCCAAATGGGCCAGCATCATCATGAACAACAGGTGCCCCCGCACCCCATCCAGAAGGTCAAACCGCACGGCCGTCCCCCTCACACTCTTAATTCTCGTTACCGTCAGAGCACGGACTAGCCCCAAATTACGGCGAAACTTGGTACAAAAACAGTCCTTCTCCGCCGCAGTTGATCAGTGGTCACGCACCAACAGCACGCGCACCCAAACGAATTTGTAAAAAATTTGCATAAAACCCAGCTCCCTCGCGTTTGTATCATGAGGCCAGCTTCGCCAGCGCCATATGCGTCCCCTGCGCTCTTTGCCCTTGGGGACACATCCCGCGCTTGGTCCGCCCACCTCGCCCAGACACCGTCAGCTTGACACCCAAACGCGAAGGAACGCTTTGATGACCATTCTGAACACCTCTCTGCGCACAGCGGCACTCATCGCAGCCATGCTTATCCCCGCCTCTCTGTTGCACGCAGGCGACGCTCCACAGATCACCGCCTCCGCCAGCAGCTCCCTGATCAACAACGCCGGCGAGACCATCGGCGCAGCCTCTTTCATGCAAGGACCGCGCGGCATTCTGATCCAGCTCTCCGTGGAAGGGCTGCCCCCCGGCAAACACGGCATGCATTTTCACGCGGTCGGCGACTGCACGCCGCTGGACAGTTTCAAAGGTGCGCATGGCCACATCATGCCCGGCAACCTGCCGCATGGGTTCTTTCACGTGGATGGGCCCCATGCGGGCAACCTGCCCAACCTCATTGTTGGCGCCGATGGCACCGCTGAGGTGGAACTCTACACCAACCTGCTGATGCTTGATCAGGGCGCAGGCAAAGTGCTCGATGAAGACGGCTCCACGCTGGTCATCCACGCCAACCCGGATGATCATTTCACCCAGCCAATTGGCGGCTCCGGCGGGCGTATCGCCTGCGGTGTGATCACGGCCAACTGATCATCTCTAACGGATCTCTACAAAGCAAAAGGCCCGCAGCATATCGCTACGGGCCTTTTTATACATCTCGGAGCACAGCGCTTAGAGCTGCTCCATCACCTCGTCAGAGGCTTCAAAGTTGGTGGTCACACGCTGCACATCATCGTCATCTTCCAGCGCATCAATCAGCTTCATCAGCTTCTGCATGCTCACCAGATCCATTTCAGTCGTGGTGGTCGGCTTCCACACCAGTTTGGTGCTGTCAGATTCCCCCAGAGCCGCTTCCAGCGCGGTGGAGACCTCGTTCAGATCGGTGTCTTCACACCAGATCACATGGCCTTCCTCAGAGCTTTCCACATCTTCTGCACCAGCTTCAATCGCCGCTTCAAACACGGCGTCCGCATCACCAGCAGTGGCCGGATAGGTCACTTCGCCCTTCCGGTCGAACATGAAGCCCACAGAGCCGGTTTCGCCGAGATTGCCACCGTTCTTGGTGAAGGTGGAACGCACGGTCGAGGCGGTGCGGTTGCGGTTGTCGGTCATGGTTTCCACAATCACGGCCACACCGTTGGGGCCATAGCCCTCATAGCGGATTTCTTCGTAATCGTCGCCTTCACCCGCCACAGATTTCTTGATCGCACGTTCGATCACATCCTTTGGCACGGACTGGCTCTTGGCTTCTTTCACCGCCAGACGCAGACGCGGGTTCTTCTCAGGATCCGGGTCACCCATTTTCGCGGCAACGGTGATCTCTTTGGAAAGTTTGGAAAACAGCTTGGACCGCGCAGCGTCCTGACGCCCTTTGCGGTGCTGAATGTTTGCCCATTTACTATGGCCGGCCATGGTTCGCCTCCGGGTTACTCTTGGCAGTCTTTCTGTGTCAGGGGTCTCTATACGTCAGAGCGGCCAAAATCCGCAAGTCGCTTGCGTTTCCTGCGCCCCTGCGATTGACTCTGCGCAACAATTTTCGCGACAGGCCGCCTTCATGACCACCGATCAGATCATCCTCTTTGCCCTCTTTGGCGGCGTCTTTGTCATGCTGCTCTGGGGGCGGTTTCGCTATGATCTAGTGGCGTTTACCGCCCTGCTTCTGGGCGTTGTGCTTGGCGTGGTCCCCACCAAAGAGGCCTTTTCCGGCTTTGGCCACCCGGCGACGCTGATTGTCGCCTTGGTGCTGATTGTCTCCGCAGGGCTGGTGCGCTCCGGCGCGGTGTTTCTGATCACCCGCACCTTGGTGGACAGCGCGCGCAAACTGGGCAGCCACATCGCCATCATCGGCGCCATCGGCGCGCTGCTCTCCGCCTTCATGAACAATGTCGCCGCCCTCGCCCTGCTTATGCCGGTGGATATTCAGACCGCGCGCAAAGCAGGCCGCAGCCCCGCCAAATCCCTCATGCCGCTCTCCTTTGCCACCATCCTTGGCGGCATGGCCACCCTTATCGGCACGCCTCCCAACATCATCATCGCCTCCATCCGCGAAGACGCGCTTGGTGCGCCCTTCAAAATGTTTGATTTCGCCCCTGTGGGTGGCCTCACCGCCATCGCGGGCCTGCTGTTTGTGGCCCTCATCGGTTGGCGCCTGATCCCAGATCGCGAGGACGCAGGCCAAAAAGTCTCCGATCTGGGCCAATACATCGCCGAACTCACCGTGCCCGCCGACAGCAAACTGATCGGCAAACGTCTGGCAGAGCTTGACCCACAGGCCGAAGAGGCCGATGTGCAATTGCTCGGCCTCATGCGCAAAGGCAAACGCATGTATGGCACCGCCCGCAACAACATCCTGCGCGAAGGCGATGCGCTGGTGCTTGAGGCCAGCCCCGACGCGCTGGATGAATTTCGCGCCGCGCTGTCATTGAACTTCTCCGACGCAAAACGCGAAGAACAGCTCAAAGCCGCAGGCGACGGTCTGGACATCATCGAAGTGGTGGTGCCGGAAACCGCCCGCATCGCGGGCAAAACCGCCGCAGCGCTTGGTCTGGCATGGCGTCAGGGTGCGCTCCTGATGGGGATCTCCCGCGAAGGCCGCCGCATCCGCAGCCAGATCCGCAAAACCGTGGTGCAACCCGGCGACATCCTCCTGATCCTCGTGCACAAAGATCGCGGCCCCGATGTCACCGACTGGCTGGGCTGCCTGCCTCTGGCCGATCGCGGTCTGGTGGTCACCGCAAACAGCAAAATGTGGCTGGCCATTGGTCTCTTTGTCGGCGCAGTCGCCGCCGCCTCACTTGGGTTGATCTATCTGCCCATCGCGCTTGGGCTGGTGGTGGTGGCCTATGTGCTCGCCAAAATCGTGCCGCTCTCCGAACTTTATGATCACGTCGAATGGCCCGTGGTCGTCCTGTTGGGCTCCATGATCCCGCTTGGGGCCGCGCTGGATAGCTCGGGCGGCACCGCCCTTATCGCCAACAGCCTTGTCTCTCTCACTGCGGGCCTGCCCGCCTGGGCCGTGCTGACGGTGCTCATGCTTGTGACCATGACGCTGTCTGATGTGCTCAACAACACCGCCACCACCATAGTCGCCGCCCCGGTCGGCATTCAGATGGCACAGGCCATGGGTGTCTCTGCGGATCCCTTCCTGATGGCAGTGGCCGTGGCGGCCTCCTCGGCTTTCCTCACGCCCATTGGTCACAAGAACAACACGCTGATCCTCGGCCCCGGCGGCTACAGCTTTGGCGACTACTGGCGCATGGGTCTGCCGCTGGAGATCTTGGTGGTCGCCGTGTCGATCCCCGCCATTCTGGTATTTTGGCCCCTGTAACCCAATCCCCGGGCAAAGCCGGACCGCGCCCGCCCCCGTTGCGCGCCCGACCGTACGCTACCGTAACCTTTTGAACGGCCCGAAAATCGCACCTCCGCAATACCGACGGGATACCGACGCAAAACAGCCCCCGAAAACCAAGGTTCACGGGGGCTGTTGCGCACTCTAAGATATTGCGTTTGTCACCCGTAGGTGGAAACCTCAGTGCCCGCCAGCGCGGCAATGTTCAGCAGGCCCCGCACAGTGATAGATGGCGTCACAATATGCGCCCGGTTGCCCATCCCCATTAGGATCGGCCCCACTTCGAGCCCATCGGCCACCGACTTCAGAATGTTGCGGGTCGCCCCCGCCGCATCGGTGTTGGAATATACCAGAACATTGGCTTTTCCGTTAAGACGCCCACCGGGGAACAGACGCTCGCGCAACTCTGGATCCAGAGCGGCGTCAGTGTGCATTTCTCCTTCATATTCAAAGTCATGCTCATTCTGATCCAGCACGTCCAGCGCCCCGCGCATCACCCGGCCGGAGTGGCTGTCAAGGTTACCAAATTGGCTCCCAGAACACAGGGCAATCTTCGGATCGACTCCAAACCGCCGCACATGGCGCGCCGCCGCAATCACGGTCTCCGCAATCTGCTCCGCATTGGGTTCAATGTGAATATGCGTGTCCGCAAGGAACAGAGGCCCCTTGTCCAAAATAATCAGAGACAGCGACCCAATTGGGTGCAAGTCTTTGTTTTCCAATACTTCCGTCACATAGCGCAGGTGCCAGCGATATTCGCCAAAGGTGCCGCAGATCATGCTGTCCGCATCCCCCCGGTCCACCGCAATCGCGGCAATCGCCGTATTGTTGGTGCGCAGGATCGCCTTGGCACTGTCCGGGCTCACCCCCTGCCGCCGCAGCTTGGCATGATAGTGGGTCCAATAGTCCCGATACCGCGCGTCATTCTCCGGGTTGATCAGTTCGAAATCCACGCCGGGTTTGATCTTTAGTCCAGCCTTTTCAATACGATGCGCGACAACTTCCGGACGGCCGATCAACACGGGCGTGTCCACGGTTTCTTCCAGCATCGCCTGCGCCGTGCGCAGCACCCGCTCATCCTCGCCCTCTGCAAAAGCGATCTTGCGACGCGACATGCTCGCCGCCTCATAGACCGGACGCATGATCATCGAAGAGCGGAACACCTGCGCCTGAAGCTTGTCTTCATAGGCATGCAGATCCAGCTCCTTGGTCGCCACACCAGAGTCAATCGCAGCCTTGGCCACAGCCACCGCAATTGTCGGCAAGAGGCGTGGATCAAACGGCTTTGGAATCAGATAGTTAGGACCAAATGTGAGGGTTTCCCCCTTATAGGCCGCCCCCACTTCCGCACTGGTGGTTTCGCGCGCCAGACCGGCAATCGCTTCCACACAGGCCAGCTTCATCGCATCGTTGATCTCTGTCGCCCCGGCATCAAGCGCCCCCCGGAAGATGAAGGGGAAGCACAGGACGTTGTTCACCTGATTTGGGTAGTCTGACCGACCTGTGGCGATCAAAGCCCCCGGCGCCGCCGCACGCGCCTCCTCTGGCATGATTTCAGGCGTCGGGTTCGCCAACGCAAAGATGATCGGATCATCCGCCATCTGCTCGACCATTTCTTTGGTCAAAAGCCCCGGACCGGACACGCCAAGGAACAGGTCTGCTCCCTCCATGGCCTCCATTGTGGTCCGTTTTTCAGTGGCTTGTGCAAATTCCGCCTTTTCTGGTGTCAGGTCGTTACGCTGCTTGTGCACCACGCCTTTGCTGTCCAGCATGAGGATGTTTTCATGCTGCACGCCCATGGTCATCAGCATCTTCAGACAGGCGATCCCCGCCGCCCCCGCGCCCAGCGCCACAACCTTGATGTCTTCGACGTTTTTCTTGGCGACAATCAACGCGTTATAGGCTGCTGCCGCCGCCACAATCGCCGTGCCATGCTGATCGTCATGGAAGACAGGAATGTTCATACGCTCTTTGCAGAGACGCTCGACCAAAAAGCAATCCGGTGCCTTGATGTCTTCAAGGTTGATCGCCCCAAAGGTCGGCTCCAAGCGGCATACCAGATCCGCCAGTTTCTCCGGATCAGATTCATTGACCTCAATGTCAAAGCAATCAATGCCAGCAAACTTCTTAAAGAGAACCGCTTTGCCTTCCATCACGGGCTTGGACGCCTGCGCGCCAATGTCGCCAAGTCCAAGCACAGCCGTGCCGTTGGAAATCACCGCAACGAGATTGCCCTTAGCCGTGTAACGCGTTGCATCCGCGGGGTTCTTTTCAATCTCAAGACAGGCTTCCGCGACCCCGGGGCTGTACGCTCGGCTCAGGTCACGGCCTGTCGCCATCGGTTTGGTCGCCCGGATTTCCAGCTTACCTGGCTTGGGAAACTCGTGATATTTCAGCGCTGCCTCGCGCGCGCGATCCTGATCTTTAGTGCTCGTCATTCTATCTCTCCAAGTCCCCTCGCTCGGCTCACCGCCGCCCCATACGTTTGGCCATATCCAACATACGGTTGGAAAAGCCCCATTCGTTGTCATACCAGCCAAAGACGCGCAGCAGCCCGCCCACAGAAACACTGGTCTCTCTCTCGCTCACAATCAGGGATTCAGGACGCGCCCGCAGGTCGGTAGAGACCAGCGGTTTTTGCGTCCAGCCCAGAATTCCATCGCGGTCAGCCGCGGCCTTCAGCACGCGGTTAACAGCTTCAACCGAAACGTCTTTTTCGGTTTGAATTGTCAGATCAATTGCCGAAACACTCGCCGTCGGCACACGGATAGCACGCGCCTCTACGCGCCCTTTCAAGGCTGGCAAAACCTTATCAATCATCCGCTGTGCCGAAGTGGTCGTCGGCACCATCGACAGGGCCGCTGCCCGGCTGCGCGCCAGATCCCCCCGTGGCTTATCCACCGTGGGCTGACTGCCGGTATAGCAATGCACCGTTGTCATATGTCCGCTGATCAACCCAAAGCTTTCATCCAACACCCGCATCAAAGGTGCCAAAGCATTGGTGGTGCAAGACGCATTAGAGACAATCCTCTGATCGCTCAGCACATGATCATTCGCGCCCAACACAATCGTCTCATCCGCTTCTTCAGACGGACCTGAAATCAATACCTTAGATGCGCCCGCGCTCAGCCCGCGCTCCGCAATCGCACGCGCCCCCGCCATGCCCGTGCATTCCAGCACGACATCAACTTCACTCAGATCCAGCGCGCTTAGATCACGTTCCGCGTAAAACGGAATGGAGAGCGCATCCACGCACAGCTTCCCCGCGCCACTCTCTACCTTTCCCGCATAAGCACCAAAAACACTATCAAATTCAAAAAGATAGGCGCATGTCTCCAAGGGTTCGATATCGTTGATGCCAACAATCTCAAACTCAGGATGTTGCCCCTTGGCAAGAATGCGCAGCACCGTGCGCCCAATGCGTCCAAAACCGTTGATAAAGATTTTGATCCTGCGCTCTGCCATGATCTGAGTCCCATGCGTCTTGAATGGCCAATTGAGCGGTTTTGATCGGCAAAGGCCAGCCCAAATCAGGCACGACAGGGCACAGAAAACACATGTTATCGCTATCATTTGCGACCGTCATGCCGCAAAACCACCATGCCCCGACGGAAACAGACCAGTTTGGTCAATCACAGCGGCATGTGGCGGTTGACGTCCTTGTACAGCAAATAGCGGAATTTCCCCGGACCACCGGCATAACACGCCTGCGGACAGAACGCGCGCAACCACATGTAATCCCCGGCTTCCACTTCGACCCATTCCCTGTTCAGCTTATAGACCGCCTTGCCTTCAAGCACATAGAGCCCATGCTCCATCACATGCGTTTCCAAAAATGGGATCACCCCGCCTGGCTCAAAGGTCACGATATTCACATGCATATCATGGCGGATATCGTCTGGATCCACAAAACGTGTGGTGCCCCAGGCTCCGTCCGTATCTGGCATAAAACGGATGGGGGTGTCAGCATCACTCGTAACGAAAGCGTCCGGCGCCTCAATCCCGTCAACAGCTTGATATTTCTTGCGTATCCAATGGAACTTTGCAGCACTATCGCCGGAGTTTTTCACCTGCCAAGCGCTACCGGCTGGCAAATAGGCGTATCCGCCCTCCGCAAGATCATATTCCTTGCCGTCAATGGTCAGGGCGATCTGCCCTTCCACCACAAACAGCACGCCTTGCGCCAGAGGCTCCAACTCGGGCCGATCGCTGCCGCCCCCTGCGCTGAGTTCAACAATGTAGTGCGAAAACGTCTCGCTAAACCCGCTCATCGGTCTGGCAATGACCCAAACGCGCGTGCCTGTCCAAAACGGCAGATTGGACGTCACAATATCGGTCAATGTGCCCTTTGGAATGACTGCAAAGCTCTCCGTGAACATCGCACGGTCTGTCAGCAATTGTGTCTGAGGCGGAAGCCCCCCCTGAGGGGCATAGTAAGGGGCACGAGACATGCAAAACTCTCCGAATATGGTTGTCCCATCATCCTCAAGAGCGTCATCGCAGCCAACTCCGAAGCGTCCCCAAGGAAGCTGAAGGATTATTGCGGATTTCTTGAAAATCGCTTTCCGATCACGCGATCGGTTCAATAAGCTCCGCCCCCGCAGCCCTATTGGAATTCACTTCGCGGTCAACCCGATGAAAAGATAACAGATCTTCTCGCGCTGCTGACATCAAAGTCGCGGCTCCATGGCCCTTCTCCCCCAGCCAAAGCCCCCAATCTTCTTCATCTATGACCACAGGCATGCGGTGATGAATGTCAGACATGGTCTCATTTGCGGCGGTCGTGACCACGGCACAGGTATTCACATGCTCCTCACCCTGCCCCCAACTCTGCCAAACACCCGCCAGCGCCAAAGTGCCGTCACTGTGAATAAACCACGGCCAACGCTCCCCTGCGGCATCTTTGGTCCATTCATAAAACCCGGAGACGGGGATCAGACACCGGCGCGCGCGACAGGCATTACGGAAAGCAGGCTTCTCGGCGATCGTTTCGCCCCGTGCATTGATCAACAATGGCCCATCACTCGGGGATTTATACCAGCTGGGTAGGAAGCCCCACCGCATCGATACCAACCGGCGCCCAATATCTAAGCCGCCCAAAACAACATGAATTTTGGTCGTGGGGCAGACGTTGTAGTTTGGCACCTCCGGGAGATCATTGGCGGGCATCGCCCCAAACATCTGCGCCATTGCTTCGTTGGGCAGCGTGATTGCAAAGCGTCCACACATTAGCGATGCGCCTTTCGCGCCACCTCTATTTTGGCCTCCATCAGCGACATCTCTTTCATTATGATGCGCCGCTTGGTGCGATCCCCCGTCTCGCGCAGCTCTGCCCGCAACCGCGCAAGCTCTCGCGACAGAGAAACAAACTCTGGCACCGCGCCACTTTCCTTCACGAGACGATTGAGCAAGGCATTCTCAGGGTCCACTTCTCTGGGCAAAGGCTTTCCCGCCCCTTCCAGATTGTCGAACGCGCCCGCCTCTTCGGCTTCGCGAATTTTCTGATTGATCAGGTCGATCAGCGGATGATCCATAAAACCCCCAAACGAAAAAGCCTTCGCCAGTGTCCCGGCGAAGGCTCAAAAGGTCAAGCAACCCCATGCTTACTTCTTGGAGATGCGCCCATCCAACACAGCAGCTTTCGCGCCATGGGCCGCCAGATACTCAGCGGTCACATCTGCAAGATCTGGGCCATAATCGTAAGCATTCATGGCATCACGGAACATTTTATAGCCGTCGCCCCCATTGCGCACATAGTTATTGGAGACAACCCCATAGACTTTGGCGGGGTCAATTGGCGCACCTGCGACCATCACGTCACTAATACGGCTGCCTGCTTCCGCGCTTGCGTCAAACGTATAGGTCATGCCAGAGACCTGCGGAAAACGCCCTGCGCCATCTTCAATCTGGCTCACACCATTTTCCAGCGCAGCCACAATAGTTTCACCGCTCACTTGGAACGTGGACAATGTGTTCTGGAATGGAAGAACGGTCAGCACTTCGCCCATTGTCACTTCACCCGCATCAATAGACGCGCGGATACCGCCCCCGTTTTGGATCGCGATTTCAATACCTTGATCTTTGACGCGGTCCAGCATCGCATCCGTGATTAGGTTGCCCATCGCACACTCACCAGCCCGACAAGAACCGCGATCACCATCAATCGCCGCATCCGTTGAAGCCACAACGCGCGATTTCATTTCTTCAATCGGCCCCGCAAGCTCAGCCACACGCGCTACGATATCGGCATCTTCGGCAACAGAGGCATCTAGTAGGATAGTGTCGCCTGTCGCAGCCGTCACATTGCCCGCGTCATCAAATGTCAGCGTAAGATGCCCAACATATTTGGAATAGGCATAGGCTTGCACAACCGGCACATTGCCCACCATGGTGGGATAGGCCATCGCGCCCTCCTTGGTGTTGGAGAACTCCGTGTGCGAATGCCCACCAACCACAGCATCGATGCCAGATACCGCTTCCGCGATGGCCATGTCCTTGTTCACACCGACATGGTTCAGAGCGATAATCTTGGTCACACCTTCCGCGGACAGTGCATCAACATCCGCTTGCAGAGCTGCGATCTCATCTTCAAAAATCACCGCCTCGCCTGGGCTCGAGGTCTCCGCCGTGTCCGTTGCCAAGGCAGAAATGATGGCCACTTTCTCGCCGCCCACTTCAAGCACAACATGGTTGGCGACTTTGCCTGCCAGAACATCCGATTGAGAGACATCAATATTGCCAGAAATCACCGGAAAAGAGACACCCTCCACGAGCTTCAGCAAACCTTCTGGTCCGTCGTCAAATTCGTGATTGCCCACGGCCATGGCATCAAAGCCAATCTTTTCCATCATTTCGATTTCCACGTCCCCTTTATAGGTCGTGTACATCAAGGAGCCTTGATACTGATCTCCAGCATCCAAAACGAGCAGGTTCTGCCCATCCAATTCTTTGCGCAGCTCGGCAATTTTGGTCGCCACACGGGCATAACCGCCAAAGCACTTACCTTCCGCGTTGTCCTCGGCTTTACAGGTGGAATCATATTTGTTGATGGGTTCGATGCGGCTATGCAAATCGTTGATGTGAACGATGTGCAGAGTATAATCGGCAGCGGCCATTCCGGCGGTCACGGCCAACAAAGCCGCCCCAGTCATCAAACGAGCAAACATGGAGAATCCCTTCAGGTTTTATCAGTCAATCAATATCGTGCAGTTTCAAAGCAGCAGATGTCAAAACATTAACACGCTCTTACTGTGCTTGACCTTGCCTGACGCGCGTTGCATGAGCAAGACCATGCTGATCTTCAAGATTTTCCGCGCCGACGAATGGTCGGCCCTGCGCGAAGACGGACAAACCGCCGGCGCGCCTATCGATGTGGCTGATGGCTACGTACATTTCTCCACCGCTGAACAGGCTGCTGAGACAGCCGCAAAGCATTTTGCAGGCGAAGCTGATCTTACCCTTCTGGCTGTGGATGCAGGTGCGCTCGGCGATGCGCTTAAATGGGAGGTGTCACGTGGCGGCTCCCTCTTCCCGCATCTCTATCGCACACTCAAACTCAGCGATGTTCTCTGGGCCAAAGAGCTGCCCCTGATCGATGGTCATCACCAATTCCCCGAAGGAAGTCTGTCATGAGTCTCGCCAAAATGTTTGAAGGCTTGGGCATGAAAGCCCTGCGCAGTATTGATCCTGAACATTCCCATGGCCTCGCCATTCGGGCGTTGGAAATGGGCCTTGCCAATGCGCCGGGCGAAATCACCTCTTCCCGACTGAAAACAACCGTTGCAGGCCTGTCGCTGCCCAACCCAGTGGGCTTGGCCGCCGGTTTTGACAAAAACGCCACCGCCCTCAATGGGTTGGCGACATCCGGCTTCGGCTTCGTCGAGGTCGGTGCCGCCACGCCACGCCCACAGCCAGGTAATCCCAAACCACGCCTGTTTCGCCTGTCCGAAGATCATGCGGCTATCAACCGCTTTGGCTTTAACAATGACGGCATGGAGACCATTGGCGCTCGCCTTGCGAAACGCCCCCAAAACGCCGTCATTGGTCTGAACCTTGGTGCCAATAAGGACAGTGACAACCGCGCCGAAGATTTTGCGCGCGTGCTGGCCCATTGTGGCACACATCTGGACTTCGCAACAGTCAATGTCAGCTCGCCCAACACCGAAAAGCTGCGTGATCTGCAAGGCAAGGCCGCGCTTGCTGCGCTCTTGAAAGGCGTGATGGAAACCAGAGACAGCCTAAGCCGCAAAATCCCGATTTTCCTGAAAATCGCACCGGATCTCAGTGACGCAGAAATCTCCGAAATTGCAGAAGTTGCTCTGGAGGCCAATCTGGACGCCATCATCGCCACCAACACCACCCTCTCTCGCGACGGTCTGGCCAGCGCTCACAAAGGCGAAGCCGGCGGCCTCTCCGGAGCCCCCTTGTTTGAGAAATCCACCAAAGTGCTCGCCCGTCTTTCTGAGATAAGCGCAGGCAAACTGCCTCTTATCGGTGTTGGCGGCATCAGCTCCGCAGAGCAGGCATATGCCAAAATCTGTGCTGGTGCCTCCGCAGTGCAGCTTTACACCGCGCTGGTCTATGGCGGCTTTTCTTTGGCAGAAAAAATTGTCCGCGATCTTGATGCCCTTCTTGCGCGTGATGGCTTTGCGAATGTATCTGATGCGGTTGGCAGCAAACGAAAGGACTGGCTATGATCACCATCTGGCACAACCCGCGCTGTTCCAAGTCACGGCAGACCCTGGCCCTGCTGGAGGAAAAAGGCACAGTGACCGTGCGCCGCTACCTCGAAGATACGCCAAATCTGCAAGAGCTTCAGAAGGTTCTGTCTTTGCTGGGCGGAAATGCCATCGACATGATGCGTCCCAAAGAAGCTCGCTTTAAAGAAATGGGGCTTTCCAAAGAGGACAGCGAAGAGACATTGCTCAAAGCAATGGCAGAAAATCCGATACTGATCGAACGCCCGATCGTGATGGCCAACAACAAAGCCGCCATCGGGCGCCCTCCCGAAGCTGTGCTGGACATCCTCTGAAGACAGCGGTGTTCCAGCACTTCTTCTGACAGGAAATACTCCGGGGGGGTGGGGGCTGGGCCCCACCTACCCTCAGGCCCATGCACAATCAGCCCCCGTACTCAAACTGTGCTTAAACTGTTCCCTGTTGTCCCTGAAAGACCGCGCCAACCTCTGCGCGAATGATCCGGGCAATAAAGGCACAATCCTCCACCGAAAACGTCAAAGGGATGCGCATATCTACAATACCCTTGAGGATCCGATCCGTCTTCGGCATCGGCGCGCTGGGGGCGTACCGCCAGCTGTCATAGCGTGAGGTGAAGGCCACAGGTTCCGCCCCCCCAAACCATTTCAACTCCACACCACGGGCCGCGCAACGCGCCAACGCCTCGCGGATGTCATGCTCAGTCCAATCCAGCAGGAGGAACTGAATTGAGCTTCCCACGTAGTGTTCGTGCTCTGCGCGCTCCGCAACCGTTAAGCCCGGTGTGCCGCGCAGTTCCTCTAAAATGACGTCATGCCGGACGTTCCACGCAGCAACTTGATGATCCAAATTGCGCAGCTGTGGGCGCAAAATTGCGGCGCGCAGGTGATCCATACGGCCGGACACATTAGGCGTGTCATATTTCACCGCCTCAAACACCTCCGCCTCTGGCACGGCGCCATTGCGCCCATAAAGCATATAGCTGCCCGACAACATCGTCGCCCGTGCCATGAGTTCCGGATCATCACTGATCAAGAGCCCACCTTCGCCCGAGTTCATATGTTTGTAAGTTTGTGTCGAATAGCAGGCCATCCTCCCCCAACGGCCCGATGCGGTATTTTTCCAGGCCCCGCCCATAGTATGCGCGCAATCTTCAATCACGCGCACCCCGGCAGCATCACACAGCGCCATAAGCGCCTCCATATCACAGATATGCCCCCGCATGTGCGACAACATCAGCACATCAGCCTGATCCGCTTTGGCTTTGAGATCCTCCAGATCAATCACCAGATCCTCGGTCACCCCAACAAACACGGGCACCGCGCCAACACTTGCGATGGCTCCAGGTACCGGTGCCAGCGTAAAGGCATTGGTCAGCACTTTGTCACCCGGCTCTACCCCCATAGCACGCAGGGCACAGCCCATCGCATAGCCGCCAGAGGCCACAGCAAGACAATATTTTGCACCGACATAAGCGGCGAACTCGCGCTCCAGCAAGGACGTTTCGCCCACTTCCCCTTCGGTGAGGTTATAGCGATGCAACCGCCCACTGCGCAGCACCGCAACAGCCGCCTCGATTGCCTCTTCGGAAATCGGCTCTTGCTGCGTAAAATTGCCGGTAAACACGTCACTCATCTGGTTTGCGCCCTTTGTCGTTGCTCAAGCATTAGGGCAAAGCTTGCTGCCCTGCAATCAAGCGCCTGCCGGTCCGAGCAAAAGATCCACAACCTGAGGAAGACGCGCATAGTCATGCAGCAGGGCTTCAGGCGCGAGCGCCGCCATATCCTCCCCACTTGGGCCAAAGGTGACAAGAATACTGGGCACACCCGCCGCTTTTGCAGTGTTGCGATCTGTGTCGCTGTCACCCACCAATGTGGTGGCCGCAGGATCTCCCCCAAGGCGCCTGACCGTTTCGATCAACGGCGCAGGATCCGGTTTGCGCACTGGCAGAGTGTCTGCTCCGACAAGCGCGCCAAACGCATCCCTCACGCCCAATGCTATCAGCAATTGATCCGCCAAAGCCTCAGGTTTGTTGGTACAAATTCCAACACCATACCCCGCAGATTTTAGAGTCTCCACAGCGTCCATGGCCCCGTCATAAAGATAGCTGTGCTCAGCGATGGCACCGCCATAGGCTTCCAGCAGCACGGGGTAGTATTGCGAGACCACCGCCTCATCCATAAGGCCTAAGCGCGTCAGCCCTTCTGTCAACATGCGCCGCCCCCCCCGCAGAGCCACGCCCGCATCCCGCGACACCGTGAGCACATCTCCATGCCCCATATCGCGAAAACATACATTCGCAGCGGCAATCAGATCGCCGCTGGTATCTGCCAGCGTGCCATCGAGATCAAAAATCACGGTTTTCATGCGCATTTCCTTAGGTTATTGCGCGATATCCCGCGCACCGCTGTTACAGGGCGCAACCTGAATTGATCCTTCAGAGCCTTGCACCCTATCTGCACTGCGATAAAACGGGCACAATCGAAATTCAAAGAGAAAACACATGAGCATCGCACTTGTCATCCTGGCCGCAGGCAAAGGCACCCGGATGAACTCAGACCTTCCAAAGGTTCTGCACCCGGTCGCCAACGCCCCTATGTTGATCCATGCCCTTCAGGCGGGTCAAGCGCTTGCACCTGAGCGGATCCTGGTCGTCGCAGGTCATGGTTTTGACGCTGTCCAAGCCGCAGTTGCCGCACATAACCCGGACGCGCAGGTTGTGCTGCAGGAAGAGCAGAAGGGCACAGCCCATGCTGTTGACATGTGCCGTGATGCGCTCGCAGATTTTGACGGAGACGTCATTGTGTTGTTCGGCGACACGCCTTTTGTCTCTTCTGAAACGCTTGAAAAAATGATTGCGGCAAAGGCGGAGAATGCCGTTGTGGTCCTCGGGTTTGAAGCGGCCGATCCGGGCAAATATGGTCGCCTGATCATGCAGGGTGACAGTCTGGAGCGCATTGTCGAGTTTGCAGACGCTTCAGAAGCCGAACGTGCCGTCAGCTTCTGCAATTCCGGTGTCATGCTTGCAGATGGCAAAACACTGTTCGATCTGATCGCAGCCATTGAAACCAACAATGCGCAAGAAGAGTATTACCTCACTGATGTGGTTGGACTGGCCCGCGCGCATGGCCTGAGCGTGACCGCTGTGGCTTGTGACGAAGCCGAAACCATGGGCATCAACTCGCGTGCGCATCTTGCACAGGCTGAAGCGATTTTTCAGGCGCGCGCCCGTGACACTCTGCTCGATTTAGGCGTGACCCTGCAACAACCTGAAACCGTCATGTTGTCTTTTGACACGGTGATCGGGCGCGACACTGTGATCGAGCCAAATGTGTATTTCGGCCCGGACGTGACCGTTGAAAGCGGCACACGCATTCGTGCGTTTTCTCACCTCGAGGGCTGTCACGTCTCTCGCGGGGCCACCGTCGGCCCCTATGCGCGCCTACGCCCCGGCGCGGAACTTGCTGAGGACACGCACATTGGCAATTTTGTGGAAATCAAAAACGCACAGATTGGCGCTGGCACCAAGGTCAACCACCTGTCCTATATCGGCGACGCCACTTTGGGCAATGGCACCAACATTGGTGCGGGCACCATCACCTGCAACTATGACGGCGTGATGAAACACCGCACCACCATCGGGAACCGGGCCTTCATCGGATCCAACACAATGCTGGTGGCCCCGGTAACAGTAGGGGACGAAGCCATGACAGGCTCTGGCTCTGTCATCACCAAAGATGTACCAGAAGCGGCCCTCGCTTTGGCGCGTGCCGATCAGGTGAACAAACCCGGCGTTGCACGAAAATTGTTCGACTTGTTAAAGAAAAAGAAACAAAAATTGGTATCGGAGGCAAAATAATGTGCGGAATCGTCGGCGTTCTTGGATCACATGAAGCTGCCCCAATCCTTGTAGAAGCCCTAAAACGGCTGGAGTATCGCGGCTACGACAGTGCTGGCATTGCGACGGTGCACGACGGCGCGCTGGATCGACGCCGTGCCGTGGGCAAGCTGGTCAACTTGTCTGACCTGCTGGTGCATGACCCGCTGCGCGGCAAATCCGGGATCGGCCATACCCGTTGGGCCACCCACGGCGCGCCAACAGTTATCAACGCCCATCCACATCGCGCAGGCCCTGTCGCTGTTGTCCACAACGGTATTATCGAAAACTTCCGCGACCTGCGCGAAGAACTGGCCCAAAAGGGCTTTTCCTTCGTCACAGAAACGGACACAGAAACCGTGGCGCTTCTGACCCAAAGCTATGTCAGCGAAGGCCTCGCCCCTGTCGATGCAGCCCTAAAAACGCTCTCCCGCCTTGAGGGTGCCTTTGCCCTGGCGTTTCTGTTTGAAGGCGAGGACGATCTGATCGTCGCTGCACGCAAAGGATCCCCGCTGGCCATTGGACATGGTGACGGGGAAATGTATGTGGGCTCTGACGCTATTGCCCTTGCGCCGCTGACCAATGAGATCACCTATCTTGAAGAAGGCGACAGCGCGGTTGTGACACGCAGAAGCCTTTTGATCCGGGACGAAGCTGGCCAAGAAGTGACCCGCGAGGCCAAGATCATCAACATCGATCAATCGATGGTGGACAAAGGCAATCACAAGCACTTCATGGCCAAAGAAATTGGCGAACAGCCAATGGTCCTTGGTCAGGCCATTGATCACTACCTGTCCAAAGACGGTAAATCCGTCAACATGCCGGGCAGCGGGTTGGATTTCACAAAAATCAACCGCCTGACCATGGTGGCCTGCGGAACCGCCTACTACGCCTGCTTGACGGCAAAATACTGGTTCGAACAGATCGCAGGCATCCCTGTCGAAGTCGATGTGGCCTCTGAGTTCCGTTACCGCGAACCACCCATCACAGATGGCACCGTGGCGTTGTTTGTATCGCAATCTGGCGAGACCGCCGACACGCTCGCAGCTCTGCGCTATTGTGCGGGCAAGGCGGACAGCATTGTTTCCGTTGTAAACGTGCCTGAAAGCTCCATCGCACGCGAAAGCGATCTTGCTCTCCCCATTTTGGCAGGTGCCGAAATTGGCGTGGCCTCAACCAAAGCTTTCACATGCCAGCTGACCGTGTTGTTGATGCTGGCCCTGAAAGCTGCAGAAGATCGTGGTGCCCTCTCTGCGGATGCCCTTGCGCAGCATCTGAGCGATCTGCGCGGCATTCCCGGCCTGATCAACCAAGCCATGGGTGCCGAAGCACACATCAAAGAGGTGGCTCAGAAACTCTCAGAAGCACGTGACATTCTCTTTCTAGGGCGCGGACGCATGTTCCCCCTTGCCCTTGAAGGCGCGCTGAAACTGAAAGAGATCAGCTACATTCATGCCGAAGCCTATGCCTCTGGCGAGCTCAAACACGGCCCGATCGCGCTAATCGACAAACATGTGCCGGTTGTTGTCATGGCACCGCATGATGAGCTGTTTGATAAGTCGATCTCAAACATGCAGGAAGTGATGGCACGCGCTGGTAAGGTCCTGCTGATCACAGATAGCGCTGGCTTGAAGGAAGGCGCGGAAGGCACTTGGCAAACGATCCAGATGCCGCAGGTCTCTCCAGTGCTGTCGCCAATTCTCTATGCCGTCCCTGCTCAGCTTCTGGCGTACTACACAGCTATCGCCAAAGGTACCGACGTGGACCAACCTCGAAATCTCGCCAAGTCTGTGACTGTGGAGTAAGCACTCTATGATTTCATTGGATGACGCGCTCTCTGTCTTGCGCGAACACATCGAGCCGGGACGCGCCGAAGGGATGGCCACGTACCACAAGCAGACGCGGCAGGTTCTGGGCATAGCCAATCCCGCGCTGAATGACATCAGCAAGACATGGCGTCGGTCCTTGTCGGTTGAAGACCGAGTGACGTTGGCAGAAAGCCTTTGGGACACCGATATTTTTGAGGCGCGCATTGTCGCCGCCAAGATGCTGACGCAGGCACGGTTGCGTCCGGATGACGTGGCGTGGCAGTTGATTTGCCACTGGGTTCCGAATTTTGACAGTTGGGCGATCGCCGACCACGCCTGTATGGCGGGGCAGCGCCGTCTTTTGGCGGATCCTAGCCGGATCGACATCGTGGAAAGCTGGACACAGTCAGATCACATGTGGACGCGTCGCGCCGCTTTGGTCATTACCCTGCCATGGACCAAACAGAATTTTCCCAAACCCACCGATCTGGAAATCCGGGATCGCGTTTTGGGCTGGGCGGCGCGCTATGTGCAGGATCAGGACTGGTTCATCCAAAAGGCGGTGGCCTGGTGGCTGCGTGACCTTTCCAAACATGATCCAGACCGCACCCGCGCCTTTCTCACGGCAAATAGCCCTGAAATGAAACCCTTTGCTGTGAAAGAAGCGTCTAGGCATCTTACCTGATCAATAGGGCGATGATACGCAATGGGCTGGACATTTTGTCCCTATTTTCGCCCCTACAGCAAACTTATCGCCCTACAACTTTAGCCGCCCTTGTCCTGTTCAGTGGTGCCCACTAATTATGGGCTATGACAGCTCCTTTGATTGATCCCTTCCATCGCGCCGTTTCCTACCTGCGTGTGTCCGTCACAGACAGATGTGATTTCCGCTGCGTCTATTGCATGGCGGAGAACATGACGTTTCTGCCCAAAAAAGAGCTGCTGACGCTCGAAGAACTCGACCGTATGTGTTCAACATTTGTGCGTCTCGGCGTGCAAAAGCTGCGGATTACCGGCGGTGAGCCGCTTGTGCGCCGCGATATCATGACTTTCTTCCGTGGTATGACCCGGCATTTGGAGAGTGGTGATCTCAAAGAGCTGACGCTGACCACAAATGGGTCCCAGCTCGAACGCTTTGCAGATGAGCTATACGATTGTGGCGTGCGCCGTGTGAATGTCTCTCTGGACACAATCGACGAAAACAAATTTGCCGACATCACCCGCTGGGGCCGCCTGCCTCAGGTATTGCGCGGCATTGATGCGGCCCAAAAAGCCGGCCTACGGATCAAAATCAACGCTGTTGCCCTCAAGGGCTTTAACGAGGACGAGCTCTTCACCATGGCCGAATGGTGCGCGGAGCGGGACATGGACATGACTTGGATCGAAGTCATGCCCATGGGCGATCTTGGCAACGAAGATCGTCTGGATCAGTACTGGTCCCTTGAAAATCTGCGCGCACGGCTTTCTGAGCGCTATACGCTCACGGATCTGGCTGAGCGGACAGGCGGCCCAGCGCGCTATGTGCGTCTGGAAGAGACCGGGCAAAAAATCGGCTTTATCACGCCCATGACCCATAACTTCTGTGAGAGTTGCAACCGTGTCCGCCTGACCTGTACCGGGCAGCTCTTTATGTGTCTTGGGCAAGAAGACATGGCCGACCTGCGCGCGCCTCTCAGAGGTAGCGAAAGCGACGCGGCTCTGGAAGAGGCGATCCGTGCCGCAATTGCTCTCAAACCGAAAGGCCATGACTTTGACTATTCCCGTCAGAAGGTTGACGGCCAAATGTCGCGCCACATGAGCCACACAGGCGGATGACGTTAAGCGCTTCGGCCCCTTGAAAGGGGCCGCTACGCCAAGTGCTGCTTAGATTTGACTGGCTGGCACCTGAATTTCGATACCCTCCATCGCTTCAGAAAGCGTCACCTGACAGCTCAGACGACTGCTTGGTTGGGGATCAATCACAAATTCCAGCATATCCACCTCATCGCTCTGAGGTGCTGGCAAACGGGCAAACCAGTCTTCGCTCATTACGCAATGGCAGGTGCCGCACGCACAGGCACCACCACAATCCGCAGAAATCGCTTCAACGCCAGCCGCAACCGCCACCTGCATCACGCTATCACCAACCGAGCCTTCCGCCTCAATACGGTTGCCACTTGCCTCGATAAAAATCACTTTGACCATTGGGTATTGCCCTCCTCAGGCACGGGTCCAGCCCACACGCAGAGCCTTCGGCCCGCGCACGGACAGGCCGCGTTTGTATTCAGGTGATGGGTCTGCCAGAGCAATCTGAGAAAACCGCGTATTCAGAGTGGTGAAAATCACATCCATGTCGAGACGTGCAAGATGGTTGCCAAGGCAAAAATGGGCACCGCCTCCAAAGGCCATATGCCTGTTGGGCACCCGCCCCACATCAAACTGGTCTGCATTTTCAAAGCGTTTCGGATCACGGTTTGCCGCGCCATAGAGTAAACCAAAGCGCGTGCCTGCCGGGAAAGTCTTCCCCCCAACTTCCGTTTCTTCCGTCGCAAAGCGGTGGAAAAAGGGCAGCGGGGATTCAAAGCGGAACATCTCCTGCACGGCTGTCTTCATGAGGCTTGGATCCTCGCGCAGACGCACATGCTGATCAGGGAAACGCAAGAGAGCATGCATGCCGCTGCCCAATACATCAATGGTCGAACCATGCCCGGCCATAAGGATCAACATTGCCGTTGAAATTAACTCATCTTGACTGAGATTGCCCGCATTGCGTTGCTCTACAAGGCGTGAAAGCAGATCTTCCTGCGGTTTTTTCTCCCGTTCTGCCAAAAGCGTCAGCAGATATTCGTAAAACTCTTTGGTCGCCTGCTCCGCCCGCGCTTTGTCCGCATCATCCCGTCCCGGATCAAAGAAGCGCACAACCTCTTCAGACCAATGGCGCAACTGATCGCAATCTTCATCAGGAACCCCGAGCACGCGGCCAATAATATGCCCTGGCACATGCGCTGCAAAATCTCCGACAAAATCAATTTCCTCGTGATCTGAGAGCTGATCCAGCAAGTGATCCACATAGGCCTGAATGGCCGCTCTCTGCCGGGAAATCATTGCCGGCGTGAACTCCCGGAAAACAACCTTGCGCAAGCGGGCGTGGGTGTCGCCTTCACTTTCCAAAAGGTTGATCTGCACGAAGCGTTCGTGATGAGGCATATCGTGAAAATTCAGCGCTTTCTGCTGCGCCAAACGCGCCTGCTCAGAAATATACTCCTCGTTGTTGCGCAGCATCGTCTTATTCAGAGCCACCGCTTCGACATCCGCCATGCGCGTCAACATCCAAGTCTCGATGTCATCATAGTAAAATGGCTCACGCAAAGCGCGCATGGCTTCATAGATCGCATAAGGATCTCGGGCGAACTCTGCGCCGTGCGGATCCAAAGACAAATGGGAGTTGGGAATGGACGTCATTGGCTCCTCAGCTATTGGGCGGCGCGCCATCGTACATGGCCGCAACCGCGCGAAAAT
The DNA here is from genome assembly GCF_017744035.1 of Shimia sp. R11_0. Lineage (NCBI taxonomy): Bacteria > Pseudomonadati > Pseudomonadota > Alphaproteobacteria > Rhodobacterales > Roseobacteraceae > Shimia > Shimia sp. R11_0. Next base: position 27,796 of record NZ_JAGHQY010000003.1, on the reverse strand, counting down.
GCAAAATGATCGTAAGAACTTCAAGAGGAGGTGCTCGAAAGAGCAAGCGCCCCTAATGAGCCTGTGCATGCGAACTTTGCCCGCAAAGGACTCCATTGGAAAGTTCCTCAACAATATCTGTTTATATTTGACCACGCAGTAGAAACATTTCATTCTGAATTTCGTTAACAACTGAAATTACATTCAGAGGGAAGAGTTCCATGACAAGTCAATCGTTTAAGCTGTCTACAGCGATTGCTGTTGCCACAACCTTTGGCGCCGGAGCCGTTCAAGCGGATACCCTGCGTTTGCTGACATGGGGCGGGTATGCTCCTGAAGAAGTTGTGGCAAAGTTCGAAGAGCAAACAGGTCACACTGTAGAGGTGACAAAATCCAACAACGAAGAGATGATCGCAAAACTGCGCGCCACCCGTGGCGGGGGCTTTGATCTGGCGCAACCAAGCCAAGATCGCATTGCAGGTCCTCAAGAAGAGTTTGGCATCTACAAGCCAATCGACCTGTCAAAAATTGAGACCTCGCTGTTTATCCCGTCTATGCTGGACGCGACAAAGGGCAACACCACAGTCGGTGGTGATGTCTACGGTGTACCGCATGTATGGGGCACATCGGGCCTTGTTGTAGACACCGCGAAAGCTTCAATGGTCCAGGACTATACTGACCTCTGTGCACCAGAAGTGGCTGGCAAGGTTTCTTATCGACTGAAACGTCCAACGCTGATTGGTTTTGCCTATTCGATGGGCCTGGATCCCTTCGCGGCATATGGCGACGCGGCCGCCTATGAAGAAATCATGAGCCAAGTCGAAGCCAAGTTGATTGAATGCAAGGCTGGCGTAAAAACTTATTGGGGCGGCGGCGACGAACTCATGGGCCTCATGCGTTCTGGTGAAGTTGTGGCGTCCATGGCTTGGGACACCGGCGGTTGGAAGCTAAACGCGGACAACGCGGACATCACCTTTGTTGCACCAAAAGCAGGCGCATTGGGCTGGGTGGATACATTTGTTTTGCCCGCAAAAGGGAAAGCTGACGACGCGGCCTATGCTTGGATCAACTTTGTGATGCAGCCCGAAATCGCAGCAATGATCACTGCCGCCGCAGGTAACTTTACGGCCTCAAACGGCGCGGATGCCTTTGCAGCAGACGACCTTAAGGCACGTTACCAGGCCTCTTTCCCCGCCGAAGCAATTGACAACATCAAATGGTATCCACCTGTGCCTGCGGGCTTGGAAGCCATCGAAGGTGGCGTTCTGGATCGCGTCAAAGCAGCCAAGTAAGCTCCATCCAATCTTCAAAACTATGCGCGCGCCTGACGTATTGGGCGCGCGCTTCATACGTTCTAAAGGCCCCACATGACCCCTGACTTGCACTGCACCAGCCTCACCAAGACTTTTGGCGACACCAACGCCGTAGACAACGTGTCCTTTACTGTGCCAGCCGGATCTTTCTTTTCTATTCTGGGGCCATCCGGCTGTGGTAAAACCACAATTATGCGTATGGTTGCTGGTTTTCTGGAACCGACATCCGGCGACATCCAAATCAAAGGCCAGTCAGTATTGAACGTTCCGCCCAACAAACGACAGGTCAATATGGTGTTCCAACACCTTGCACTGTTTCCAATGATGAATATCGCGGAGAACATTGGCTATGGGCTGCGGCGAAAGGGGCTCAGCAAAAAAGAGATCGATATTAAGGTTGAAGATGCGCTGGATCGCATCGGACTGCCGGATATTGGCATGCGCCGCGTCGAAGAGCTCTCAGGCGGGCAGAAGCAACGTGTCGCCATCGCACGCTGCATGGTTCTCGAGCCTGACGTGCTCCTACTGGACGAACCACTTGGCGCTCTGGACCTTAAACTGCGCGAGCATATGAAAGTGGAACTCAAAGCACTCCAAGCTGCCTTTGACACCACCTTCATCTACATCACACATGACCAGTCCGAGGCCCTGGTAATGTCGGATAAGATCGCGGTCATGAATGCAGGCCGCTTTGAACAGGTCGGCAGTGCGCAGGAACTCTACTACCAACCAGAAACCGCATTCGTGGCGGGCTTCGTGGGCGACAGTAATCGTTGGTCCGGTACCGTGTTGAAAAAAAACGGCGCCAATCTCCTTGTGCAAACCTCCAATGGACTAAGCCTGCGTGGAACTGTTAAGGGCAATAGTCTCCAAGAAGGACAACGTATTGACGCTTTTGTCCGTCCCGAAGCCATTCGTATCGCCTACAAAGCCGAGGAACTGTCAGGCTTTGACAATCAGGTGTCAGGTATCGTGTCATCTATCCTATTCAACGGTGCAGCTTCTCGTGTGCTGGTCAAAGATCAGAAAGGATTGCAGGAGATCGCCGTAAACCTACCGCAATCCGGAGAATTTGCGTCTTTGGCGAAGGGCGCAGAAGTGCACATCGCTTGGTCCAGCGATCAGGCAACATGCTTTGCCACAGGAGCAGCCTGATGCAGCAACAGGCAAAACTCGGATTAATTCTACTTCTGACACCCTTTTTGCTGTGGCTCAGCTTACTGATCTTCATCCCGCACATTGATTTGTTTCTAGTGTCACTGCGTGAACGCGTGGGAGTGGGGCAATACCAAGTGAGCTTTGCAAACTACTTTGCGTTCTTCCGTGAACCGCTCTATATCATCACCTTTGTGCGTACCGCTGTGATGTCCGTTTTCGCAACGATCCTTACCCTTCTGATCGGCTTTCCGGTTGCCTACTACATTGCCAAGCTGGCGAAGGGGCGAATTCAGTCTGCACTCTTCCTCCTCTGCCTTGTCCCCTTCTGGGTATCCGAACTCGTTCGCACCTTCGGCTGGATGATCCTGCTGCGCGAAACTGGAATAATTTCCAATCTTCTGCAGTTTTTGGGCCTGGCTCATGCACCTGTCGAAATGCTGTACAACGACGCAGCGATCATGGTGGGCTTGGTATATACATCGATGCTGTTTATGGTTGTGCCGCTTGTGACCACGCTAGAAAGCCTGCCCGACGAAGTGGTCGAAGCAGGCTACGATCTGGGAGGAAACGGCCTGAGCGTGCTGCGCGAAATCATCATCCCACACGCGATGCCTGGCATTGTATCTGGCTCGATTGTTGTCTTTATGCTGTGTCTCGGCAACTATCTGACGCCAACGATGCTGGGCGGTAAGGAGAGCCTCTGGTTCACAGAGTTGATTTATTCTCAGTTCATTGTGCGCTTCAACTGGGAGCTTGGCGCCGCCTTTGGCTTCTTACTCTTGCTTCTCTCGTCTGTGATTGTTTGGGGCATGCTGCGTTTAACCGGACAGTCCCTTGAAAAAACAATGGGGTAAGGAGCCGCCACAATGATCCCTTCGATTCCGCAGTCCCGACTAATCAAAACGGCCTACATAGCCTATGTGGCGCTTTTCTTCATCTTCTTGGCGCTACCGTTGATCGTAGTCGCCAGTTTTGCATTCAACAACAGCCAGTTCCCCTCTCTGCCCTGGGAAGGGTTCACTTTGAACTGGTTTTTTGGCTCCGAACGCCCAATGATCGGTGTTTTTCACGAGCGATCCATTCTGCGAGCCATTGGCACGTCGGTCTTTGTCGCGTTTTGTGTCTCCGCTCTCTCGATGGTAGTCGGTCTGTCGAATGCCTTCCTATTCAACCGCTACAAATTCCGCGGTCAGGGCTTGCTGTATGTTCTTATGCTGCTCCCCTTGGTCATCCCCGGTATCGTATTGGGTATTTCCATTCTCGTAGCTTCCAGCAGAGTAGCCAATGGCCTATGGGATGGTTTTCGTTGGGATATTGAAGCACTTCGCCCGGGTTTGTGGCTGGTCGTCCTAGGACAATTCTCCTTCATAACCACAATTGCGACTTTAGTGATTGCGGCACGTTTGCAAAAATTTGACCGATCCTTGGAAGAGGCAGCACTTAACCTGGGAGCTGGGCGTCTAACGGCAATCCGCACCATCACCCTGCCCTATCTCGCACCCGCTATGATCGGCGCCTTTGTGGTGGCCTTTCTCATGAGCTTTGAAAATTTTAACACCACACTGATGCTGGTAGGCTCCGACGCACCACTGACAATCGCGATGTTTGATCGCTTAAAGGAAGGATCAACGCCCCTGCTAAATGCTGTCAGCCTTCTTTTAATGGTTGGATCGTCCTTGCTGGCACTGATCATGATTGCCTTCCAAAAGAAGGGCTAGTCTAGGTTACACGCCTGACAAAGCGCGCCGCAACAGGCGCGCCAAGAATAACCAAGACAATGCGTGAGAGATGATGGGCGATCACAAATCCAAGATCAGCGCCGACCACAATCGCCAGCAGCGTCATCTCTGCCTGCCCCCCTGGCGCGAATGCCAGAAACGCTTCCATCTCCGGCGCGACATCTAAGAAAGTGACGGCCTTGGCAAAAGACACGGTCAAAATCGCTAATACGACCATAAACGCCAAACCAGATAGCACCACGCTGCGCAGTTCTCGCAGGGTGACGCCGACGTAGTGGACGCCAATAACAACTCCAATAAAGAACTGTGCCGTCCAGATGGCTTCCTGAGGCGGACGAGAATGCAGCACGCCTCCCATCGTCAGTGCCGCAGATACAATCATGGGGCCTAAAATGGACGCTCCAAACAAGCCGAGCCTCTCCCCCCCTTTCCATCCCAAAAGCGCAGCACCCGCCATGATGAACATCTCATGCAATGGTAGCTGTGAAGCAGGCTCACCAATCGGGTTGGAAAGGCTCACATCATACACCCAGACCAACATGATCGGCGCCACTAACAGAATAACCAAAACACGTGTGGCATGGATCAAAGAAAGCACGCGGGCATTTCCGCCCGCCTCCTCACCAAACAGGATCATGTCCTGCAAGCCTCCGGGCATCGCTGCGTAGTAGGACGTGATTGGGTCAAACTTACAGATTTTGTGAAAGAACGGCACACCCACCACCGCAATAAGCAGGATGTAAAGCGGCATCAAAGCCAAAGAACCCATCATGCTAGGCAACTGGCCAGCCACTTCAGGCGTTATGGACGTGCCAACTGCAACCCCGAGGATCGTCCGTGCTGCGACCGTAACTTGCCCAAATCCAGCAAATTGTGCACCACATAATGCAGCCAAAAGGCAAGCGGCCATTGGCCCAAACAGAAAAGGAAGTGGTAAACCAAATTTCCAAAAACCCAAGGCACCCATCGCAGCCACTAAAAATGTGATGATGCGAAGTCGCGAAACTGCCACGGGTGATTCCAATCATAATTGACCGATTGCATCCTCTTGTATACATTTGGATGCAATTTAACAATAAGCGTGTTCCCATGCCTCACTCTCCCTCTGATCCCTTGCACGGGAATGCTGCCTACTCCGCATTGCTTACTGAAATCCGAGAAGGACGTATTTCCCCCGGCGATCGTTTGCGTGAAACCGAATTGGCGGTGCGCTTTGAGATCAGTCGTACCCCCGTGCGAGAAGCTATTCGACAACTTGAAGCTGACGGACTTGTCACGCATTTGCCACGCATTGGTGCCACAGTGCGTAAGCTTGATTACTCTGAGGTCATGGAGCTCTATGAAATGCGCTTGGTACTCGAGACCACAGCAACTCGTATGGCAACCCGCGCCGCCTCTGAGGCCGAGTTAGCCGAACTCCACTCAATAAATGACGATTTATCAAATGTGGGCAAAGGTGCGGAAGCATCTCGTCTCAACCGTCAATTTCATCGCGCATTGCTAGAAGCTGCAAAGAACCGTTTTCTAATAAAATCAATGGTCAGCTTACAAAAAGCCATGCTGATATTGGGCCCTACTACGCTGGCAGAAAGCGAAAGATACGACAGCGCACTGATGGAACATCAAGCAATCCTTGACGCTTTATATGCTCGTGACAGCCTTGCGGCAGAAGACGCAATGCGTGTGCATATCCTCGCGGGTCAACGCGCGCGCATCCGCGCCCTACGTTCTGAATTCGACAATCCTAACGACATCTATCCTTCGGACTGATGCTGTCAAAATTCCACTAACCAGTGAGGCTACTGCCGAATACCAAGCTGCATTTTATGCCATCTTTGGTCCAGCAATCGCTTTCCAGCGCCGTCCCGCGCATGCACCACATACAGATTTTTCAGGACCTCATCAGGTAGCGTCAATGCTGAATGGCTATAATATGGGCTTTGTATAAGGGCCCGCACATCAGCGGAACGCGCGACTGAAAATGTAAATTTTGCATTTGCCGCCATCACGTCAACATGAGAAAAGCGATTTATCATCTTAACGCCTTTTTGTGGCGAGGGCGCGTCCGCAGGCAACACAAAAAGATCTGCCCACAAGTTGCTACCCTCTTTCGGCAAGACATACTTAATGTGAGGCAGCGCTGTTTTTAGGTCCGGCTCAAATGCCTCGGAACTCCAAGAGATGGATAGGCAAGCTCTTCCATCAATCAACGCATCATGCTGAAAGGTGTCATATGACTGAACAAATGGCGCGATGCTTTCCAAAACCTCAAACGCCGCATCCAGATCTTGCTGTAGAACAGATTGTGGATTTCGCCCAAGATAAGTCAGCGCCGCAGCGACAACTTCTTCGTTTGAGTCCACTATCGAAATACCACAATCTGCAAGAGCCGCAGCATTTTGAGGATCAAAAATCAAAGACCAGCTGTCTAGAGCAACATCTGGGAGACGTGCACGAACTTCATTTATGTCAAACGCCAGGCCCAGTGTTCCCCATGCATAGGGCACCGCATATTTCTCAGCAACCGGCAGAGCCTCAAGCAATAGCGGCCAAAGACCCTGCTCCAACTCAGCACGCCCTGAAAACTCAAATGACGACACCTCCTGAAGAGCACCAGCGCTTACCAAACGCCCCAAAGTTTCCGTAGCAACGACAGCAACGTCGAAACCTGAGCCTCCCGCCAACAAGAGGGACTCTGCTTTGTCGGAATTCTCGTAGGTGACCTCTTGCACTTCCCAGCCAAACTCTTCGGCCATCGCAGTGATCTCATCGGGGGCGACATAGGCGCCCCAGTTTAAAAAGCTAAAGCTATCGTTTTCCGCACTCGATGACAAAGATGGAAAAAAACAGGATAACGCGACAGACACTATTGCCCTTTTTTTCAAAGTTGCTTTTCCTGTCGCACGACCACCGTACGCGCTGCATCGCGTGCCCACGGGAGCTTGCAACTCGGATTTATAGCAATTGGACAATGCATGAGGCGACATACTGAAACCAACCAAACTTTTTCACCATTTTTGGATATTATTCAGCTCTTGCCAATAGATTAAGGTCTCCAATCAAATCAGCAAATAGTGACATCGTACCTCTCTCGCCGATCCACACCATCTATAAATAAATCTCGATGGGAACGCGCTATCCAAAGTTGCTGAGGTTCTGGAATTGGTTCCACGACAACATATTTCGTTTTCTGACAAGGCTGATTGGATAGTTCGGATCATTGACGAAGTTATCCAATGAAAAACCTGGCTCCAACTTTTTTAGTTGCACGAGCACACGGGCTGCCTTGTCGAATTCCTTCTCATGGGCATAAATCGCGAGCAGGTAACGTCGCGGCGGACGAAACTGCGGAGCCAGACTTGCAGAAGTTTCAAGCGCGCGACGCGCTGCATTGAAATCGCCAGCCTTAAAAGCAGCCAGGCCCATTTGAAAATCACACCAAAATTGCAGAGGGGTGCGCGCAGCAAGCTTGGAAGCCACCCGCGCACTTTTAAGGGCTTCATCGGTCTTACCCGCATAGATCGCCACATTGGCATACGCCCACCAAGCTAAGGGATTGGCTGGATTAACCTGCACCGCCAATTTGGCCAAATCCCCACCAGCGGACGCATCCCCACGGTCAAGCAACACCTGTGCGTTTGCCGCGGTGGACAACACCACTGAATTCATAGGATCCATCTCAATGGCCTTAGCCGCCAGCATCTTCCCCTGCTCGACACAGGCCTCAGGCGCATCTGTGAACTGTTCGATCAGATTGATGACCGCAATCTGCGCCTGCCAACCAAGAAATTGAGCTGCATTGCGACTGTCCATCGCATCCGACAACATCAACGCAGCCTGATCCAATTCCTCAGGCTGAAAAGAAAAAATGCGTGGGATCGCAGCGCCCAAAACGAGTGGGGATGCGCCATCTCCCTCCAACATATTGCGTGATTGCGCCATGTAACGGCTGAGTTCAGATTGCAGCTGAAAAATCATGCCCAGAAGGTCCAGATCCTGCAACTCGTAGGGGTTTGCGATGCTGCCAGACCATGTCTGGGCCCAAATCTGCCTGTTGAGTTGTAAATCTTGCGCGACAAGGCGCAACGACGATACCCCCTTTGGCCCCGGCACCATGTTGACATAGACGCTGACTAAGCGGTCCTCACCGACATCTCGGGGATCTTCCGTAATTTCCAGCTCACCTTGCTCGCGCAGTACGCGTGCAACCATATCAACACAGCTTTGCACCAAGGCGGCATGTTCCCCGCCATCTTCATGCTGCAATACAACCTTCCATCGGGTGCCGCTCGGTGCGGCAACGGATCTTACCGGCTCGACAACTTTATCTTTGCCACGCATAACCCGAAGCCAAGTTTCAAACTCAGGGTCAGAAACATCAAGGCCTTCCAGAAATTCCCCCTGCACGTCATTTTCTGCGCTGTTCCAAGCAATTTCAACGGCCGTAGGGCTCAAAGCGACATCCAAACGTGTCGCTTCTAAAACATGAGCATAGGGCCCCAGTGTTTTGCGCAACGTCGTCAGAGTTTGGCGCAGGTTTGCACTGCCTTGCGCCGCATCATTTTGGCTCCAGAGCTTGTCCTGAAGCCACGTACGGCTACGTCTGAGCTTCGTGGAGGTGGCAATGAGTGCCAACAACGCCTGTGCTTTCCGACTACGAGGGGTAAAATCCACGCCACTCTCGTCGGTAACAGAGAAAGGTCCCGTCAACTGCAGGGTTAGCGTGCCAGTATATTCCAACGTCTGTTTCACCCAATCAAAACCCACTTCAGAGATGCCGGAAAACCTTACGCGAAACCCATGAACGTTGGAATGCCATTTGTGAGCGCAGCGTGAACCACACAATTAAGAATTGACGGAGGGAGGGTTCCATCTTGATGGTGAGGTCAGGATTTTAAACGATTTTTAAAGGGGCACTTCAATGAGCAATGGTGGCAATCTTCTTGGTGGCGGCATCGGTGGTGGAATTGGTGGCGGCATCGGCGGTGGTATCGGTGGAGGTATCGGGGGGGGCATCGGTGGTGGCATTGGTGGTGGCATCGGCGGTGGCATCGGCGGTGGCATTGGTGGTGGCATCGGCGGCGGTATCGGGGGAAGCCCGGGCGCAGTGGCCGCTGCCCGCATCAGCACGCATGACGCGCTGGCCAACTACTGGGCTCCACCAGAAGGCAATCTGAATGTCGGCGCACATTGGAAACCTGATGCTGCGAAACTGGATTACCTGAGCGTGCAACGACGCCTGACCGTCATGCTGGGCGCTCTGATGCCCCTGTTCCCGGTATCAATAGATGTCAGTGGAAAAGTGAGCGTAGGTCACCCCAACAACACGATTTGCACGATGACAAAACCGACTGTGGCAGAGTTTGGCGCACAAATGACCTGGCTCAGAGCTTATGCAGATTTGCGCGCGGATCGCCTGACGGAAATTTTGCTGCAAGCGGATGATATCACCACAGCGTTCATGGCTGTACGCCCACTTGGACTGCCAACATTCGCAGGATCCGCAGAGCTGGTCGCGCTGACACAAAGCCTGTGCATCATGGTGGAAATGCAGGTCAAACACCTGCTGCAATCCCCCCGCCCTGCACTGTTTTCAGACAAGGTCCAACCTGTGATCGACACGCCAGATCACAGTGCTTATCCTTCCGGTCACGCGACTGAAGCATTTGCCATCGCGACGGTTCTCAACCGACTTGAGTTCGACCAAAGCGCGCAGCAAGGCATCGCCGAAGGCAAACAAGTTTTTCAACTCGCCCACCGCATCGCGGTCAATCGCACCGTTGCTGGTGTACACTATCCAGTAGATTCCTTGGCTGGTGCGACTTTGGGGTGCAGCATCGGCGAAGCGATTGCCGCCTACGCCACAGAAACTGCACCAAAGGCGTTCAACTTCCGCTCGGACAGTTTTGTGAAACTGGATCCAGACGGCACTGTGATCACCAATGAAGACTGCACAACGGATACGCTCAAACGCGCCATCGTGGGGGCGGACGGCACGGCATTCGCCGCACCGCCTGCCTTCCTTGCACAGCAGTGGCGCAAAGCCACAAAAGCGTGGAACGAAAACTCCGCCTTCCCACCAAACGGCACCGATCCGGAGGTGTGACCATGTACAGCTGGAATAATTGGAGAGATCATCCACAAGGGGCTGAAACGCCCTATGTGGCGTGGTTTCGTAAGGTCCATAAAGGCCGCCTTGGCCCCAAACCGAAATTTGTGAGACAGGTTGTCCCGCGCGCTGTGAATCAGTTTCACACTTTAGATCATGCTGAAACCACGCTTGCAGCCCCCAAAGAAACGACCGCCGGCCCATCTACGCCTTTCGTAATCCGCGCCCCGGAGTACCTGACCAACCAGAAGTTTGCAAAATGGTGGAATAATCGCAGCGACAAATCCACTTGGTTGCCACCTGCGAAGGATTTTGAGTGCCCAACGGTTCCTGCAGACACCCTTCTCGCAGGTATCATTGATATTGGGCTCCCAATGGGGCACAGCCGCTTCCGACTTGAAAACGGCCAGACACGGGTCTTAGGGCATTGGCTTCAAGGCGCCCCCGTACCAACAGATACCACAGGCGCGCCAAAACAACCCTTCTTGCCTTTTGGCGCTCAATTGATGGAAGCGGACATCAATGCCACCCTCCAAGCATTTAGCGTTGATCAAGATCTCTCCCGCCCCTTGGATCAAGACGGCTTCAACCGCGCCACTGGTCTGGTGAACTTTCATTTGCCAGAAGGCGAGCGAGGCTTGGCAACGCGGGCAACACATGGCGCTCATGTCATGGGCCTTGTGGGCGGCGCAGACGCCAAAGATCCACTACAAAGCACCTTCAGCAAGCGTACGCGCTTCCTTCTGGTGACGCTGCCACCAGAGTTTGCCTTCGGTGAAGGTGGCACTTTTCTGGATTTTTACCTTATCTATGCGTTGCGCTGGATTTTGGAAATGAATGCCCGCATTGCCGCGAAATCCGGCTTGTCCAAACCTTTGCCTCTGGTCACCAATATTTCCATTGGCAAACATGCGGGCGCCAAAGATGCGGCAGAACCCTTCGTTGCCGAGCTCTTGGATCAGGATCACGTGCCCCCGCTCGATGCTGCGGTCAGTATGGAGCCTTTCCACGCAATCTTGGCAGCTGGAAACTCAAACCTTGAGCGCGCGGCCGCGCATGTCATACTTCAGCCGGGGGAAGAAAAGCATCTGGATTGGATGATCCCCCCAAATGACGACACCTCCAATTTTTTGGAGATCTGGAACGAACAGCCCAGCACGATGCCGCAAGCAACCGCGCCCTTGGAAATTGAACTTGTCCCTCCGGGACAGCCCCAATCAGGCACATCTGCGGGCATGGACGCACAAATCAAGACGCTTGCAGGCGGGCCTAACGCCGCCAAACCCCTTGGGCAGATTTTCTGCGCACGTGTCGACACTGCGGACAGCTCAATGACGCGTTTCCGATATCTGGTCTGCCTTGCGCCAGATCGCTACCGCAGCGACACTTGGAGCTCTCCACCAAGCGGGCGCTGGCGCATTTACCTCAAGAACCCCACAAGTGCCCCCGTGACTGTCTCCTTGCTGATCCAGACGGATCAGGCCGCTCATCCGGGTGCCAGCGAACCACGAAGCTCCTATCTCATTGATCCGACCTACAAAGCCTACAATGACGATGGGCGGATCCGCGACACCTACAGCTATGGGTTCCGTACAATGGCACAGTCCGCAGATCCAGCAAAGGATCTGGACACCGCAGATCTGGTAAGCCGTCACGGCAGCCTGAATAGCTATTCGGCCAACAAAGCTGTCGCAACCATTGCAGGATATCGCGCAAATGACGGTCGTCCTGCGCCCTACTCGAGTACGGGACCACGTGTGGTGACCAGTGCAAATCGCCGCGCCCAACCCACCGCAGCCTTCCCAACAGATGATGGGTATGCCCATCTGGGCATTCTCGCCGACGGTGCAAGCGATGGGTCAATCGTTGCCATGCAAGGCACCAGCTTCGCCAGCGCGCAGGCCACACGCGTGATCTTGCAGGCTTGGCTGGACAAGGAGCATGATCCGTATGGAACGATCTCTATTGATCGGTTCCTCTCCAACATAGCAACCCGTCAACGTCCTGAGGACGGGTGGTTCAAATGCCCTGTTATGGATAAAAAAATTGGCTCCGGGCGGGTAGTGCCAGAAGGGCGCGCCACGAAAGTGCCTCGGTAAAGCAATCCCGTCAATCAATCCCTGTACCTGCGCCCGCTTCCCTAACAGCGGGCGTTTTTTTGTGCACCCCACACCTGCTGCGCTTTTTCTTGCGGAAAATCACGCTGCCATCACGACCTATCTCTAATTTGACTCAAGAACCGAAGTTGCAGAAGCGACTCACAATTGAGGAAATCGATATGCTCTGGCCTCTCCCGAAGTATCGCAAAGGCGGGCGGGGAAGTGCCGCACCAATCTTGCGTTTATTGAGCTCTGCCTCTTTTGCACCATCCGCAGCATGCGGGCTTATGCAGGGGCACTACATGCCGATAGACACCCCACTCAGGCTCTCCATGGATGGAGACCTCGAACCCTACTCCTGACGCTTATCCGCCAGGCAACCTCTTCGGGAAACAAGACCAAATGCCAATTCAGCGCATCAAAGCTCTGGCAGGTGTTCCGATCCTATATGATCGCGAACCTGACTCCAATTATGGACACACCGGGTACCCGCTACGCCCTTATGTCGATGCAAAATTTGCAGCCGCGGCAGACCGCGCATTTCAGGAGATGTTCCTGAGCCTCGCTGCAGCGGGCGTTGGCGAGGTGACGTCCATCCTCACAGGTGGCATCTCCCGTTCTGGTGGCGGCGTTGGCTATCATGAAAGAAAGCGCGCCTTTGATTTGGACGGCCTCGTTTTTTCTGACGGTCAGACTTGGGTTGCAAACAGCTTTAACACCCGGCGATTTGAATATCTGATCATCGAAGCCCACCTACGGCGCGCCTTTGGCACCGTTTTGACCTATGGCTACGATCAAAGATTTGAGGATCATATCCATTTTGACAACGGTGATCCCATAGGATTTCGCAAACACTCCAAGAGCCGTACTTTGTTTTTGCAAAATGCTCTGCGCTATCTCTTCGACCAAGAACTGGAATGTGACGGAACATACGGGCCAGAGACCCAACAAGCAGAGCGCGCTGTACGCGCGGAGCTGAATCTCGGCGCTTTGTCTATACGCGACAACTGGGATCACTTCTTAACCGCGAGTATCGAAGCACTGGAAGAACGCCTCTCGATGCCCGCCATCGTCAAAGCCTTCAGCTAAGACACATAAAAACATCCATCAGGAAGGAAACCAATGACACATGTACTATTAGGCCCTTACCTCAATATCGGGGTGGAGCAACTGAGCGAGCTTCACGCAAACTGCAGCGCGCTCGGCGGCGAAATGGAAACACAGATCAACGCAGAGGGCGACTTTGTTGTAACCTGCCGCCTGCCTGCGTCACATGCGATCTCCTTCCAAACAAAGCACTGCCTCCCTGCGTCTTGGGACACACCGCAGCATTACGCCGCGCAGTAAACGCTGAATTGGGACAGAAAGGCAATTGTACGAGGCGCCGGCGCGCCTTGTTTTCTTGGCCCGTCACAGCTGCCCCCAACCCGCATGATATGCGATGGTCGCGTTCTTTTGGCGGTCTGCTCTCTGTAACCTAAACGCGTTTCAAACAACGCTAATATAGCCGGACAACCCTGACTTCTGATGCTCAATGACATGGCAATGAAAGGCCCAGTCTCCGGGATTATCCGCGAAGAGAGCGACCTCAATCACCTCATCTTTCAACAACAAAATCGTATCGGTCCAGTTGCTTGGAAGCACCCTACGATTAGACCTGAGAGGGCGGAAAATGAGCCCATGCAAATGGATCGGATGTAGATTTGGCGATTTGTTGGTAAGCTTTAGGATGTAACTCTCGCCTTGCTTGAGTTCGACCACCGGCCCACTGCCCTTCACAGCATCCCCGGGCCATGGGTTTCTGTTTATGGACCAAAACGTATAGCCGAAATCTCCACACAAACCGTTGTTACTGCCCGTACCTTCAGGCGACCAGCCAAACAGAATGTCCTTTGTTTCAGCAGTTCTGAGATCTGGCTCCCGCACCTCCACAGGAGACAATGATTTCAACTCTGCCAAGTCACGCTTCTTGGAGACACCAGTGGTCCGCAATGAAAACAGGGGCTGTGCTTGCCGCGCAATAAGGGTTTGTGCCTGAATAACCTCGTCAGCAACATCTGGCGCGCGGAGAGCAATATCGACACGCTCCCCAGGTGCCAGCCAAAGGGGGGCCTCCTGCGTCGGCCAAGCAATGTCTTCACGCAGAGGATTGCCATTCCAAGCGATAATGTGCCCCTCCGTATTGGGCAGGAACACCTTATAGACCCGGGTGAGGTCCGTATTTACGATGCGCAACCGCACCAAACCTCCAGATGGGATCTCATACTCAGGTGCGGTCCGCCAATTCACAGTCCGCGCAGTCCCTAACGTTCCACCACGCGCCGCGCCTCTCGCCGTAAAATACGGCAACAAGCTGCCGTCATCATCCAAGCGAAAGTCTTTGAGATTGATCGGCACATCCGCATCAAATCCAGGGTCTTCCTCCTCTTCCACAATCAGAATGCCAGTCAGCCCATAGGCCATCTGCTCCATCGTGTTGCAATGCGGATGATACCAGAACGTGCCAGCGTCTGGCGGCGTAAATTCGTAGGAAAAGGTCTCTTCTGAAGCAATCGGAAACTGGGTCAAATAGGGCACCCCATCCATTGCATTGGCAATCCTAAGCCCATGCCAATGGATGCTCGTGTAATCCTCCAATCCATTGGTCACATCAATCCGCGCCACCTGATTGCGTTTCAGGCGCAGAACTGGAGGCGGTGCGTTTTCCGCGAAGCTGAACAGCCCCTCTGTCGCCGGGCGCTCCCCAATCGCATAGGCCGTTTTTTGGGTCCTCAAAGACAGGGGCGTCCCTGCACTGGCGCGGATCTGGCTGACACCCGCCAAGCCCCCCAATGCCAAGGCCCCTGCCCCGTACAAGAAATTGCGCCGGTTCATTTTTGGTGTCGGAAACATGATACTGCCCTCCCTCGCTCAAGAAAAACAACATATGGCGGACATACGCCTCAGACGGCACACCCCAAAGGGCTGGTTTCGCAATCTTCCGGACGTAGGCACCGCCGTATGTTGAGGCTAGGACTCTCCTGGCAAAGACCTCCGTACCACAGGATTTTGAAATGTCGAGCACACGCGCAGCCAGCCCGACATTTAAGCCCCAAGAGGGCCTATCAAGCCTCGGCTGGCGGCATGTCCTCAATCAGACGGGTCTCCAGCAACTGACCGTGTTTATAAAGCAGCGGGTAAGCAATCGCGGAAATATGGCTGTTGAACTCGCGAAAAGCCCTCAGTGTTTCCAAATGAATGTCCGACGTGGCAAAGCTGTCTTCCTGCCCCAGCTGTAGACGCTTCAGATGCCGCTTTCGGCTCTTGCGCTCCGCGCGTTTGATCTCGGTTTTCTCCAAACTCAAAACACGTGCACTTTCCAGATCATCGGACACAAGCGTATTGCTCGCCAACGTGAGGTTTGCGCGAATAGCTTCATGCATACGTGTAAGCTCTGCCCAACCATCATCTGAGAACGTGGTATGCACTTCATTCAGGTCCTGAGCCAATACACACAAACGCTTTGCAACAACATCGCCAGCGGTTTCCAGGCGGATAGCGTACTCCATCAAATCACGAGCCGTCTTTTGTTTGCTTTTGTCTAAGCTCTTGGTCGGCAGTATGGCGACAAATTCACGAATGTTCTGCAAGCAAGCGTTCACTTCAAGATCCATCTCCTGAACCGCTTTGATCTGCTCAGGATCCCCATCTCGGTAAAGCGTAAGCGTTGGTCGGAACATCACCTCAACCAATTCTGACATGCGCAGCAGCTCTTTCTTCAAGCTGGCAATCACCTGCGCAGGTGTGCCAACATTCTCGATGTCCAAGGCTGATCCCGGGCGAATATCGGCGACAAAATCAGCGGCGGTCTTCCTTTTCGGAGCGAATTGCAAAGCAGTGGTCGCGATCAATTTGCCAAAAGGCATCGCCAAAACAACCAGAACCGCGTTGAAGGTCACATGCGCGACAACCAGCATCTGGCCAGATTGCGAGGCACCCCAAAAGCCCTGTGGCAGCAACACATTGACCACAAACAGAGAAATCACAGCCCAAACGCCGCGCAGCACCAAGTTCGTGTAAGGTAGAAGCTTTGCCTCGCCCTCAATGCCACGCGCCAGCCAGACCGGGATAAACGCAGACCCCAGATTGGCCCCCAACACAAGCGACAGTCCCGCAGCGAAAGGAATGGCATCAATCTGTACCAGTGTCACACACATCAAAATAGCTGCCACAGAGGAATGCATAACAAACGCCAGAGCCGCCCCAACAAGGAACGCAGTCACATAGTCACGCGCCAGATACTCGGCAATCGCAGGCAAAAAGGCGCTGTCCCGTATGGGATCCATAGCTTCCCGCAAAAAGCGCAACGAAATCAGGATGAACGCGACGCCCATCAGGATCCGCCCAGCCTGCCGCCAGCGTCGTTCTTCTACTTTGACAAAAAGCCACCCCCCCACTGCAAGCAGCAAAGGCACCAGCCAGTCGAGACGGAAAGACAGGATCTGGATCACCAAAGCAGATCCAAGATCTCCGCCTAATACAATCGCCAAGGCCGCTGGAAATTGCAGATATCCGCTGGCCATAAAACCCGTGGCCAACAGTGCGACAGCTGCGGAACTCTGCAGCACCATTGCCAATCCCAAGCCAAGTGAGGAATTGGCCAGAGGGCCACGCGAGCCAGTCATAATTCTTTGAAATGACGCTCCAAAGCTGCGCTCGATGCCCGTACGCACCATGCGAACGGCAAATAGTAGGAGCATTGTGGCACCGGCCAGGCTCAGAAAAAAACTCAAGATTTCCATCAGTAGTTCAACACCTTCAAAATCTGTGCATGCAGTTCAGGCGTGGCAGCAGAAACCACGCGCCCATCACTTTCCAGAGTCAAAGGAGCGCCAGACCAATCCGTCATGATCCCACCCGCGGCCTCGATGACGGCGGACACCGCGAGGTAATCATAAGGTTGCAGATCATAGTCGACCACCACATCCACATGCCCCATCGCCAAAAGCGCATGCGGATAGCAATCATAGGCCATGCGCCGCGTCTGACCTGCCTGCATCAACCGCGCAAAAACTTCCGGGTGGTTGTGATAGATCTTGTCACCCTCATTCACATAGAGAACGCTTTTTGACAGATCACGCTGTGCAGACACAGAGATTGGCGCGTCATTCTTCATCGCGCCGGCGCCCCGCACACCAATAAAGACCTCTCCCAGCGCAGGCATACCAATCACCCCGATCTCCACCCGCCCATCGATCAAATGCGCCAGCAGAAATCCAAACAATGGATTGCCGGAAAGGAACGACCTTGTCCCATCAATCGGATCAATCACCCAAAGATGCGCACTGTCTTTGAGATCCATACCCTCTTCTTCCCCGAAAATTCCGTGTTCCGGGAAATGCTTGGAAAGATATGCTCTGACATCCGCTTCCACAGCTTTGTCCGCTTGTGTCACCGGGCTCTCATCGGACTTGAATTCAACACCCAACTCTCCGCGAAAATGCGACAGCGCCGTGGGCACAATCGTTTTTGCCATGGTTGCCGCGTGCTGGGCCAGTTCTTCTAGGTTTGTCACTCTTTGTCCTCCAGACACGCATCCGTTTCGCCATCCGTTTTTTCATCGGGCACAACCACAAGGGCCACATCCCAAGACTTCAGCGCACGCGCCATTTCTTTTTCTGGCTTTTTATCCACAATCAGACTGTGAATGGCCTTAGGCGACAGCCCGACATGCGGGGCCTTTAGGCCAAATTTATTATGATCCATACCAATAACGACCCGCTCGGAGCACTCGGCCACCACTTCTGACAAGGTCGCTTCGGCCACATTCGCAAACGACGCTCCACGCTTTGCTGAAAGCCCGTCCACGCTCAGAACAGCCACGTCAAACACAAACCGCTGCGCCTGCTTTTCGGTCTGCGCCCCGAAAGTGCCACGCTCTTTGCTGTGCATTTCGCCACCCAAAAAATGCACTCTGTTGTCGCTTGTACCCATCAGTGTCTGAGCAATCCCCATAGAGTTTGTGACAATTGTCAGCCCCGACAGCTTGCGCAACCGCTCTGCAACAAAAGCCGTGGTCGAGCCAACATCGAGAAAAACGGTCATATTCCCACGGACTTGCTTGGCCACATGTTTCGCGATGCGCCGTTTTTCCTGTTGAAACAACCCCATTCTCTGAAAGTAGCTGGGATCTCCAACACCTCCAATCAGATAGGCCCCCCCGTGTACGCGCTCCAAGGCACCAGCCTTAGACAGGGATTTAATGCCGCGACGGATCGTTTCTTCCGATACATTCATGTGCTTAGCCAACTCGGAAGAACGTGCAGATCCTCCGAGATTGCGCAAAGCAGAGAGGAGTTCCAGCTCCCGATGCGAAAAACGTCCAGCGTCCATAGACCCCAAAACCAAATTCAGTCATTTTCCCGCAATAACCCACAAAACCACCCAATAATGCAACCAAAAACTCCGTCTATTTTTGAGTTACTCCCTAAATACGGGTGACCGCCTCCAACTTTTGAGCGCTTTTGTGGGTTTCTACGCGACACGCTTGGCGCGCTGATTTCATCTTTTTTGTCGAAGAACACGCCTGTAACATCTACTTTCTCGATGCAAATAGCCCCGGTGAGAAACACAGATGAAGCGCCTACAAGACATTGACCTCAAACTCCTGCGCAGTTTTAAGGCTATCGTGGACGCCGGGGGGATCACAGGCGCCCAAGCAACACTGAATTGCTCACAATCCACGCTTTCGACGCAATTGGCGGATCTGGAAAAACGTCTTGGGTTCAGAGTGTGCAAGCGTGGGCGCAGCGGCTTTTCGGTAACTCCCGAGGGTAAAAAGCTGCTCGCAGCGCTAGAAGATCTCTTTTCCGCAGCAGACCGGTTTCAAAACGCAACAGCAACAATCTCAGGTGACTTGCGCGGCGTGCTTCGCATTGGGATCATGGATGCGATGCTGGCCAACACGGCATGGCCGCTGCCCAATGTTCTCGGACGCTTTTCTGAACGCGCGCCCGACACGCATGTGGACCTGTCGCTCATCTCGCCCTCAACCATGGAAACTCAGATCCTAGAGGGGCAGCAGGACGTTGTAATTGGCCCCTTCCCGCAAAAACGCAGCGGGCTTGAATACATCCCTCTCTTTCAGGAACGCCACTCGCTTTATGCGGTGCCACACCACCCGCTGACGAAACTTCCGCACATCGGCTTCGAAGAGCTCAGCCAGCACTCATTGATTGTTACACCCGGCGAACTGCAACGCTTCCCCTTCATTCGCAAAGACAAACGCAAAACGGCGCATGCGGGCGATGGCAGCATCACGTCTTCGGCAACGGTAGATCAAATGGAAACCCATGCCATCCTTATTCGCAGCGGTCGCTTCGTAGGGTTTCTGCCAGATTACTACGGTGCATCTCTCCCCAACCTCGTTGCGTTGAAAACGGGACCTGAGCTTCAGTATTTTTCCCCGATCTATCTCGCCTACCGCAAGAATGCTGAGCATAACATTATCTTAAGATCCTTCATCAATCGGGTACGCGAACAACCCTTGCTCACAGATCACCTTGTACAATCAGGTGCGGTGGTCCCCTTGGGAAAATAACATCGAAATTCTCGATATATCCAGCCGATGTTTCGAATGTTCCCAAGGAAAGCCACAGAATAAAGCAGCCCCAAGCACATTTGCGAAAGGCATTTGGTTCAAGCCACACATTCGCCTCGCTCAATCAATATAGCCTCAAAAGCGCCCAACCGTTCAGGAGACACAGACATGTCAACCGCCTCCCCCGCCCCCTTGGTCATGGATGCCGCTGCAGTTCAGTCAATTTTGCCCGAGGTGGACACCCTTGGTGCCATGCGTGCACTTTTTACAGAGCTGGGCAAAGGTCAGGCCGTGCAACCGTCACAAACCCTGACACTTTTCCCCGAAGACAAAGGGGATTTCATCACCTACCAGGGAGCCAGCACCGGTGCCAACCTCTTTGGAGCCAAGCTTTCCCCCTATCTTGTGCAACCGGGCAAACCGGTGATCACCGCTTGGACCGTCCTTATGTCCATGGATACCGGGCAACCCCTCCTGCTGTGTGACTCCGGTGAGCTGACAACAGAACGCACTGCGGGCACCACCGCACTGGCGGTCGACCATCTCGCCAAACCCGGTGCAGCAAAGCTTGCAATCATAGGGTCTGGCAAAGTTGCCCAAGCGCACCTGCGCCATACGGCAGCCTTGCGGGACTGGTCAGACATTCACGTCTTCTCCCCATCTCTGAACGAGAACCCGGAACTTCAGCAACACTGGCACGCTCTCGACACGCGCGTGCAATGCGCCCAAAGCGCCGAAGCCGCCGCGCGTGATGCCGATGTGATCATGCTCTGCACCTCTTCGGGCACGCCTGTCCTCAACACAACCGACCTCCCGCCCGCAACACTGGTGACCTCCATCAGCACCAATGTGGCCAACGCACATGAGGTGGACCCGGCATTTCTCTCTGAAGCCGACGTCTATTGCGATTATCGCGCAACCACTCCGGCCTCTGCTGGCGACATGAAGCTGGCAACGGAAGCCGGCTGGTCCGCTGACAGCATCCGTGGCGATCTTGCAGAGCTGCAAACCACATCCTGTGCGGCACCTTCAGGTGACAAACCGGTTTTCTTCCGCTCCATTGGCTTGGGGCTCGAAGATATTTTCATGGCCCGCGCCGTTTATGACGCGGCAAAGAACCAAAGCTGAGAAAGGACAAACCAATGGATATTCGTCCCTTTGGCGTCGAAATGTGGATGAACGAGTATGAGACGAAATGTGATCTCAATCTCGCTGAAACCTGCGTTGAATCCATCACTCTTGGTGAACTCTTTGAGATGGCAGGCGTGCAAGACAGCATTCTAGACCAACTGTCAGGCATGAAGATGACATACGGAGCCATCGAAGGCTCTGACCGGCTACGCGACGCCATCGCCAGCCTCTACACCACCCAAAATCGTGAAAATGTGCTGACAACCCATGGCACAATTGGGGCCAACTCTCTGGTGCATCAAACACTTGTTGCACGTGGCGATCATGTGATTTCGGTCATCCCCACCTACCAACAACATTACTCCATCCCTGAAAGCATCGGAGCGGATATTGAGCTACTACATCTGCGTCCTGAGCAAGCCTTCCTGCCAGATCTGGACAAATTGCGCAGCATGGTGCGCCCAGATACAAAGCTGATCGCCATCAACAATCCCAACAACCCCACCGGCGCGCTTATGGATAAGGCTCTGCTGGAAGAGATTGTTGCAATCGCGCGGTCAGTTGATGCGTGGCTGCTATGTGACGAAGTCTACCGCGGCACAGATCAAGACGGCGATGGTATGACCGCAGCAGTCGCTGATCTGTATGAAAAAGGCATTAGCACTGCGGGCATGTCCAAAGCCTATTCTCTCGCGGGCCTGCGGGTCGGCTGGATCGCAGGCCCCAAAGACATGCTGCATGATGTGATGATCCATCGTGACTACAACACAATTTCCGTTGGTCAGATTGATGAACTCCTGGCTGCGATGGCTTTGGAAAACCGCGAAAAAATTCTTGCGCGCGCGCAGAGCATCACTCGCAAAAACCTTCAGATTGTTGAGGATTGGCTCGAAAACGAGCCTCTGATCAGCTGGGTCAAACCAAAATCGGGCACCACCGCGCTCTTGAAGTACAACCTGCCCATGACCTCCCGCGAGCTCTGCGTCACATTGCTCAAAGAAGAAGGTGTGATGCTCACCCCCGGCAGCGCAATGGACATGGAGGGCTGGCTTCGGCTTGGTTACACCAATCCAACAGCTGATCTGGTTGCTGGCTTGGCCAAGTTTTCTGCTTTCCTCAAGCGCCACGCCATCTGACCTGTGCTGCAAAGGGCCCGCCTTGGGCCTTTTGCTCCAGCTACTTTAACACAATCTGTCGATCAGCTTTTCCATCACATCCTGCCCACGCCGCAACTGTTCTGCCGTGATGAATTCATTGGGTTGATGTGCCTGTGCGATATCTCCCGGCCCACAGACCACCGTGGAATACCCAGCACTCTGAAAATGGCCCGCCTCCGTCTGATAGGACACACAATGACCAGCATTGTCTCCTGTCAATTGACGCGCCAAACGTTCCGCTGGCCCCTCTTTTTCCGGCATCATCGCGGGGATCACCTCGATGCCACGCAAGTTGATGCTGGCTTCAGGGTGAAGTGCCTGCATGTCACGCTCAACCTCTGCCGCAAAACATCCGTAGCGTTGCAGCCACTCCTCTGCCGTTTCAGGTGGCGTAAAGCGAATATCAGTCTCCATCACACAAGCGTCAGGGACAATATTCATAGCAACACCCCCATGAATGGTCCCCACCTGCAAGGTGCTGTGCGGAGGCATGAAACCGGATGTCAAATCCGCATGTTCAGCACAACGCCGCATTTCTTCTTCATGCCATGCCGCAAGACGGGCTGCGGCGGAGATCGCAGAAACCCCCAAATGCGGCATGGAAGAGTGGGCCGCCTTTCCCTTGATGTCAGTTGTCACATCAATGCCCCCCTTGTGGCCTGTCACAACACGCCAGTTGGTCGGCTCACCAACAATCACTCGGTCGGCAATGGGATACTGCGCCTGCAGTTCTGCAAGCAATGGAACAGTCCCGGTACAGCCAACTTCCTCATCAAAAGACAACGCCAACTGAATCGGCTTTTGCAAAGGCGCGGCCAGCATTTTAGGTACAGCCGCCAATACCAGAGCCAGAAACCCTTTCATGTCACATGTGCCACGCCCGTAGTAGCAGCCACCTCGTTCAGTCAAGGTCCAAGGATCGCTATGCCAATCCTGTCCTGTCACCGGCACAACATCTGTATGTCCAGACAAAACAACGCCGCCGGGGACCAAGGGACCGATGTGTGCAACGAGGCCATGTTTCTGTCCGGTTGCATCGGGGAAGACATGTGCCTCAACCCCCAACTCTTCGAGATACTCGGCAACATAGACAATCAGGTCTGTGTTGGACCGCTCAGACACTGTCGCAAAGCCAACCAAGAGTTCCAGAATGCTCAACGTATTTTGGAGATCAGACATCAGAGGCTCCTGCTTTTAGATCATTGTAAATAGTCGCGCGACTCACGCCAAGAAGGCGGCCAACATAGGCAGCTGCATTGCGCTCATTCAATGCGCCGGACACATCAAGCTCAGCTAGAAGCGCGCGACGCATACTACGGTCGAGCCGTTCGATTGAAACATCCCGTACGCGGCACCAGTCGCTGACAAAGATATTGAGCCGCTCATGCCAGTCATTGCGAAATACATCCCCTACATCCGATCCTGCTGCCTTGCTCGGAAGCAGTGCTTCCACAGCGCGCTGTAGAGACAGCAATCCAGACTGATCCGAATTCACACAAATCATATAAGCCGCACGCCCTTCCTCAGTACGCTGCACAATACTGATCGAACGTAAGATGGAGCCATCCCAGTGGATTTTCTCATATGGACCAATCACCATATCCATAGCGCGGAAATCCACGTCCTGCACGTTTGAGGGATCTCCAGGAACACGACGTGAGTAAGGGTTCACAATATGGGCAATCGTGCCCGCTTCCAAATCATGCACCACAACCTCGACACTTTGGCCAAACAAAGATCCAATTGCATCCGCAGTGGCACAGGCGTTGGCCCGCAAGGTTCTCAGAGACAAGAAACTGTCCTTTCAACGCACGTCTGGCGACACGCCCAATTGACTCATATGTCTATTTTAGATATTTTAGTCCAAAACAGAGGTCAACGGTCAATCCCGCTGACAGAGCCGCCACAGAGACTTCCCAGTGATCGACCTGAACAAAGACCAAATTCAAGAGCTGTTCGACTTCTCCATTGCATCAGAGGCGATCAAAAACGCCTTTATCGCATCCGCTAAAAACCACACACAGACCCCAGCCATAGCCCAGCTGACATTCCCTGAACCCCAAGGAGAATGCTGTGTCAAAACTGGGTTTATTGAGGGGACAGAAGGGTTTGTTGTGAAAGTCTCAACCGGCTTTTACCGTAATCCAGACAATGGCCTGCCCTCTTCAAATGGAATGAACCTTGTCTTTTGCGCCCAAACAGGCGCGCCTTTGGCGATACTTAGGGACGAAGGCTGGCTCACCGACATTCGCACCGGACTTGGCGGCGCACTTGCCACGAAGGCATTGGCAAAATCAGGCTTCGGCACCGTCCTGGTGATTGGAACAGGCTTGCAGGCCCGCCATCAAGCCCGGTGCTTGCAACAGCTGACCCCCGATCGGAGCCTCTCTTTTAAAATATGGGGAAGAGACACCGCCAAAGCTCATTCAACCGCTGAAGAGCTTCGGAAACACGGAATTGATGCCGTGTCGGTCACAGATCTGGCTGAAGCCTGTGGCGCCGCTGAGGTCATTATCACATGCACGCCGTCAAGAAAGCCATTGATCACAAGCGACTGGATCGAGCCCGGCACCCATATCACGGCTCTTGGTGCGGATAGCCCCGGCAAACAGGAACTCTCCACCAACCTGATCACATCTGCGGAGCTTTTGATTTGTGACGCTTCCTCTCAATCTCTGCAATTGGGCGAGTTTCAACACCTCCCGCCAAACAGCCGCCCAATCTGCCTCGGTCACGTTCTAAACCAGGATCACCCCGGCCGCACAAATGATACTCAAATCATCATCGCGGACCTGACAGGACTGGCCGTACAGGATGCCGCCGTGTCCCTCGCGATCTTGCGCGCGGCCAATCTTCAAAACACATCTTTATGAGCGCCTCCATGTCCAAGCCTTCCGAACTGATCCTACGCTCCGCTGCCGCTTCCGTAACCACACACAAGCGCATCGCGCAGCTGATCAACAAGACACCAATCATCCCATCCCGACTGACACAGCCTGAGGGAACGCAACTGGTCTATAAAACGGAAAACTTCCAGTTTACCGGATCTTTCAAGCTGCGCGGTGCCACGGCCAAGCTCACCACGACTCCGACAGAGCGGCCCGTCATCACAGCCTCCTCCGGCAATCACGGCATCGCCTGCTCCTTTGCAGCGAAAAAAACCGGGCATAAATTGACGGTGGTCCTGCCAGAAAATGTCGTGACACAAAAACGCGAAACCATCGAAAGCTATGGGACACGCGTGATCATCGCAGGCGCAGATTCTTCGCTCGCGGAGGTACATGCTCGAGAGCTGGCCAGGCAAGAAGGATACACCTATATTTCCCCATACAACGATCTTGGGGTCATCGCAGGTCAGGGCACCATCGGTCTCGAGTTGCTCGACCAACTCCCAAGGCTTGATAACATCTTTATCTCCATGGGCGGCGGGGGCCTCATTTCTGGTATTGGCGCGGTCTTGAAGGCCTTCTCGCCACATACACGGGTGATTGGCGTAAGCGCCGTAAACACCGCCGCCTTGGCCGCCTCTATCAATGCAGGCCAAATCGTCGAAACAGATCATTTCGATACATTGGCCGATGGCGTTGCCGGCGGTGTGGATGAAGGGTCTGTGACTCTCCCCATGGCCACAGAGGTTATCGACGAAATCATTCACTGCGATGAAGCTCAAATCGCCGAAGCCCTTAAAGCACTCGCTTGGCAAGACAACATGCTTGTCGAAGGCGCCGCCGCACTTGCCCTTGTTCCCTACCTTAACAACCCTGAAAACTACAAAAATCAAACAAGCGCCGTGCTTCTCTGTGGGGCTAATTTTGACCAAGATCAGATAACAAGCACCATCATATAACACCACGTACCTTTTGAGCGACCTTCCGAAATTCGGAAACTGACGTAAGCTACGATTTGTTGTCTGCTGATCTTCGACGGAGAGGAGATCAGAGATGCCGAAACGGAAGAACCACTCGCCCGAGTTCAAGGCGAAAGTTGCGCTTGAGGCTTTGAAGGGGGAGCGAACTGTGGCTGAGCTTGCCAGCCAATTTGGCGTCCATCCGACGATGATCCACAGCTGGAAACGCGCTTTGCTGAAAGGCGCGTCGGGCGTGTCTGAACGCGGCGGAAAGAAGCCTCCAGAGATCGACGAAGAGCAGGTCAAAGAACTGCACGCGAAGATCGGGGAGTTGGCCGTCGCCAACGATTTTGTATCACGTAAGCTCAAGCCGTGGACCGGCAAGTGAGACGCAAGATGGTTGAGCCTGCGAATACCAACCTGTCGATTGGCAAACAGTGCAAGCTGTTATCGATCTCTCGATCGTCGTTTTACTACCTGCCCAAGGGTGAGACAGCGATGAATCTGCTGTTGATGCGCCAGATCGATGAGCAGTTTCTGGAAACACCGTTCTTTGGCGTCCGGCAAATGACTTGGCACTTGCGAAACGAAGGCCATCCACTGACCGGCAGGGCATTGCGGGGCAATGTCCCGAGAGGTTGGTGAACGAGAAGCGCATCCGACGCCTGATGCGGCTGATGGGCTTGATGCCGATCTACCAGAAGCCCAACACCAGCAAGGCGGCGAAAGGGCACAAGACCTATCCCTATCTGTTGCGCGGTTTGCGGATAACCCAGCCCAACCAAGTCTGGTGTGCCGACATCACATATCTGCCAAAGCACGCCCAAAAGCGTCACGCAACGCCGTGATAGCGGACGGTCTCAACCGTCCAGAGCGCGCCAAGCGAGCAAAACACTTGTTTTCAGGTCTTTTGAAGTGCGCTTGCTGCAGCGGCGGCTACACCATTGTGGGCAAAACCAACTACGGCTGCGCCAATACTCGGAACAAAGGCACCAGCGACAACCGCAAGACCAACAAGTGGGAAGAACTGGAAAGCCGTGTTATAACTGGCCTCAAAGACCAGCTTCTGCATCCCGATCTCATTGCCGAGTTTGTCAAAGCCTACCAAGAAGAACACAATCGCCTCTCAGTCCAGAGTTCTGTTGATGAAGCTAAAACCAAACGTGACCTTACCCAGGTCACCCGGCAGATCGACCGCATCATCGACGCCATTGCCGAAGGGATGTTTCACGAGAGCATGAAAGAGAAGATGGACAGCCTGGAAGCCCATAAGGCGGAACTGGAAGCCGATCTGTCCAATGCGGACCAATCGGCACCAGTGTTGCTGCATCCCAATTTGTCCGATGTGTACCGCAGCAAGGTCGCCAACCTAAGCGAAGCGCTAAACGATCCCGAGACCAAAGCCGAAGCCACAACGATCATCCGGTCCCTGCTGGAGGAGATCCAGCTGCCCCCCACGCACTGATGGCATGGACATTGAACTGGTTGGGGAGCTGGCTGGTTTGCTGGCCTTGGGCCAAACAAAAACGGCCTCGGAGCGCCTTGCTTCGGCCCGTTCTGTATATATTGGTTGCGGGAGTAGGATTTGAACCTACGACCTTCAGGTTATGAGCCTGACGAGCTACCGGGCTGCTCCATCCCGCGACGCTTTTGCCTTTTTTGCCTTTTGGCTTTGAGGCTATTTG
>NZ_JAGHQY010000030.1:0-633 GCF_017744035.1 Shimia sp. R11_0 | reverse complement strand
GCGGACCACATGATGATTGGGTCGTGGGTGATAGGCGACAATGCCTGTGGGCTGTGCGTCCGCGAGGACAGTTCCGAAGTAACGCAGGATTTGTCCCGGTTTGTGCCACATTTTATTCAGGCATGACGCGTGGCATTGCGATATCCTTTCTTCGAGTATTCCTTGTTTCCGGAAGACCAGCTGACGATTGGTCACAAACCGCCGCGGATTGAAAACTGCTTGCTCAAAACCCTGCCGTGATTCAGAATGATTGTGGAGCGTGTAGAGAATTGCCGCATTCGTCCTTGCCGTGCCCAAATTCGATGTCCGCTTTAGGTTGTAGATAGGCCTTAGGGCGAGTTTTCACACGATAGTGGCTATGGGCCAAACTAGCGTTAAAAGGTATCTACACGAGAGCGGGATTAACGAAGTCAAAGAGCAGCGGCGTTGTGTCGACGTGACCAAACACGGACCCAATTTAAGATGCGCAGTAAGAAAAAATAGATGTTATAAAGGGGGACGGTTGTAATTCTTACGAAATGATCGGCACACATATGCAGAGACAGTGATCGTATGTGCGTTCTGCGGTTTAGGCATTGATTTCGCTTTAGGTGCGATGGTCTTGAATTTAGCACGTTGCTGCCCGTGTTTCCG